>NZ_CP048286.1:2432500-2732500 GCF_010365285.1 Paenibacillus rhizovicinus
AATGATGCACCGGATCGAACAGCCGCAGCGGCTCCTCGGTGTTCAGCGGGCCTTCCTCGACGAGAGTCAAATAGTCGCCTTCCGCAATACCGGTTTCACGGTTGATGATGCGGTACACGTCTTTGCGCCCGGGCGTCGTCACCTTCTCGGGATTGCCTGAAATCTTGATGACGGGAACCATCTCGCCATCCTTTTCCCGCGCGACCAGTTTGTAGACCCCGCCAAGCGATGGTTGATCGCCCGAGGTAATGAGCTGCGTGCCCACGCCCCAAACGTCGATCTTGGCTCCTTGCCCCTTTAAGCTGAAAATCAGCGACTCATCCAAGTCGTTCGAAGCGACGATGCCGACATAATGCAGTCCCGCTTCGTCCAGCATGCGCCGCGCTTCCTGCGACAAATACGCCAAGTCTCCGCTGTCGAGGCGGATTCCGTTCATTCGTTTGCCCTGCTTCTCCAGCATCTTCCCGATCCGGATCGCGTTCGGCACGCCGCTCCGCAAGGTGTCGTACGTATCCACGAGCAAAGTGACTTGGTCCGGCAGCACCTCCGCGTATTTGCGGAATGCCTCCTCCTCCGTGTCATGCCCCTGCACCCAAGCGTGGGCGTGCGTTCCTTTGGTCGGAATGCCGAACAGCATGCCTGCCCGCAGGTTCGACGTGGCATGGAATCCGGCGATATACGCCGCCCTTGCTCCCCATACGGAAGCGTCGGCTTCCTGGGCTCTTCGGGTGCCGAATTCCAGCAGGCCGTCATCGCCGGCCACCTGCTTGATCCGCGATGCTTTCGTGGCGATCAGCGTTTGGAAGTTCACGAAGTTGAGGATGGCCGTCTCGATCAGCTGCGCCTCGAAAATCCGCGCCGTAATGCGCAGAAGAGGTTCGTTCGCGAACACGATCGTTCCTTCCGGTACGGCGTCCAGCTGTCCCGTGAATCGGTACTCCCGCAGCTCCTCCAGGAATTCTTCCTTATAGCCTTCTTCCTGCTCGCGGAGAAAAGCGATTTCCTCGTCGCCGAACCGGATGTTTCGAATATAATCGACGACCCGCTCCAACCCGGCGAAGACCGCGTATCCGTTGCCGAACGGCAGTTTGCGGAAGAATACTTCGAATATCGCCTGATCGTTATGCGATCCTTGCACCCAGTGGGCGTACATCATGTTGATTTGATATTTATCGGTGTGAAGCGTCATGTTCTCGTAATTCATCTCGATCCACTCTCCTTAAACTGTAATTCGCTGTCCATCTCTATAAATCGCGGCGCCGAGCGTCCGCTCGAAATGCGTCAGCGCCCAGTCATGTCCTTGTTCATTGAAGCTCGCGACCGCATCTGCATGGATGACGATGCGAAAGCCTTTATTGTAGGCGTCCACTGCCGTGTGCAGGACGCAAATATCCGTGCAGACGCCGACGAGGTGCAGTTCCTGAATATCTCTCATGCGCAGCTGCAATTCCAGATCGGTTCCGCAAAAAGCGCTGTAGCGCGTTTTGTCCATCCAATAGATGCGTTCCCGGTTCGCTTCATAGACATCCTTCAGCCGTCCGTACAAATCACGGCCGTCCGTACCCTCGATGTTATGCGGCGGAAACAGCCTATGCTCGGGATGCAGCTCATCCTGCTCCCGATGCAGGTCGACGGCCATCACGGTAAAATCCCCCTGCCCCGCAAACTGCGCCGTCAATTCCGCGATACGTTGCTCAATATCGATTGCCGGCTGGCCGCAAGGCAGCTTGCCGACGACGAAGTCAACTGTATAATCGATGACGATGAGTGCTTTCATTGCATTTCCCCTTTTCTCCAATTAGCTGTAAATCGAAAGCTGCGGCACGTAGTCCGTGAACCGGTACAGCTGCGCCGCGCGTTGGGAATGGCGATTGGACTGCTTGAGCTCGCCTTTACGGTCGCGTACTTCTTCGATAATGCCTTTGCGGCTCTGGGTAGACGTGATTTTGCGAATAAAGTTCTTCTCTTCGAAATCCGGTACGACCGCCTCGATAACCTGATAGAGTTCGCCGATCGTGAACTCCTCCGGAAGGAATGACTTGGCGATCGTCGTCGTGAGCATCTTGATGCGAATTTGCTGCAGCGCGTCCTCCAATATCTCGCGGTGGTCGAAGGCAAGATTCATCGCCAGCGCTTCCTGCACCGGGAACAACCGGACATCGGCAGCATCGTCCGCCGCACGCCGGTTCGCCAGCGCATGTTCGTGAACGAGCGCGAAGAACGCATGCGAAATCATCCAACCGCGGGGGTCGCGGCCCGGCTTGCTGTAGACGCCGAAATATTCGATGTGCACGTCGGCGACGCCCGTTTCTTCGTGCAGTTCGCGCAGCGCGCTGTCCAGCAAGGTTTCCGTTTCCTTGGAGAAGCCGCCCGGGAGCGCCCAGTGTCCTTGATAAGGCCAGCCTTTGCGCTGGATAAGCAGCACCTCGAGCTGTCGTACGGGCAGCGACTTCTTCGCCGTGTTCCGCTCCGTTGAGGTGATGGTGAAGATGACGATATCCGCGGGCGCTCCGTCCGGCGTCCGGTATCGGCTTGCGGAATAATTCGCGGCTTCTTCGATCGGTTCGTTCATATGCGGGATCACCTGCTTCGTTTTCTTATATTGTCATTTTGACATAATTAAAACGAAAGTCAATAGGCAAAGGAGAAAAAGCTGTCGCCGGCGCCAATATGCAGAGAGCTTCGCGTCCGGATTGCCGCCGCTAAGCCCGTTTCGCTTCTCGGCATTCCAGGCCTGGCATTCATGCGCGCGTGCAATAAAAAAACCTCTTCCGCGCATACGCCATGTCTATCAGCGTTCACGGAAAGAGGAAATTTATGCAGCCATGCCCTATTTAGCGGACGGGGATTTCGCAGCCGGACGGGAAGAAGCTCCGGAACCGGTCCCTTTGCCCGCCGCGGCGCCAGGCGTTCCAGAAGCAGCGCCGCCTTCGGCCGGCTTCTTGGTGCCTTTGCTCTTGTACGGTTTCGGTGCGTTCTTGATGCGTTTCTCTGTTGCCTGCCAGCGGTTCCAGCCCTTCTTATCCGTGCCGCGGCCTGTACCGCCCTTGCTCTTGGCCATGCTCGTCTACCTTCCGGACAAGGAAGACCATGTGCTTTCGAGCCATTCGTCGAAGCCTTCTCCCTTGTCGCCTTCGTAAATATCGTACACGTCCGTCCGCATATGCTTCAGCTTCTCTTTGAACGCCTCGTACGAGTGGCCGGCAGGCAGGCTCTTCTTGATGCGCAGCAAGATCTTGCCCGTGCCCTTGACCAGCTCGATCGTCTTCTTCAGCGGACGCTCGGCTTCCACGCCCAGCTCCGTCAATGCGCTATGCGCAGCCAACTGCACTTGATGGACGGTATCGTTCTTGACGATGCGCGTCAATAGATCGACAGCAGGCTGGCCGCCCAGCTCTCTCAGCGCTTCCACGGCTTTCAGCCGCTCGCGCCAATTCGACGTACGGCTCACGGCTCTCTTCAATTCTTCCATGCCCGGCGCGGCGCTTATTTGTTCTTCGATTTGGTCCTCTGTATGTTCCACTTTCATCAATCTCCCTTAGCTATGGATCGGCTGTCCGAGCAGCGGCGCCCCAGCGACGCCGTCCCCGCGTATCAATTGCCAGCCACTACCACGCTACCCTTAAATAGACGTAAAGTCAATGCCGCCCCTGCTTATCCCTCGATTGCGCGAGCATAAGCGATGATCGGCGGCTCTCCGAAAGCCTGACCGTAGTCCTCTCCCAGCCATACGCCGAAGCTGGTCTGCCGATTGAACCCCAAGCTCCGATAATACTCCGCATCCCGGCGAATAACCTCTTCGTAGAAAGGCAGCGGGCTCAGCGGTTTCTGCCATTTCAAAAACCGGGAATTGTCCATCCAGTATTCCAGGATTTGAGCGCCTTCTTGTCCGAACAGTCGCAGCAGGCCAGGCAGGTGCTCGAGCTCCTTGTAGTTCTCCGGGCAATCCGGATCGTTGATCGGCCGGGCCGAATCGCGATAGATGGGGGCGTATTCCAGAAAGATGCCAGGATCTGGCTTCACTTTATCAGGTGCCTGAATGGTATCCTGGTAAGCCAGATAACAGTGCTCGGCCTCTAGATCGAATCGCCGTATCCCACGCAAGATATGATTATAGAAAATCATCGCCTGGTCGGAGGCGGACAATACCCGGCAATTCCCGCAATGGCAAGCGCTGCCGGTCACGTCGTCGATCCAAAAATAATATCGCCCCGTCGGCGAAGGCAATGCGCGGGCTAGCTCTTCCGACCGCGTCTCCAAGAAAAGGAGCGCCTCCGGGCTGGACGCGCATAAGTTGAAGTCCGCATTCCGGTTGCCTGACTCATCCATTCGGAACCAGTCGGGATGCTCGGAGAATAGGGCTCGCGGAACGAGCCATGACATGGCGTGGGCCTCGAACTCGATAGCTACGTTCAGCTCTTTCATCCGCTGCGCGAATTCCGCAAATTGCGGCGTCTTCACGAAATCCAGCATTTTCTCGAGTTCCTCGAGCGCTCCCGCTCCCCAGCCCGGATGGATGCCCACCAGATTAAGGCCCGAACGCGCGATCAGATCCGCCCAATAGAGGCCAGCCTCCTCAGGCAAAATGAGTATGCCGCGTTTCTCTTCCATAGTTGCCTTCGTAGTCGTATTCATAGCTGTCTCCTCCCGTTCTGTCAAAACTTATCGGCCATGTACCAGAAGATCGGGAGCGGAAACCATCCGGCCGGGACGCGGGCTTCCATAAAACGGCCGTGCGGCGTGAGCAGAAGCTTCTGGGCCTGCTGCTTGGTAAACTCGCCAGCGCCAGGCAGCGCCGATCGTTCGACCGTTACGCCGTTCTCATCCACGCGGGCAGTTACGGGCTGGCCATCCAATATGGCGGAGAATTGACCGTACGCAAGTCCGATCGTCCGATGCTTCAGCGTCAGATAGGCTTCAAGCACTCGCGCAAAATCGAAAATATGGTACATGTCGGACGTCTCGATCGCGTAATTTTCCGCAAAACGGCTCAAGCTCGCATTCAGCTCCGTCTCGTATTCCGGCGCGAGAACCGACAGCCAGTCCGTGCCCGCATGCGCCAAATATGCTTTCATCGCCCGCGGAATGTCGTCTGCATTCTCCATCGCGAATTCGGTGATTTCTTTGCCTGTCTTGCCGACAACCAGATAGCCGATCAGTCTGCCCTCGTCCAGAACCCCGAGCGGACGCTGCTCTAGACCGGTTAAGACGAACGGCATCTGCTGCTCGTCGCGTTGCACGAACGACGGCCGGGCATCGTTCAGCTTGCCCGCGAAGGCTGCGGCGCCTTCGATCTCGAACAGCGGGCGGATGGACAGCCCGTCGATGCTCACGTCGTTCAACGCATGGCGGGCATTGTCTTGCCCAACCGTATATTTGATTCTCACTCCTCCGAGCGTGAAGTCGAAATATTCGTATCGTTGACGCTGACCGTATAACACGAGCATATCGTACGATTGCGGCGCTTCTTCGAGCCACTTGTTCATCAGTACCTTCATATGTCCTTCTCCGCGGGCCCTCGGATGCACCGACACAATGCCCAAGTATCCTGCTCGCAGCGGAAAGCCGCCGACGTTCATCGGTTCCGGATAAACGGCCACTTGCGCTCGCAGCCGTCCCTGCTCGTCCGCAGCGACCATATGCATCGCCGACGGGTCCATGTCCTTGCCGTACACTTTCGGAATCACGGATTCGAAATCGATTTTAAAAGCGTAGTTGGCTAAATCGATATAAGCCTCGCGCTCGTCCGGTCTTGCCTTTCTGTATTCCATCACGATGATAGCCCCTTTGTGTACAGTAATTAGAAAATAGCATTCATGAATGCTGGCGGAATTCTTGAAACTGCTTACATTATACAAAAAACAAAGACCTCATTGTTACAGATGAATGCGCACACCGCGCTATCACTAAGAAGGGCCGGGATATCATCGCAATGGCGGCGATCCCGGCCCTTCTTTACTCCTTGCTTCATACTATCTGTGCACCTGGACAGCTTGCGCTTGGTTAATTGGAATGACCTCGATAATATTGATCGGATGACCATCGGGATCATAGACATCGAACATAATATGATGGTTCCATGGCGAGGACCATTCCTCGACCGGCCTTAACTTATAGCCGCTCAGTTCCAAATCCCTATATATCTCCCGTACATTCGTCGCATTCAGATTGTAGCTATGATATTCCAGCACCTGAACCTTGTCGGATTCCACTAACGTCATGAGCGGAAATCCGTCATGGTCCGGTAACAGGTAGAACGTCGCCGCACGCCCTGGGTCCCAGTCCTCAATTCCGCGGAATCGCAAACCTAAAGCAGAATAGAACGGAATCGAATTCTCTAAGTTGCTCACACGAATAAAAATCGCACCTAATGAATGAACTCCCATTTTTGCTGCCTCCATTTTAATAAATAATAGACTACGCATAATGAACGACAATCAGGATCGAAACCAAACATCCCTTCAAAAAAAATTATTCGGTAATCATGAACCGGTTGCCGTCCGGGTCTTCCAAATAGAAAGCAAGTTTGCCATTCGACCATAGCAGCCGGCTTATACGTACTCGCTGCCTCGCAAGTCCGATATAGGCCCGGCAAATCGACCTCGGGTCTCGCCTTCGAAAAGCATCTACCAGCTTGTCGAAATCATGCGGTCCCCATTGCGCGGACTGACGGCGCGCTTCTCCTAACCCCTCTTCCGCCTTGGACCGATCGGCAAGTTTACGCAGCCTGAGCCTTGCACGGCCAAGCGCAACTTGGATCGCCTCTTCGGTGGAAGACAGAAAGGCCGCCGTCTCCCTTGCCGTGAAATCAAACACATCCCTCAGCAGCAAAATGACCAAAGAACGAGGGGACAGGCGCTCTGCCAGCACTTCCAGCAATTCTCTCGTCGATAGCTCCCCATCCTGCACGGCCACATCGAGGACAGCATCGCCGAACAGCGCTTGGCGGCCTTTTCTCCGTTTCCATTTATCTTTCCACGCATTACTAACCACGCGAAATAAGTAAGCCTTTGAAATCGACAATTGAGGATTAAGCTCTAGCGCGCGATGAACTTTGAGCAGCGCATCCTGCGATAAATCTTCCGCCTCCCACGGGTCGTTCGTCATTCGCAAGCTGTAGCGGTAAATTAAAACTTTCATACGCTGTATATCCGTCCTGGATTCCGACTGACTCGCCTCCGTTTCAGTGATTCGTGTTACAATTCACAGAGCAGCTTAACAAAGGAGCACGATAGAATGAACGAAACTATAAATTGGAAAACCGGCGCTCACGGGCATCCGTTTATCGCCTCCTTCAGCGGGGGGAAGGACAGCACCCTGGCGCTGTACAAGTCCATGCAGGTCGGAGAGGCGATCGGGATCATCGTCATGCTGGAGGAAGAAGGGAAACGTTCCCGCTCCCACGGCATGCCTCCCGAGCTCATTCGCGCTCAGGCCGAAGCGATCGGCTTGCCCGTTTATATGGCGTCTGCAAGCTGGGAGGACTATGAACGCGAATTCATGGTCTTATTGGAACAAGCGAAGCAACGCGGCGCAGAAGCGTTGGTTACCGGAGACTTGGATATGCCTGTCGAAGATTGCTGGCATGACAAGGTTACCCGGAACGCAGGCCTGAAGCTTGGCATGCCGCTGTGGGAAATGGATCATTTTGAAGTTGTCGCGGCGTTTATCGATCTGGGATTCGAATCCGTTCTGGTCACGGTGAATCTATCGTTGGGGATGCGGGAAGAGGATCTGGGACGAACGTTAACGCACGACTACGTGAAGGAACTGCAAGCCCGCGGTATTGACCCTTGCGGAGAAGGCGGCGAGTTCCACACCACTGTCATCGACGGCCCCCTCTTCAAGCATCGCATTCCCGTTCGTCATGGCGGCATCGTCAGGAATGGGGAGTATGCCTTCTTACCCTTGGAGCTGGCGCTTCCTTAAGAGCGTTAACGCAGAACTAGAGGTAGCCGGCAGGTAGCCGATGCCGCAATCGCGACTCGTAAAGGCCAGAAACCATAGAAGCCGAGGAAGTCTGGCCTTGCTTCTCTTGCAGCTTACAGCGTCTCGTAAATTCCCATCATCGTTACGGTTGCCTTCGCCTCCAATGCCATGATTCCCCTTAGAATTTCCGCGCATCGTTCATGCTGCGTAAGCTCATGCTCGCGCGGTTCCGAATACGGATACATGCCTTTCAAAATTTGATACTCGGAAGCCATTTCAGAATAAATAAGCATGAGTTCGTCCACCAGCGCCGGGTTCACCTGCTTTAAGACTCCGCGTAGTTCAGCGAGAAAAGCAACCGCGTGATTCCTGGCTTCGGTCAAGATTTCAACGAACAGGCTGAACATGTACTTGTCCAACGTACGGTTTTCCACAGCCGTTAACCAATGCTCGTAAGCCTTGGAACCAACCAAATAGGTTCGCCCCGACCACTGAAACGCGGCTTTCTCGTTCAACCGAATGACAAACTCGAGCGCTTCTTTGAAAGAAGCTTCTTCATCGGCAGCCTGGATCGGATTCGTCCAATGCAGCGAAATTAACCCGGCGGATGAGTCCGTTACCTCTTCCGTTGCCGAGGATTGCCGATCAAGCACGCAATGGATACAAGGGCACCGGCTTAAGCCCAATAAGTTCCAAGGAATTACCTCTTCGCTGTGTTCATACCCCGTATGCCACGTGTACGTGTAGTAACCGGTATCATCGATCGCATGGATGACCGACGTTTGATTGCGGATATCGATATTCTTGGCAAAAACCGGCCGGCTTGCGTACATCGCTTGTTTCGCTTTCTCCCATGCCTCCGCTTGTAAACGAGCGAAGGTCTCACCTTCCGCGTAAACGTGAATCCCCTGAATGTCCAAGCCGATATTGCGGGCAAGCCGGAAAACCTCCGGCTCCAATGGTCCCCCATTCGGTTCCGCCATGTTCTCGTCCAGCACATGCAAGAAGGCAAGCCCTGTCATGCCGTATATCCAAGCTGCGGTTAACGGCATTCGATAATAGTCCGCTGCAGATTTCATGGCCCCGACCAGCGACGCATCCAGCCCGCTGAATCTATACTGCCCCAGCTTCACAAGCTCTGTCGGCTGCATGATCTTATCCTCCTTCATACGTGCACCTCCGGGAATATTGTATTGGATAATTCACCCAATGGATGGGAAATCCCTGTTCGCGCCAGCTGAATGTTGGTTTCTGAACAGAAAAAACAGAGCAGCAGCGGCGATTAATCCGCTGCTAGGCTCTGTTTGTGAAAATCATTCTTGTTCTTCATATCCTTCACGAGGGTCTATGGCGTACACGCAGCTTATGGATACCGGTCCCGTCAAGCCCGACGCATCCTGACCCGGGTAGGCATACATCGTCGGCGTATGCGCGAGCCAATGGTTGGCGGCCGTGTTCGCGACCTCGATCTCAAGCTGGACAACGCCGCCTTGCTGCAGCGCTTCGGTCAAGTCGACCGTCCACGGCGGCGCTATCGCGGCCCCTGCGAAGGCGCCGTTCACGAATACCTGCGCGCACGCGCTGACGTCGCCGAGCGAAAGCATTGACGAGACGAGTCTGCCCGGAGGCAGCTCGATTCTGCGCGAATAACGAATGGCGCCGGAGTATGCGGCCAGGCCCCACTCGCGCCAGTCGGCCAGCTCCGCGAATCCCGGCTCGCAGACGAACTTGACCGGCTCGGGCAGCGCCATCCCGCCAGCGTAGCCGGGCGGGTGAGGGATGCGCAGCGCGGCGACCGTTACGCGCGGCGACGATACAGCCAGCGACGCTTCGAACAGCGTCGCCCCTTCCGCGGTCTCGCCTACGGCAGCAGCGGCGCAGCTTTCGCCGCCGATCCACGCTTCCGCCTCGCGCGCGAACGCGGCGAACCGCAGCGACCGGATGCCCGGCGGCACGGCGAATCGGTACAGTCCCGCCGAGTTGCCGGCATCGCGTCCGAGCGAATCGCTGCGGTGCCAATTCTTCGAGCCCGACCACCGAAGCGGCTTTGCGCCTGCTCTTGCTTCTGCTTCTGCTTCTGCTGCTGCTGCTGCGGCTGCTGCTTCTACTTCTGCGCCCGCGTCGTGTTCGGCGATGACGGCATAAGCACGCAGCCTCTCGTTCGCCGGATATTGCAGCTCCAGCACGAGCCGGTTACGCCCGGGCCGCAGCCGAACCTCGTATTCGCCGCTGGCTTCGGCGACGAGAACGCCGTTCAGCCAGGCGCGCACCGGGAGCAATCGCGGCCGCGCGGGGAAGAAATCTTCATAAACCATCGCTTCGAGATAGAGTATCCGAACCGCGTCTTCGTCCGCGAGGACATCCGTCCATGCGATCCTTCCGGAGCGCGGCACGATGTCGGAAGCCGGCTGGTCGATGCCCGGCCCGTGCGGGTCGAGAACACGACCTGTTCCAACGTAACCGAAGTCGAGGAACGTGTCGAAGGCGCGCTTTTTCAACCCGAAAGGCCCTGCTCCCAGATACATCTGCATCGGATCGCGTTCGATTCCCCATTCGCGAGAGAACGCATGCGCAGACAGCGTATAGCCGCGCGCCGATGCCCATTCTGCGATCGGCTCCGCATTGCCGGGAGCCGCATCTCCGGCGACGTTCAGCAGCGAGCGCGCTTCGTTCGCGGACGACTCGTCGCCGGGCGCGAAATCGCCGACCGAACGGAATGCCGGGCCATACGAAGCGCCGTGCTTCACCCAATCGGCGTCGTCGTAATCCGGCAGCATCCAGCCTTGTTCCGCCTCATGCTCCGGACGCCACACGAACGACGCTGCCTCGCCTCCGATTAACTCGCCGCTTGCAGGCAGCCGAAAATCGCCATACCGATTGTCCAGCAGCGGAACGAGCCGGACTTCCCATTCGCCGCCGAGCGGCAGCTTCACCGTGCTGAGCTGCGACTCATGGCCCGCCGCACTGCATCGTTCCGGCGTTATCGCGTCGACGCTCGCAATGGATGTGCTTCGTTCATCGCTATCGCCGTCACTCGCAATATCGAACACGACGAGCTGCGCTTCGCGCGGCGCGAACCGCAGCCGCGCCTTCGTTCCGTCCGCCGTTCCGACCGCATCGGAAAGCGCAGAGACCTCGCCGGTCCAGGCATCCCAGACGCTGCCCGCTCCGGCTGCCGGAAACGTGCAGCCCGCGTCCAGCGTTTCGTCCGTCGCGTTGTAGAGATAGAAAATCCGCCGCGCGCCCACTCGCCGCTCCACGCTTAGCAGCCCGGGACGGTCTGCCCGGAACGCGGCTGTCGCATGGCGTTCGGCGATCTCGCGCACGCGATCATACCCGCTCTGCACGAAGTACCCATGGCACTCGGCGCTGCTCGTTGCTGCACCTTCGCCGCCCGATGCCGCATCGCCGCCGAAAATCCGCGCGAGCGCGGACGTCAGCGCCGGATCGGCGCTCCCGCCGCGATCCGTCGCTTCGGGCAGCCGCCCGTACGCGATCACGATGCCGCCGCTTTCGCGGAACGCTGCGAGCTTCTCGAGCGTCTCCTGCCGCATCGCCCCGATCGACGGCAGCACCAGTATGCGATAGCTCGCCCCCGCGACAAGCAGCCTACCGTCCGCAACGGAGGCCGACGCGAGCGAAGTCTCGTCCGCGAAATCCAGATTGAGTCCACCGTAGAACAGCTTCTCGGCCAAACCGTAGCAATCGCTTTCCGCCTTTTCCTGGCCGATGCCGGCCTGCACCGACGAAATCGGCATCATGACCGCAATTTCGCAGCGATGCTCGCCTTGGCTGAGCATGTAACACATGCGCGCGACGTAGCGGTTGAACCGCGTCATATGCGCCCAGTACGGCTGGCGGAAGTGCGGATCCGGCGGCGCCCACTCGAACCATCCGCCGTACGTGGAATAGTACAGCCCGTGCGCGTTGTACAACGTTGCGCCGAACGCGAAATTCTCGTTCAGCCATGACGTCATCTCCGCCGGCGTCATGCCCCAGCCCGCGCTGTGGAACGCTTCGACCCATACGCGCGAACGCCCGTTCAAATGCGCGACCGAGCTCGCCAGCTTCCCGTCCTTGAAATTGCGCTGCCTTCCCGCTCCGCCGAAATCGTCGTACCCCGGCGCGCTATACCAGCGCATCGTCCGAAAATAATCCCCGTACATCTTCGTCGTCCCGATAATCGATTGCCGTCCCCACTGGTCATGGCCGTACAGCGTGCCGCGCGCCGCATGCCATTCGTAGATCGGCTTGTAATAGCACGCCTCCATCAGGCCGATCGCGACATCGTAATAGTCGAGGCGGACTCGCGCCGTCTCCTCGCCGACGTCCAGCCACAGCGCCGGCAGCGCGCCGATTAGCCCATAACCGGTCTGCTCGCGGAACGCTTCCTCGAACTTGTCGTTCCAATAAGGCATCTCGCCCCCGAAGCTCAATTCATCCTGAAAAAAATAATCGAGTGTTCCCCCGAGCCTTGCGCCGCTCTCCGGGCGGTCGAATACCGCATACAGCGTGCCAATGATCGCTTCCGTCGCTTGCCGATTCATCGGATCGAAGCGGATCCGCTCGGCCCGTACCGTCAGCACCGTCCACTCGTCAGCCTCGGGCCGCCAAGTCCCCTGTTCGGGGGATAGCATAACCGCGTCTGCCAGCCGGTATGGCCCGCTTACGCCAGGCCAGGCGTAAGCCGCGATAATCCGCTGCGTGTCCGTCATGGCTTCGAACGATACCGGATCGGCCGGATGAGCCGTCGCGACCGTCGCCGTCAGCTTCCATCCCCGAAATTCGGGATTCGCCTCCGCCAATCGTTCCTGCGCTTGATCAATCCATACATAGTCGCAGAAGCCGAGCGTCATCCCGCGTTCCGCGCACTGCGCGGCGGTCCAGTCCCAGATCTCCAGCCACTCGGGCGTGAACGCCGTTGGCGACGCCTCGATCAACCCATCGTCTCCCGTCTTGGCGTAACACACGCAGACATGCATCATCTCCGCCTCCGCAAGCCGATCGAGCTGCCAAGCGAGCCTTTCCCGATCGAGCGCCTCTCCGTTCCACCACCACAACGCCACTGGGCCGTAAGCCGCCGGTGCCTCTCCAAACGTCTCGAACATCGCATCCTGCACTGCCGTTTTCATGACACCCCTCCGTTCTTTGTCCCTATTATAGTTGGAAGGGGATTCAGTAGAAATATCACTTTCTTGTGATCGTTGTTATTTCTTGCTCTCTTGCAGGACTTTCGGCTTGCAATCCTTGAGAGATTTTAGGATATTATGTAAATAAGGCATCTTAAATTGTCGTAAGACGCGGCGTGTCATCTGATAACAATGGAGTGATTGTCATTTATTCGTATAGACGAGTCCTTGTCCTAGTCATGATTCTAGCTCTCCTTATTCCCACGGAGATTCACACGGCTTCCGCTGCTGCTTCGAGCAGTATCGTATACGTCGATCTTCAGAAATGGAACCACCCCACGAAGAACGTATTGTTGAAAAACGGGATCAAACTGAACCAATTAAAGCTGGTAGGCGGCACGTACCCCGTATATGCCGTGACCATGCCGAAGAACTCCACTCTGCAGAATGCAAAGGGACTGGAATCCTTCCTTCAAGACATGGCCAAAGCAAACGGCTACTGGTCGCTCGAGCTCACGGACGGCAAAATGGACATGAAGGTGACCGCGGATCCGAAAGCGCGCAAGGTGACGAAACTCGCGTATACCGGCATGGCCGATTACTTGTCCGGCAGCCTGGCCCTGAAGACGCTCACGTATTCCCAGGCCGGCTTGCACCCGGTTCCGTATGCGGATTGGTCCAAACATGCGATCAACGCGCGTATTCAGCAAGTGGCGCTGAACCCTGGCGCCTATCGCGACTCCGATTGGAAGAACGGGCTGGAGCTGACGAATTGGTACGCATCGCCGGGCATTATCGTGTCCAACCGGTTCAAGGGAGAGATCGTCGATCATCTTCGGATCGGTTCGCCGCTGTCCGAGGTGAATGCCGTGCTCGGCGCCCCGGGTTATTCGAAGGGTCAAGACCGCTTCTATAAGACAAAAACATTCTATGTCGGTTTGCGAGGCACTTCGAAGATCGAGGAGGCCTTCGTGATCCGCAAGCCTGCGCAGCGCCCTGGCTCGACGCTGTTGAAGGAATTGCTAATCGCACTGGACAAGGGCAACGGCGTCTGGGACGCCATAGATAGCAGCAAGGCGCTCCAATCGTTCTTCGAAATCGATCATGGCTTCATTCATGGCGGCGGGTCTTATGCATCTGCCAACGCAGGAATATGGGTCAATGAGTTCGATGACGATAATTACGTCGAAGTGTACAACAATTATGAAGGGTTGTTGTACGCTCCGATCGGCCAATCGAATTTCCCCGTTACCTTCACGGATCAGGATGAAGTCATCAGCCATGCCCGCGTTGCCCTGGATAACAATGCCGACCAGAATCGGCGATTCGCTACGGAGGCGCTCGCTTCCCCGGGGGGCACGTATCGCCTGTTATATGATTGGATCACTTCGGACAGCCAGTATTTCACGCTTCGCTCGAGCGATCACAGCCGTCGGGATCGGATCATTGGCGGGGCGTTTTACGACTACTTTTGGCTGACGGATCAATATTTCATCGCTTCGTATGCTTATGGGGCGGAGCTTGATTTATTCAATGCGGCTGCGGCCGATCCCGGCGGCGGACGCATCAATATTTTGCCGAAAATCCAAGGGCTGCCCAAGCTGGACAAGGACAGCTCCGATCTTCGGATTGCCCCGATCAATACCAAGTCCTTCAAGCTCACGATCGAGGATCGGTCCTATGTGGTGTCGTACTCGACCGGTGCAAACGGCACGCTTATCATGAGCGCGAAATTGCAGTAATCCGTCATTCGGGATGCGGGATGCGGGATGCGATACTGCGGAATGCACCGCGTTATTCGGAAGAAGCTCCATTTACGCATAGCCGCATACCAAAGGCCGGGATTGCGCACTACCATGCGGTAGTGGCATTCCCGGCCTTTGTTCGTCACTCGACCTTGTCGCTTATGTTCGTGTTCGCGTGCTCTGTTCAATCTCCATTGCGCGCTGGCGCAAGAATCGCCTGACGGAACGATCTTCGCAAAGCCCGATTGCGAGGCTGTACGCTGTGCGCGCTTCCCCGAAGTTCTCCAGTTTCCGGTGCACATGCGCAGCGAGCGCCCAATAAGGCTGGTAACTGCCGATTTTCGCATGGGGAATCGCTTCTAGAAGGGTTAGCCCTTCCCTCGGACCGTACGCCTCCGCAACAGCGGCCGCTCTTCCCACAAGAATGCCAAGCGTCGGACTCAGCCGGCTTAGTCCTTCATATAACAAGGCGATCTCCTGCCATTCCGTGCGTCCCGTCCGCGCCCGCTGCGCGTGAACCGACTGGATTGCCGCCATCAGCTGAAATCGCCCGATCCGGTTCGCTCGCGCGGCTGCATGCAGACAACGCTCCGCCTCCGCGATCAGGGAGGAGGACCAGCGCGAAGTATCCTGCTCGCTAAGCGGAACGTAGCTCCCGGCGTCATCGCGGCGGGCTTGCTGGCGCGCCTCGCAATGCAGCATGAGCGCAAGAAGTCCCAGCGCCTCGGACTCATCAGGCATATGCGCGGAGAGAAGCCTTCCCAGATAAATCGCCTCGTCCACTAACCCCCTGCGCCGCGGGTCTACTCCCCCAAGATCCTCCCAGCCACTGCCATAAGCCGCATAAACCGACTCCAGTACGGCGTCCAAGCGTTCAGGCAATTCTTCAACATCGGGCATGGAGAACGTCAGGCGGTCGCTTCGCATCTTGGCTTTGGCGCGCGTCAACCGCTGACCCATCGTGGAGGGCTTCACCACGAAGGCGGAAGCGATGCGGGATGCATCGATACCTAGTACAGTCTGCAGCATCAGAGGCGTGTGCATCGACGGATCGATTTCAGGATGGGTGCACAAGAACAACATCTTCAACCGTTCGTCGGGGAAAGACGCAAAATCCATATGCTGCACGTTCTCCGACATGGCGAGCAGCGCCGCGAAGGCCTTCTCGGAAATGCGGTCACGGCGAGTACGATCGATAAGCCTCCGCTTAGCTACCTTTAACAGCCATGCCTCCGGTTTGTCTGGAATACCCGACTTCGGCCACGATTCCAGAGCGGAGACGAGCGCGTCCGCAAGCGCATCTTCAACCGCATCTAGATTGCGCCAGTCAGCGGAGAGAAAGGAGATGATCCGTCCATAAGAATCGCGAACGGTATGCTCGACAACGCGATACGTATTCATCTCCTGCCTACTTCATGGCCGGGAGATTTTGCCTGACCTCAACGGCGTTTACTGGAGCTCGGGCCGCCCATTCCAGCGCGGTATCCAAATCCGGTACGTCGATGACGAATATGCCGCCGAGCTGCTCTTTCGTTTCGGTAAAAGGTCCATCCTGTACATGCATCGTGCCGTCGCTCCGCTTTACGGTCGCAGCCGTCTCGGGCGCATGAAGGCCGAATCCGGTGACCGCAACCCCGGAATCGCGCAAGGCATGAACGTAATGCGACCAGCCTGCCCGATATTCCTCCTGTTTCTCCGGATTTTGCCGAGCGGCGAAATCCTCCGTGCTTTCAAATAACATCAGCGTAAAATGCATGCTCAAGCTCCTCTCATCGATTGCATACTTATTGGATTTACGTACTTGTGTCGATTTCAAAAGGCGGATTTCTACATGGCAGGTGAAATTTTTTTGTATGAGCTAATCATATCATTGAGGTACCGTTGCCTTCTCGATTATTTCCCGCGATTGAGTGCCAAACCAAAAAACAGAGAAGGCGATGTCGCATCACCGTGCTCTGTTCTCGACTTCACTTCAGTTGTTGCTCCAACTACCGTTTGCCCGAGGATTCATTCGCACGCTCGTCTCGGATCGTTTCATTAATAACGAAATCAGGGACATCTCCGGCTCGGACTGCAAAGAGGTATCGCGTAGAACAGGCCAGAAAGCTCTTACGTTAAATTAAGTTCAACAATAAGATCCTCAATCTCATCTTGTATCGTTTTCTCGAATAAATGACCGCCGCCTTCTAACAAGATCGTCTCAGGACTAAAGCATTCAAAAGGAAATTCATCAAAATGATACGGTCCATCATCGTAACTTTGCTTGTCAGCATTATTTCTAATCGACTGCAGTTCATGTAATAACGCAGGTGAATCTTGAGCTTCCAAGAAAAGCGCGTACTTATCCATAATATAATGTTTTCGCTTGTCATCATTTAGTCTGTACGCTTCTAAACCCAACTTATAAATGTTTTCTGTAACCGTATTTCCATCAAAAATATGCGATAACAACTTTTGGTTTAGAATTGCAAGGCAATTCGAAACCAGCACCGGGCTTTTCCAAGCGGGCTGCGTATAACCCTTTCTGTACCATTTGATTACTTCCCCATTTAACAAGTAGGCTTCATAAAGATTTATACTGCCTTCTCTTATTGCATGTACGATAAATGTGGATAATCTGTTAGCTACGATCATGGGATTATTCTGTTGTTTTATAGATTGAATAATTTCACTTTTATTTGTCAAAATGATCTCTCCCGTCGTGAAATTCCTTCCTCACCGTCAGCGTAAGCGACGGCAACCGGCATATCATTGTTACTATATCACGACCGCCATCCACATTCTGTAAAAAACCCGTTTCTATTACTTGCGCACACAAAAAACAGAGCAGTGGCAATAAAATCACCACGCTCTGTATCTGACACTGAATCTATCCAGTTCCTCTAGCCCTGCATCGACCAGGCTTCGACATCCCACGTTTTCGTTACCCAATCCTCATAGAAATCAGGCTCGTGGGAGACGAGAACGACGGTACCTTTATAAGCTTGCAGCGCACGCTTCAATTCGGCTTTGGCGACGATGTCCAAATGGTTCGTCGGCTCATCGAACAAAATCCAGTTGCTTTCTCGCATCATCAGCTTGCAAAGACGAACCTTCGCCTGCTCGCCCCCGCTGAGCTGATTCAGAGGGCGCGTAATATGCTCGTTCTTCAGACCGCAGCGGGCCAGCGCGGCCCGGACTTCATGCTGGTTCATCGAGGAGAATTCATCCCATACGTCCTCCAGCGGAGTCATCGTCGGCGCTTTGGATTCCTGTTCGAAGTAAGCGGGAGATAAATAATCGCCGAGATAGGTCTTGCCGTCCAGCGGAGGAATAACGCCCAGAATAGACTTCAGGAGCGTGGATTTACCGACGCCGTTGCAGCCTACGATGGCAATCTTATCGCCCCGTTCGATCACCATATCCATCTTCGGCAGAAGCGGCTTGCTGTAGCCGATGACCATTCCCACGGCTTCGAATACGGTCCTGCCGCTTGTACGGGACTCTTTGAAGTTAAAGGTCGGCTTGGCCGCTTCCTCCGGCTTGTCGATGCGATCGATCCGGTCGAGCTGCTTCTCGCGGCTCTTGGCGCGTCCCGAGGTGGAAGCACGCGCTTTATTCTTATTAATGAATTCTTCTTGCTTCTTGATATAATCCTTCTGCTTCTCGTAGGCGTCGATATGCTGCGCTTTGTTCAGCTCGGACATCTCCAGAAACTTCTCGTAATTGGCCGAATATCGGGTCAGTTTCGTAAATTCAAGGTGATAGATGACGTCGACGACCTGGTTCATAAAACCCGTTTCATGAGAAATCAGAATCAGCGCGTGCGGATAATTCCGCAAATAATTCGTCAGCCAGTTAATATGCTCTTCATCCAGGTAGTTGGTCGGCTCATCCAGCAGCAGAACGCCCGGCTTCTCAAGCAGCAGCTTGGCGAGCAGCACCTTCGTCCGCTGTCCGCCGCTTAGCGCCGTGACTTCGCGGTCAAGCCCGATTACGTTAAGGCCTAAGCCATTGGCCATCTCATCGACCTTCACATCGATCAAATAGAAATCGCCGATTTCAAGCTCCTCTTGAATCTCTCCCATGCGCTCCAGAAGCTGTTCCAACGTATCCGGGTCGGCTTCGCCCATTTGCCCGGCAATCTCATTAAGCTCTTCTTCCAATACAAGCAAGGGCAGGAACGCATCCTTCAACACGTCCCGGATCGTTTTGCCTGCCTCAAGCTTCGTATGCTGGTCCAAGTAGCCGTAACGAACGCGGGGCGTCCATTCCATCTTGCCTTCGTCCTTCAACAGCTTGCCTGTCAAAATATTCATCAGCGTGGATTTTCCCGTGCCATTCGCGCCTACCAGCCCGACACGTTCCCCTTCCAGCAAACGGAAAGACACATTCTTAAACAATACCCGGTCGCCAAACGTATGCGATAATTGCTCCACTGTCAACAAACTCATTGTTCTATATCTCCATTCATATATGCACCTGATTTATAATCTACAAGTCTCTCGATTGATCCGAATCATTGTATCACAAATACGTTCGCTCCGTGTTAACCATCGCCTGCCATGGATGCGTACAATATCTTGATTCGTTATATAATTCCACTGCGGGTATGAACGTGCGTTAGTCCCGACACCGCGTTGTTGGTGGTTTTAGCGTACGACGGCGGTTTTAAACATAGAAAAAAAACACCGCCAAGGGCGTATGAGCCGCGTGGCGATGTTTTCGTTAATGAGTTCCAATCACTCCAGGTTTCGTTCGGAAGAGTCGTCTATTGCGTCACATCTGGCCCAAATACCGCGGACAATCGAGATCTAGACAGCTGTTCGCTTAGGCCGAAATATTCACAGAAGTTCATAATCATTGGATTCCATTTGGACGGATCAATGTAATTTGGATGATCTTTCATGGTCAATTCCTGATCCACATGAATTTTCTCGATGTGGACCTCCAATGCAATCAGGGAACTCGGCTCTTCGAACGGATGTACCTTTATGAGCTTTGCCTCTAAGTGAACGGGACATTCTTGTACGCGAGGCGCTTTGACATCTCGAGACGGTAAGGGAGTCAGTTTTGACTTGCCAAATTTGTTCGGTTCAAATTGATAACCTCTTGCTTTCTTTGATTCAGGAACCGGGTCTCGTCCGGTTATCAGCGTGAGACTTTCAATAGCAGAAATCAGGTCGATGGACGGCAAGTTCAGCACACATTCTCCCTCTCTCATTATGTTCAAAGCGGTCTGCGATTTACTGCTTAATCCGAGCATGCAAGACCGATTCAGCCACCAAGCTGACGACATTGGCGCCAAATTAGGGGTTCCATCTACATTCATCGTGCTGATCAGCACAATGGACGAGCCGAAATACAAAATTTTAGGTTCGATTTCCACATGTATTATCATGCGTCTGGCTCCTTCCAGAGGATTATTGTAACCCTAAGTTATCACAACCCTTTAAGCGTTCATACGATTATGGAATGAGACAGCAAGAGTACGAAACAAAGTCCGCTCCTTCGGCGAATCGGCCTATATTTATATACACTCGTGTTGACTTCGGAGCATAAAAAACACCGCCAAGGGCGTATGAGCCGCGTGGCGATGTTTTCGTTAATGAGTTCGAGCGTTTATTCATATACCTGTCATTCGACCGGCCACAGCTTTAGCCGCGGCTCCAGCCGTTAGCCCGAACTTGGCTGGCGAATAGCTCCTCGTCAAAATCCAAACCGAAGCCAGCCTTATTCGGAATGTGGAGCATACCGTTCTCCACGCGATAAGCGGACGTATCCATGCCGACAATGGAGATCTCATCGTATTCGACGAACTCGAGGTTCTGAATCGCCGCTGCGATATGTCCCGTTGCGTAGATGCCATATGCATTGCCGTAGCAGTGCGGGGCAGAACGCAGACCCCACTGGTCGAGCTTGGCGCCAAGCTCCAGCCAATGCGTGAAGCCCGGATAGATGATGTCGTACTGCAGCACGTCAACCAAGCCATTTCTCGCCCAGTCCACGAGATGAGGAGACGCAAGTCCCTCTCCATCCGCGATAAGCACCTGCTGGCCGCGCGCTTGAAGCCACGACTTCAGATCGGCATACAAGGCATCGTCTTCGTGGAAAGCTTCCTCGATCCAGTGGAGATTCACATCCTCAACGGCAGCAAGCACTTCCTTGGTCAGATTCAGATTGTACGCATTGTTCGCATCAATCATAATCTTCCCCTCTGGCCCTGCAACCTCAGCGACACCATGGATAATTGCGATATCCCGTTTCGTTCCTTCCCATAGGGGCATATGCCGGCCTCCGCGGCCGACCTTGATTTTGAAATTCCGATGCCCCTTGGCAAATCCCTGCTCGGCTTCTTCCTTCATCAAGGCTACCGCGTCCAACTCATACTGCAAATGCAGATCATCGAAATAAAGCGAAGTGTCATAGCAAGGTACGACCAACGGGGAATCCGAAGCTCGATCAGCGATTAAGTTGTATACGGGCGTGTTCCGTCTGCGTCCCAGCCAGTCCAGAATCGGATACTCCAGCGGAATGCGATAAGGCTCCAGCAGCCTGCCTTGCTCGTCAAACAGATCGATCAGTCTCATGCCGATTACCCGCTCCGCCAATTCCTCCGTCAACTGGCCGGAGTTGCCAAAGCCCGTCTCCCCGTCAATCGTAATTCGAGCGATCCGAACCGAACAGTTCTTGCCATGATCGCCTATTCTGCCGTTTGAACCCGCGCTTCTAGCACGCTCGCCTGTAAGAGTTGCAATCTCGATCTTTTCTACTTTCCATTCGGGATGAAGATTGGATAAGTCCATCGACATACACTCCCATCAAAATAATTCCAATCACATCCAATATATTATTATATATTTAATATGTCTATATATAATATATCTTTTGTATCAGGCGCATAAAAAACAGAGCTGCAGCATACCTGCCATGCTTCTGCCGCAATAGCCTTTGAATCGAACTCATAGACAAAATAGATGCTTCTTCATATTTTCCTTTTCTCACCGTCAAAATATTGGTAAATTGAACAAAGGTCTTATCGATACACTACTAAAGAAAAGGGGAACTATATGACCGCATTTAACAATAAGAGCCGGGACAACCATCCTAAGTCAGCTGTGTCCGTCATCTTAAAAAGCGTTATTGCTCTTTCTATTGTCTTCTCGAGTTGCATATCCACAGTTCATGCATCCCAATTGCAGTATTCGTCTTCAACAATGAACGAACTGTCAGATACATTATCAAGCATGCCTCAGCAAACATTGTATGGCGTATCCAATGAGGGATGGATTTATTATTTTAATAATCCCGGCGGTTATATGAACGATACACGGGACATACGCAAGATAAAGTATGACGGAAGCGAAGATAGTGATGGCAATAATGATGAACTGATCAATTTCTCTACTCCGGGAAGTAAAGTTGGATATGAATTTTACCATGTTCAATCCAAAGATACCCTATTGAAAAAAATTCGAGACGAAAATGCGGATATCCTAAGAATCATTGATGGCTGGGTATTCTACATCACATGGGATAAGAAGCAAATTCTCAGAGGAAAGCTGGACGGTTCAGAGAAAAATATAATCGTCAGCGCTAGTAGTAACATTCATTTCGAGTCATTGACGGTTTATAAAGACTACCTTTACTTTACAAAGCCTAATGATGATGGAGGAAGCTCCTTGTACCGCTCGCGTCTGGACGGGAAAGGCTTAACTTTGCTCAGCAACGAATACTTGTTCCCCATTCAATTAAAACGAAATAATCTATTAGTGGATCAACTTTATTATTATGATTACAACAAAGGCAGCGAAGACGCGATCAGCATTGTGAACGATGTCATTTATTTTGTCAGCGAACATGGCATTACCCGTATGAATACGGACGGCAAGAATCAGAAATTGTTGACCAAAGAGAAGTATGGAAGAATGTATCTAGATGGCGACTCTATTTACTATTCCACGTGGTGGCAATTGCCTAATGAAAAAGGTACCTATGCCGCGAATGGCCCGATATATCGAGTCAAGCTTACAGGAGGAACACCGCAAAAGCTTACACAAGGCTATAGCAGTATCATCGCTGTCGATCAAGGATGGATATACGCGGAAGAAGGCAGCTTCACCGAGCCAGGAACATTAATTCGGTTCAAGCCTGCCAATCCTTCCAAAAGAGAAGTAGTCATCCCATATAAAAAAGAAACCTACTATTTACTCAATCAGGTTATCGGAGACTGGTTCGTCTATTCCGAGTATAAAAATGATATTGAGGTTCAGCGCAAAGTCAAATTCGATGGAAGTATGTCCACTGTTCTGAAGTGATCAGGAGTCGGGCTCGACTATGGCTAGGTATCCCGTATTCTTTCAATCGGTTTTGATTTTGGGACAGGGCCGGGGGTCCAATAGGCAATGGCGAGGCGACTCGGATTTAGTTCGTCGAGAATGTATTCCCGAGACGCGTTGAGAACATGCGAGCGTACGCTCGGTTTTACCCGCCATGAAAGTATTCTCAAGAGTCTCGTATTGACTAAGTGTTGAATTCGGACACAAAAACAGAGTTACGGCATCCATGTCGTGCTCTATTTTTTTAACTTACATACTGCTATCCGCCTATTGAGATGGCAAATCATTTTGCCGTGATGCGACTTACTCAGACCATTTCATCTCCTTCATTGAAATTGCCGAGTCCCGCAGCATCTCAACAGGCAAATAACGAAACTCGTCCGTATCAAAGTCATACTCCTCGACCAGCCAGGACTCTGCTCATAGGTTAAGCGCAAGTGCTTATCTCTAGCAGCAAGCGAAATCAGCTGGTTCAGCTCCGAAGGCGCCACATCGTCGAGCTCCAAAAGATTCGGATTAACAGGATTCGTATTTTCAAAAAGCAAGATTTTATTCAGCTCGATCAGCTCGTCTTGCTGGGTGTGCGATGCGACGCGATGCAAGGCTTGGCGCGGCTTCGGCGTGATGGGCGAGTTCGAAGTGGAAGGCGCGGTCGTCCTCGTCTGACTTACCGTGCTTTTGGCGAAGTCTTGGCCCGTATCATTGACTATGCTTACATTGGCGGTCCGAATGCGACTTATCGCACAGATAACGGCGAAGGCACGTTCTACGGCGAATTTTGGGTGCCTGTGGTTAAAAAATAATCGAGTCGATTTCAAGACAACGAATAGCCAAATGGTCGCTCCGGTCGGAGCGGTTGAGGGCGTTATTAATGTTTCGGGACATTCCCAGCATCCATGCCGGACGTTGGGCATTCACGAGCCGATTGGTGACTCATGTGTTGACTCCATGTTGACTCCAGAGTATAAAAAAACATCGCCAAGGTTTCAAACCGCATAGCGATGTATTCATTGATTACAGACTGCTATTCGTTTTTTGTCCTTACTCCTCGACCACAGCCTCTGGATTCTTCCCATAAGTAATCCAATCACTCGAGCTAGAGAATATATTGAGGAATTTCTCAAACTTAATACCAAGTCTCCTCTCAAGCATTTCCCTGCACCATATTAAGTGCACTTCGATATAGAAAGGGGACCCAATAAGTATTCCTTACAGTTTTTTTGAAAAAACCTATCTCAACTAATTTTGTAGCAATTTTATATGAATCTTCTTGATTTACTTCCCACAAAACAGACAAGGAATCTATAGTTTGTTCAGTTTTTGCTCGATTTAATTTTTCTAGATACTGCTTATGTTGAGGATACTCAGCATAAAGAGTCTGCTCCAACCGAACCTTGGATACAGGGTTCAGCGCTTCTTTTAATGAGGCACCATCAAATAGTAAGCTACCTCCTGGCTCTTTCCCCCCAATTTCTAGTTTTTTCAACTGAACCTCTCTTACAGAAGAAAGCAAGTGAATTAGTTCTCTAGGTGCAGTCGCGATATCTTCATTACCGTCACGTGTCCGACTCAGAAGCCAATCGAAGGTGTTTGGTTTATTACGACCTGTATCGACTTGGGCTGGGAAAATCCTATATAGAGTTTCCTGCTGTAAGTTAATATCCCCCATAATCTTCTCGATATCAATTCCAAGATACTCAACAACAGCATCATTTTTTAACAATCGTTTCATTATAAGATTCAGTAGTGATTGAGGATTCCATGAAATCGTTAAACTTCTTGTAATATGACTGCTTTCGCGGAAACCCTCATCAACCACTCTCTTCCAAATGTCACTTCTTAGGAATATTTTTAATGAAATATTTTCAAGATCATTCATATCAAGGTATACCTTAAATAAAGCCCTTAACGCATTTTTCTCTAATTCTGCTGAATCAGCAAACGCCACATCTAACCTATCAATTAATATCCAAATTCTAGAATCACTTGTTTTAATAATTTTATTAGCAAGCTCCAGCAAATGGTCAATTGATGCTAAACCCTGTGATGTCAGATCATGACTAGGTTCTTTTAGAGTTATTTTCCCATTTACTCCAGCAGGCATTCCAGTATTAGGATCAAACTGTAATCCACCTTCAAAGGATTCAGCCTTTACAATTTTTTTTGCATAATCAAATGCTGCTTTTATTATGCCTCTTAAGTTGAGTTCTCTCGGTAACAATCGTGCTTCTTCTAGAAAATCAACAAGTCTATTTGAGTCTTCCGATTTTATGTTTTTTACTTGAAAACCAATTAATGAAAGAAAATAAAGCTTCCAAAGTGTAATAAATTCGGCCTCACTTGTTGGTGGCTCATTAACTATATCTTTAAATGCTGGTGTACCTCTTGGCTTCTCAGCTACAATAACATTAATCCTTTTATCCATTAACTCTGAACTTTTATTTTGGAGCAGTGAATATATAGCACTTTTTCCTGTACCTTTTAGCCCATACACAATATCAATTTCACCAGAAAATATTCTCTTCCAGTGGTCAGTCTCAACAAAGTAATTGGCCAATTCCTGGCTCTCATCTTCTGCTATTCTATGGCCGAAAGAAATAGATTGAAGGATCTCTCGTTTTGATGGCATTATTATCCTCCACAACCGGAAAATTTTTACTTTAATTATAGCTTTACTCTTGGTTTTCGAAAAGCTTTAATTTTACTCCCTCTACCAAGAACGTTGACCTTATGTTGATAATATCTGTTCATGGATCTCATTATTGATCTTCACTTTCATGGCCGGGAATGCAGCCCGCAATATTGGACGTTCCCGCCCTTTGTCTGCTTGTACTGAAATCTTGTGTTATTCGAACGGGGCTGGTTAAAGCAGCTCTTTATGCACTTCAGGGATTACTGGTTGACTTTACGTTGATTTCGACAAATAAAAAATACAGAGCAACGGCGTCCCTCTCACCGTGCTCTGTATTCAGTATCACATACTAATATATACTTAACTGCCATTATTCCTCACATGATGGAATCGGATTCCTCTCATACGTAATCAATCACTCCAGCTACCCTCGTACCGTCACGCGCCTTACAACGGAATCCGATACGAGGAACGCTCCTCAATAATATGCTCGCCCTGGTTGTATACCCATTTGAAAGCAAATGTCTCGCCCGCGTAGCCCGTACGGCTGCGCAGATCCGGGAGCACGACGGCTTCGAAGTTGTCCAGCAGCTTCTGCTGGATGTCGTTCAGCCGCTCCTCGTTGGCTTCGCGCTGACGCAGCGCTTCTTCCTTGGATGGCGCCGTCTGCAGGAAATACGCGAGCGCCACTTGGTCCGGGGTCAGGTCGTTCGGCAGCGGATGGCCGGAGCCTTTGAAAATCTCCTTCACCGTGTCCAGCCAATCTTCATATAGATGCATCGTAATCTCATGGTTCATTAGTAGTCCGGCTCCTTCGTTTGCTTGTTACCGTCCATTGTAGGGGGAAGCGGCGCAAGCTGCAAGTGGAGAGCCGTCACATTAAAAAACTCCTGTCCGTTTCGAATATCGAAACAGACAGGAGTCGCTTTGCGCTAGCACGCAGGCTACAGCTGCACGCGAGATTATTTAACCGCGCCGGCCGTAATGCCGCTGGCGATTTTGCGTTGGAAGATGATGTAGACGAGCAGCACGGGCACGATCGTGAAGAACAATGCCGCGAACAGCGGTCCCCATTCCGTACGGTACTGCATCTCCGCCTGCATGACGCCGATTTCGACCGGCAGCGTGTACTGCTTCGGATCGTTGATGAGAATCGTGCCGACGATGTACTCGTTCCAGATGTTCAGCACGTTGACGATGGCAACCGTGATGAGACCCGGCTGCGATAAAGGCAGCATCACTCGGAAGAATGTACCGAAATACGAGGCCCCGTCCATGATCGACGCTTCTTCGAGTTCCTTCGGCAAGGATTTGAAAAAGCCGACGAGAACGAAAATGCCGAACGCCAGCACGCTGGACGTGTAGACGAGTATAAGGCCGATTTTCGTATTAATCAGATGCATCGAGTTCATCAGGAAGAACAGCGGGATAAGCGCCAGGATGAAAGGCACCATCATGGAGGCAATGTACAACAGGTACAGTGCGCCGCTCCCGCGGAATTTGTAGCGTGCGAGCACGTACGCGGTCGTCGCGGCCAGCAGCAGGCCGAGCAGCGTCGAGCCGACCGTAATCACGATGGAGTTCAGGAAGTACGTATCGAAGTTGTATTTGTCCCATACGTACGAGAAGTTGGACCACAGCAGGGGCATTTCCGGAAGCGCCCAGGGCAGATGGCGGAAGAACTGGTCGTTATTCTTGAGCGCGTCGAGCAGCGTCCACAAGAGCGGGTAGAGCACGGACAAGCCCCAGAGGATCAGAATGGCGTAGAATACGAATTTGACGATCGGATTGCGAATGCCGTTAATCATGATGTGTTCCTCCTTAGCTCAGCTCGACGGTCTCATGACGAAGCAGCCGCTGCAGCACCACTGTCGTAATAAGCGAGAGCACCAGAATAAGTACGCCGATCGCGGCTCCGAAGCCGAAATGGTATTGGCGGAAAGCCATTTGGTACAAGTACGAGCCCATAACCTGCGTGCTGTTGTCCGGACCGCCCTCCGTCATGATCCAGACGATCACGAACGAGCCGTTCAATGTCGTCATCATGATGTTGAGAATGGACACTTTCATCTGCTCCCAGATCAGCGGAACGGTAATGCTCCAGAACTGTCTCCACTGCGTCGCGCCTTCCAGGTCAGCCGCTTCATAGTAGGAGGCCGGGATGTTCTGAATGGCCGCGATGAGCAGGATCATGTAGAAGCCGATCCCCGCCCAGATGGCCGGAGGAAGCAGCATCCAGATCGTATGGTTCGTGAAGCCGAGCCAGGTGATCGTAACTTTCTCGTCGGTGAACAAGGACAGGAACGCGTTCAGGAAGCCGATTTGCGGATTGTATATGAAGTTCCACAAGACGCCGATGACGACGACGGAAATGACATTCGGAATGAAGAAGATCGACCGGAAGAAGCCGGCCATCTTGAAGTTGAACCGGGTCAAGGCAACCGCGAAGAAGGTGGCGATTACCATAATGCCGACGATTTTGCCCACGACCAGGAAGTAATCGTTGCCGATCGAGCGCCAAACGATAGGATCCTTGAACATTTCCTTGAAATTGTCGAGTCCGATGAAATCTTTCGTTTGCGCCATGCCGGACCAATCGAACATCGAATAATAGAGGCCTTTTGCAACCGGATAGATGGTGAAGATGCAGAAGAACACGAATGTCGGGATGATGAACGAAGCGATAAAAAGATTTCTCTGCCACTTGGCGCTGCCTGCTTCCATGACGCGACCGCCCTTCCTGTAAATTCGCGAAGGATGACCCGGTGCGGCCCGGCCATCCTTCGCGCTTCTGTCTACTTGTTGCCAGTCGAAACGGCTGGTGCCGTTCTTATTTCGCTACTTTCTTAACGACGTCGGTTACGCGTTTCACCCAGCCGGCAGGGTCGATCTTGCCGATCGTGAGGGCGTCCGTCGCATCTTGCATCGCTTTGTCTACGTCCGCGTTGAACGTAATCGTCGGGATAACGATCGTGTTCGGATCCGTCAGGTACTTCGCTGCGTCCTTAACGAAGCTTGGCGCGTTGGAAGCGCTGATGTCGCCTTTGATGTTCGACGGCGCGCCGCTGAGCTCTGCCCATTGGGAAGCTTGCGCTTTCGAGAAGACGAATTGCAGGAAGGCATGAGCCGCGTCTTTGTTCTTCGCGTTCTTCGCGATCGCGACGGTTGCCGTCGACGTGTTCGCTACGATTTTCTGACCGGCGTCCTGCGTGATCGATGGAATGAAGCCGAAGTCGAAGCCTTGCGGAATGTCTTTGGACATTTCGTTCGGCAGCCACAGGCCGTTCGGGATGAATGCGTCTTTATTTTGCAGGAACAGCATTTGCGAATCGGTGTGGTTGATTTGGATCGACGCTTTGTCGATGAAGCCTTTGTCGCGCAGCGTTACGATTTTGCCCAGCGCCGTCTTGACCGCATCGCTCTCGAACGCTTCGACTTTGTTCGCCGCCATGTCCTGAAGCACGGTGTAGTCGCCGTTGTTCGCGGAAACGATCGCCGGATACAGGAACGCGCCGTTGATGTAGTACGGATATTTACCGGTATGGATGAATGGCGTCGTGCCGGCTGCTTTGATCTTGTCGCTGACGTCGAGGAATTGCTGGAAGTCTTGCGGCTCCTGCCAGCCTTTCTCCTTGAAGAGCGCTTTGTTCCAGAAAATGCCCCACGAATTCAGTACGAGCGGAATGTTGTAGATCTTGCCGTCGAACTGCTGCGGCTGCTGCGCCAGCATGTCGAGGATTTTGTCGCCGTCGACGTTCTTCGCGTCTTTGATCCAGTCCGTCAGATCTTCGAGCTGGCCGTCTTCGACCATTTGGCGGTCGTTCAGTTCAGGTCCGTCGATGTAGACGAAATCCGGCGGGTTGCCTCCGATCCAGCGCGGTTTGTTTTGTTCGTTGATTTTCGGGCCGCCGAGCGCTTTCACATGCAGGTCGGGGTTCGCCGCTTGGAAGTCCGCGATGACCTTCGTCCACCATTTGTCCCCGTAGCCGCCAACGAAATATTGCACTTCGAAGTCGCCCGTCAGTTTAGGCGTATCCGGCGTTGTCGCGTTCGTGCCGCCGTTCGTGCTGCCGTCGTTCGTCGCGTTCGTGGAACCGCCGTTGTTCGTGGATGCGTTATTCGTGGAAGCATTGTTCGTGGAGGCCGTGTTGTTCGAGTTGTTGTCCTTAGAACCGCAACCCGCGAGCGAGACCGAAGCGAGCAATACCGCCGCGCCCATCGCAGCGTACTTTTTCTTGTTCATCATAAAGCGTACCCTCCTAATATGTGTGTACTGGCGCCAATCCCGAATCCCTAGCGATTCGCCCGTGCAAGACTGCTGCGGCGCTTGTTTACATCATAGAGGGTGGAACGGTTTCGCTGAATCGAATATCTTCCACGAATTCTTTAGTATTTTCTTGTGTAAGGATTTTAGGGTTGTTGGAGGATGTGGTGTGGGTTGGAGCAGCCGAGGTGGGCGAGTCGTGGGGCGAGGGGCGAATTTCTGTTGTGGTGACGGTGTTTTAAAGGGAGTTGGACCGTGTGGAGTGAGTTCCTGTCATGGTGGCAGCGATTCCGGGGATTTGGAGGGGGGGGAGCCGAATTCAAGTCGTGGTGACAGCTTTGCTAGGGGTAACGGCTGTTTTCCTACGTATGTACTGCACGGGGTGCAGCTCTTTGCTCCCATTCGGCCTTTTTCTCCGCATATACTGCACTGGGTGCAGCTCTTTGCTCCCATTCGGCCTTTTTCTCCGCATGTACTGCACTGGGTGCAGCTCTTTGCTCAAATCCGATCAACTCCGCCGTACATGACACAAGGTGCGCACCAGCTCAATCGCCTCCCCACACATTTCAATCCACCAGAAACGAAAAAACCGGCCCTCCCAACGAGGACCGGTCCGACTCTTCTTACGCTTACTCTGGAACCGGCTATACCGCCGCCTCATTCCCATTCTACTGCTTGCTGCGCTTCTCGGCAAAATGCTGCAGCTCGTCCAGCGCCGCCTTCGGCGCCAGGTTGTCGTACAGGACGGCGTCGCCCAGCTTGCGCGCGTAGTCCATGACGGCCTGCCAGGCCACGTCCTGCACGGGGTAGAACTTGGCCCGCGTGAGCGCGAGCAGGCTGGCCTTCATGTCATCGTCTTCCGCCGCCATATCGGAGCCGACCTGGGAATTGACCGGCAGGAAGCCTTCGCGCCGGATCATGTCCAGATACGACGGGTCGTCGTACAAGAAATCCAGAAACGTCGACAACGCTTCCTTGTCGGTGTGATCCGTCTTGAAGGAGACGAGCACGTCCTGGACGCCGAACGAGATCGGCGCACTGCCGTCCTTGACCGGAATCTCTCCCATGCCCCATCGCAAATCCGGAAACTCCTTCGGCACGACGGAGCTGAAATAGTCGCCGGAGATCATCATGCCGAGCTTGCCGTCGCCGAGAATGCGCTGCTTCTCGTCCCTCGTCGTAACCGTCGGCTCCGGATCGGTGAGGCCCGCGTCGAAGAGCGCTTTTAAATACGTCAGCCCCTCCACGTTCTCGGGACAATTGATGATCCACTTGCCGTCCCGGATCCAGCCCCCGCCCGCGCCGAAGAAGAAATACGACAAGTACGCCTGCGTCTCGTTGTCGGTCAGGTCGACGCCGAAGCCGTACGCTCCGCCGGATTTCTTGATCTTAAGCGCATCTGCTTTGAGCTCCGACCAGGTCGAAGGCGGCTGCGCAATCCCCGCTTTCTCGAAAATATCCCGATTGTAGTACAAATTCCGAATCGAAGCGACGTACGGAATCGCGTATTGATGGCCTTCGATCTGATCCATGCTCATCAAATTCGGATACAGCTTGTTGCGCAGCTCGGGCGACAAGATGTCATTCAAATCATTAAGCAAACCGTCCTTGGCAAAATGCGCGTACACGTTCGTGTTGAGCAGATCCGGCGGCTGATTCTGGCTGATCATCGTGGTATAGAGGCCATCCAGGATGTCCCAGTTCGCGACTTGCAGTTCGATATCGATGAGCGGATTCTTCAGCTCGAACTCTTTGACCAGCTTCTCGAGGATCGGCTTCGTCTCCGTGCTGTATTCGGACGCCACGAACCGGATCAGCGATCTCGTCTTCTCCGGAGGAGGCGCCGCATGTCCGCCTTTCTCGCCGCTGCAGGAAGCGAGCATCGCGGGGAGCGCGAGCAGCATCGAAACGGCGGCGATCGAGAATATTTTTCTATATGCCATGGCATTTACGCTCCCTTTGCGCGTTCGCACGGTAGTTATTGAATGACGGTAAACGGAAACATCAGCCGCTGGATTTCCGGCTCGTTCATGTTGTCCCGGGTGACGACGGTCGAACCGATCTTCGTCGTCTTGTCCGTCCGATGGCCGTTGATCAGTCCCATCGCCGTCTTGACGCCCAAATAACCGACATTGAACGGTTTCTGGACGAGGAGAGCGCTTACGGTTCCCTCTTCGAGCAGTTGAATCTCGTAGATCGAACTCTCGAAGCCGACCAAATTATAACGGTCCGTCTTCTTCGCTTCCTTGAGCGCTTTGGCAACGCCGAGCGTGGAACTCTCGTTCAAGGTAATGAAAGCGTTGACCTGCGGATTCGTCCGCAGCAGCGCGACCGTGAATTCATAGGCCAGCTGCTCGGAATCCCCGCTGTAATACAAACCCGAGACGCTTCCGCCGTGCTCCTTCATCGACTGCCGGATGCCCTCCAGACGCTTGATCGAGATCGCCGATTTCATCGAATCGCTGAATACCGCAACGGCCGGACTGCCTTTCGCCGCCCGTGCAGCCACGTCCCCGGCAAGCCGGCCGGCCTCCAGATGATCGTTCGCGACCGTCACGGGCGGATCCGCCAGCGTCACCGGCGTCTCCATGACGACGAGCGAAATGCCGGCCGAACGAATCTCGTTCAGCAGCCCCGGGATGCGCGGATCGTCCACCGGCGCGACCGCAATCGCATCCGGCTTGCGCGCGATGGCGTCCCGAATGGCTTTGATTTGTCCCTCGACATCGTATTCCTGCAGCGGCCCCTGCAAGTCGAGGTCGACACCGAGCTCCTTCGCCGCCGTCTGGGCGCCGGAAATCATCGTCTGCCAATAATCGGAACGGACGTTCAACGACTTCAGTATGACGGTGATCGTCTTATCTCCTCGATCCGGCACCAGAATCAGCTTCGAGAAGAAGATCGTGTAGACGGCGGCCGTCACAAGCACGAGAACGAGCAGAATCGTGAGGCGCTGCTTGCGCATAAGGCGTTCTTCCTTCTTCCTTTGATTAAAGTGTCGGGATCGTAATCGTCACGCATGTGCCGACTTCGAGCTCGCTGCGAATTTGAATGCCGTATTCATGGCCGAAATACAGCTTGATGCGTTCATTGACATTGCGAATGCCAATGCCTTTGCCCGATTCGCCGTCTTCGGGAAGGAGCAGCCGCTGCAGCTGCTCAGGCGGCATGCCCTGACCATTGTCTTCGACCTCGAACACGATATTCTCTCCTTGGTGCATGCCGCGAATCGTAATCAGGCCTTTGTCCGGACTGTTGCGAATCCCGTGATAGATGGCGTTCTCCACGAACGGCTGGAGCAGCAGCTTGATCGTCTTGTTCCGCAAAATGTCTTCTGCGAAGTCGATCTCGTAATCGAGCTGGCTCTCGTAGCGCATCTTCTGGATGAGCAAATAATTCGTGATATGGTCCAATTCCACGCGAATCGGAACGATTTCCTGATCCTTCGTAATGCTCGCCCGGAACAGCTTGGCCAGCGCGGACGTCATCAGGACGACTTCCTCATGCTGCTTCTGCTCCGCCATCCACACGATGGAATCAAGCGTGTTGTACAGAAAATGCGGATTGATCTGCGCCTGCAGCAGCTGCAGCTCGCTCTTCCGCTTGCTCTCCTGGTTCTGGATGATTTCGTTCATGAGCATCTTGATGCGGCCGACCATCATGTTGAAATTGCGGCCGAGCTGGCCGATTTCATTCATCTGGCGAATCTCGGTCTGGATGTCGAAATTCCCGCGCTCGACAAGCTTCATATCCGACTGCAAGTCCCGGATCGGCCGGGATAGGCGGTGGGACAGCCAGAACGAGATGAGCAGCGAAATCGCCAGCCCGCACAGCGCGTACAGCAGGATGGAGTTACGAAGCGAGCTCTTGCTCGCGATCAGATCGTCCGTATAAGCGACGCCGACGATTTTCCACCCGAAGCTCGTGTCTTGAATAGAATAGATGCGCTTGCCGTTGGCGTCGTTCGCGATGAAGGACGTGCCGCTCTTCGCCGCCGTCACCTCCGGTATGAGCTCCCCGCGCAAATTGCTGTTGATGAGCTGCTGCTGCGGATGATAGACGATGTTCCCTTTCTGGTCGACGATGAAGACGTACCCGCGCTTGCCGAGGTTGATGTTGCTCGCCAAGTCGTTGATGACGCTCAGGTTCAAGTCGACGAGGAACACGCCTTCCGCCGTAATGCCGTCCGTGCTCTTCAGCTCGCGGCTGAGCGAAACGACCCAGCGGTACTCGTTCTGAATGATATTCTGCACATGCGGCGCGGAGATGACCGATTTGCCGCCGGCGGCTTTCGCATCCTGATACCACGCCTGCTGCGTAATGTTCACGTTCGGGTTCAGGTCGGTGATGCGCCGGTCGGAGACGAACCGTCCGTTATAGCCGAATACCATGATATTGGCGATGTCCTGCCTCGTATAGAGAATGGCCTGGAACAGGTCGGAAATGCGTTTCTCGTACGGACGGCGCTCTTCGGCGCTGATGAAGCTGTTGTCCGAAATATAATATTTCACGTCTTTGCTCGTCATCGCAAGCAGGGAGATATTCTCCATGTTGTCGACGTAAGACTGGATATTCGTGTTCACTTGCTTGATGATTTCCTCGATATACCCCTGCGAATTCTTCTCGACCGCGCCGACGGACAGCTGGTAGCTGATGAGGCTGATCGAGACGATGGCCGCCAGGATGACGCACGAGAAGGCGAACGAAATGCTCGAACGGATGCTCTTCAGCGGAAAAAGCGGCAGGCGAAGCAGGCGTTCTCTCGGCATATCAGGTTCCGCTCTCCTTTGCGAGTCTGTCGCGATAGTCTTTCGGCGTCATGCCGACGCGTTTCTTGAACAGGATGCTGAAATAATTCGGATCGGCGTACCCGACCTGCTCGGCAATCTCGTAAAACTTCATGCCCGTCGACTGCAGCAGCTCCTTCGCCTTGGCAATGCGGACACCGGTCAGATACTCGACGAACGTCTCGCCCGTATTCTGCTTGAACACGAGGCTGAAATAGCTGCTGCTCATAAGCACGTGGCGGCACAGCTCCTGCAGCGACATTTTATCGTTGGCATAATTGGTCTCGATGTATTCGATCGCCCGGTGAATCTGCGTATTCGTAAAATGGTTCCGGTTGTCGGCGATTTCCGTCATGACGGCGCTTACGACCTGCTTGAGCCACGCCTCGATTTCGTCCAGCGTCTTGAACCGGTACACTTCCATCAGCATCATCTGGCTGTCGATCGATCCTTCGCGGTCATGCGGAACGACCTCCTGAATGGCGTTCATGAGCGAAAGCACGACCTTCTGCATTTGCAGGAAGCATGTCTCGATCGGCACGCGCGACTTCTTCAGCTCCGCGATGCCATGCTCGATTAAGTCCTGCGCTTCGCGGATCGAGCCCGTCTTGACCGTGGAGACCAGCTTGCGGTCCCATGACAGGTTCGGCAAGGACGCCGCTTCCGGCTGTCCCTCCAGATCGAGGATGCTGAGCACCCGGTTCTTGCCGTGCAGAAACCGGTAGTCCAGCGCGGACAGCGCGCCTTTATAGGAGCCGGGCAGCAGCTCGGCGGACTGCACGATCCGGCCGACGCCGATGGTCACGGTGAAGCTGAGAAACTTCTCGATATGGTGGCGCACTTCCTCCGCGTACCGGAAAGCGGTTTCGTAAATGTCGTTCTCATCGCCTTCGCCGGTGATGATCGCGACCATCCGCTCCTCGCGGGTGCGGAACACGATCGTTCGGTCCCGTTCGGCGATCTCTTCGAAAATATCAAAAGCGGCGAACCGCAAAAATTCAACGTCATGCTCATAAGAAAGCAGCTCGCGGTCGCCGAAATCGTCGATGTCGGCGACGACGGCAACCGATCCCGCGGCAAGCGGGGCAAGGCCGAAATAAGCGAAGCGGTCTTCGATCTCCGCGCGGCCGAGACCGACGGCGACGAGCCGCTCCAGGAACCGCTCCTTCAGGATCGGGAAGCTCTGTTTCAGCTGGCTTTGCAGCCGGCTGAGGTCTTCGCGGCGCTGGCGTTCCTCGTCCATTTCGCTGCGGACCTTGTCCAGCAGCTGACGGATTTCGCGCGCGGTAATCGGCTTCAGCACGAAATCCGACACCTTCAGGCGCAGCGCCTGCTGGGCGTATTCGAACTCGTCGTAGCCGGTGAGAATAATGACTTTGATGTAGGGGTAGCTGGCGGTAATGAGTCCGGCCAGCTCCAAGCCGTCCATGAACGGCATGCTGATGTCGGAAATGACCAGGTCGGGCTTGTCCTGCTCGATCGCTTCCCAGGCATCGCGCCCGTTGGCGTAGTCGCCGGTCAATTCGAAGCCGTGCTCCTGCCAGTTAATCGTATTTTTGAGGCCGACGCGTACGACTGCTTCGTCGTCGACGATGATTGCTTTGTACATTGGTGCACCAACCTCCCGCTTTCATAGATTAGCTGATTGGGAGCTCAATCGTCCATTTTTTTAATTTGGGAATAGATTTTCTTTACTCGATAAAAGCGTTTATTTACATCTATTAATAAGTTCAAAAGCGTTTCACAACCCCCTGGTGTCCCCCTTCTCTCAAGGGGGACACCAGGGACTCCGTCCCTGGACCCGGAATTAGCGTGCCTGCTGCGGGGCCGTCTTCGAAGTTGCGTTTGTGGAGGGCTCGTTTTCGTCCTGCGGACACACTTTCAGTTGGCGTTCTTGCGCGGCTTGGTGCCTTGATTAGTTGTACGCTAGTCGCTTTGAATGGAAAGTTACCGATGCTAACGAATCCAGTTGGCGCTATTTGCCCCTACATTCTGTTTTTTGCATGCTAACGAACCCCAGCAGCGCTATTTGGGCTTTTTCTCCCTGATATGAGCCGTTTTGGCCACAATAAGGCGTGCTGGATTCGTTAGCCTGTTTTTGGCGGATATTTGGGTGGTTTAAGACGTGTACGGTTCGTTAGCGGTAAATCCCCCTTCTCTCAAGGGGACACCAGGGACTCCGTCCCTGGACCCGGAATTAGCGTGCCTGCTGCGGGGCCGTCTTCGAAGTTGCATTTGTGGAGAGCTCGTTTTCGTCCTGCGGACACACTTTCAGGTGTTGTTCTTGCGCGGCTTGGTGCCTTGATTAGTTAGTTGTACGCTAATCGCTTTGAATGGAAAGTTACCGATGCTAACGAATCCAGTTGGCGCTATTTGCCCCTACATTCTGTTTTTTGCATGCTAACGAACCCCAGCAGCGCTATTTGGACTTTTTCTCCTTGATGTGAGCCGTTTTGGCCACAATAAGGCGTGCTGGATTCGTTAGCCTGTTTTTGGCGGCAGTTTGGGTGGTTTAAGACGTGTACGGTTCGTTAGCGGCAGTTTCTGCATGCCGTACGGTTCGTTGTTAGCGACAGTTTCTGCATGCCGTACGGTTCGTTAGCGGCAGTTTCTGCACGCCGTACGGTTCGTCGTTAGCGGCAGTTTCTGCACGCCGTACGGTTCGTTAGCGACAGTCGAAGCGCGGACATTATGATCGCTACTTCGCCTGCTCCTGCAGCAAGAACCGATACCCAATCCCCGGCTCCGTCTCGATGAACGTCGGTCTGGTTGGGTCTTCTTCCAGCTTCTTGCGCAGATGGCCGATGTAGATGCGCAGGTAATGCGTATCCGACTCGTGATGGTGGCCGCCCCATACTTGCTGCAGCAGCTGCCTTTGGGTGATGACTTTGCCTGCGTTGGACGCGAGTACTTTGAGCAGCTCATACTCGGTCGGCGTCAGCTTGACCCTTGTGCCGTCCAGTTCCACGAGACGCTGCGCAAGGTCGATGACGAGACGGCCGAAACGAAGGACGGGCTCCTGCTGCGCGTTACCCGAATGGCGGAGGGCAACGCGGATTCGCGCTACGAGCTCGCCCATGCCGAACGGCTTCGTGACGTAGTCGTCCGCGCCGCCGTCGAGCGCTTCGATTTTGTCCGCCTCGCGATCCTTCGCCGTCAGCACGATGATGGGAATGCGCGACCACTCGCGGATTCGGTTCAGCACCGTCATGCCGGACACGTCCGGCAGCCCCAGATCCAGCACGATCAAATCGGGATGGTTGATGCTGGCCTGATAGATGCCGTCCTCTCCCGTTTCCGCCTCCAGCACGTCGAAATGATGCGCCTTCAGCGTGACTTTGAGCAGTTTGCGGATTTGCGGTTCGTCGTCCACGACGAGAATGCGCGCACCGGTTTCTGTCGTCATTGTTGTTCCTCCTCTTCCCGCTGCCAGCCCTCCGGCAATTCCGGCTTGCCTGCCGGAAGCGCGACGGTCACCACCGTGCCTCTCTCCGCGCGGGGAGCCGCCGTGATCGTGCCGCCGTGGGCTTCCACGATGCCTTTGCAAATCGCGAGCCCGAGTCCCGTCCCGGTCGTGCCGTTCGATCCGGGCCCGCGGTAAAATTTATCGAAAATCCGTTCCCGATCCTCCTCGCCGATGCCGATGCCGTTGTCTGCCACCGAAATCCGGACCCATGAGCCGGACTGCCGAACGGCAATGACCACCTCGCTGCCGTCGGGCGAATATTTGATCGCGTTGCTGACGACGTTGACGAGCACCTGCTCCAGCAGCACTTCGTCGCCCGGAAAATACGGCGTCGGCTCCTGTATCCGCACCTCGATCCGCCGCTCGCCCACAAAGCCTCGTACCTGGGACAGCACCACGCCGATCATATCCTCGGCATCGACCCAGTCCCGGCGCAACGCAAGCATGCCGCTCTCCAGCTTGACCATGCCGAGCAGGTTCGTGACGAGCCGGTTCATGCGCAAGGCGCCGTCGCGAATCGTAACGAGCAGCTCCCGGCGGTCATCGGACGAGAAGACGTCTTCTCCGTCGATCAGACCCGTCGCCGAGCCGATGACGGTGGCAAGCGGCGTGCGGAGCTCATGCGATACGGAGTCCAGCAGCGCGGTCCGAATGCGCTCGGACTCGGCCGTCAGCTGAGCCAGCTTGGCTTCCTCGCTCAGCTTGACGCGCGCGATCGCCGTCGCCGCCAGTCCGCCGAACGCTTCCAGCAGATGACGGCTCTCGGCCGACAGCGCTCCGGCGTCCGCGCGAACGGCCAAGACGCCGTACGTCCTCTCTTCCGTCCGCAAAGGAACGAACAAGCCCGGAAACTCGCCCAGCGTTTCCGTCCCCCTGCCGGCCATCCGGCCATGCTCGAAGGTCCATTTGGCAATGACCATGGCGGATTCCCCTTCGCCGAAGCCATGGTCGCCGGGCGAGTACGCCGTCCGTGCCAGCTCGGATCGCGCATCCGGCATGTAGATCGCGATTTGCGCCTGCACGGTAACGGACACCTGGAGCGCGATATTTTCAAGCAGCGTCTTGATCTCGCCGACTGCCGCCATCTGCCGGCTCAGCGAATAGAGCGCGGCCGTATGCGCCTCCCGCTCCTTCGACAGCTTCACCTGCTGCTTCAGCCGGGCCGCGAGCGTGGCGGTCAGCGCCGCCACCGCCAAGTAGACGGCAAAAGAAAGCAAGTACCGCAGATCCTCCACGCTGAAGCTGAGGAACGGCGGCACGAAGAAATAATCGAACGCCAGCACGCCGGCGGCTGCGGCATAGAAGGAGGGGACAAGTCCCCAATACACGGCGCTGAAGAGCACCGGGAACAAATACATCAGCGCGATGTTGACGGCATCGAAAGCGAAACCGAATTCATGCAGAACGACGGACAGCGCCGCGACGCCGATCGTGATCCATGCATAAGGCAGCAGCGCAAGTTTTTTTCTACGTTCAACGGTTGCCTCGACGCTCCTCACCCTCTTTCGTACCGTAATCCGCGACGATCAATATATCTCTCATCCTGGACAGGCCGATCAGCTTCTTCACGACCGAGCCGTGCAGGAACATCTCCCACCAGGAAACCTGGGATTGACCGATAATGAGCTGCGTCGCCTCCGCCTTGTCCGCGTTCGCCGACAACACTTCCGCGATCTCTTTGCGGGATTCGGCGTAATGGACGATGAACTTGCCGCCCAGCCGAACGGTCAGCCGCTCCAGCGCCTCCAGATTGGGACTTGGATTCGGCGCCGCATCCCCGCCGTTCTGCCGCTCTCCGACTCGCACGTAATTGACGCTCCATTGCGCCTTGAGCCGATAAGCCGTCCGAAAACCGCGCCGCACCAGCCGCTGGGCATGGGGCGTGTCGTTAACGCAGACGAAGATCGATTCCCGTCTCCGCCACGGGCCGCGAAGCGAGTTGTTCCGCTCCAGCGACTCCAGCCGTTCATCGACGTCGTCGGCGATTTCCCGCAGCGCCAGCTCGCGCAGCGCGATAAGGTTGCCGGTTTTGAAGAAATTGGACAACGCCTGGTCAATCTTGGGTCTAGCATAGATCTTGCCCTCGCGCATCCGATTTCGCAGCGCCTCGGGGGCAACGTCAATCAATTGTACTTCATCCGCCAGCTGCAGGATACTATCGGGCACCGTTTCCCGCACGCGGATGCCCGTGATCTGCTCCACCGCGTCGTTCAGACTCTCCAGATGCTGCACGTTCACGGTCGTAATGACCGAGATGCCGGCATCCAGCAGTTCCAGGACGTCCTCGTATCGCTTCTTGTTCTTGCTGCCCGGCACGTTCGTATGCGCCAGCTCGTCGACGAGCACGACTTCGGGGCAGCCCTGAATGATGGCATCCGTATCCATTTCCTCGAGCGAGATGCCTTGGTACACCGTCTGCAGTCTCGGAATCAGCGGCAATTGGGAGATCTGGGCGAGCGTCTCCTGTCTGCCGTGCGTTTCCAGAAGGCCGATGCGCACATCGATGCCTTTGCGCAGCAGATCATTGCCGTCCCGCAGCATCCTGTACGTCTTGCCGACGCCGGGCGCGGCCCCGATATACACTTTGAACGTGCCCCGCTTGATTTCCCCGATCCGCTCGGTCACTTCCTTCTCGCTTAACCGCCGGTACCGCTGCCGCTCCTCGGCGGAAGCGAATTTGGCCGGCAGCACGCGTTCGCCTTCATACTCCGCCCGGTCCGCAACGAGAAATACATCCATGTTCCGCGCAAGCTTCAACAGACGAGCGATGACGGAGCCCTGCCAGATCTCCTGCCAACGCGTATGTTTCGAATGTCCCATGACGATACGGGTCACGCCATGCCGCGCCGCATAATCCACGATCGTCCTCGGAATCGAACGGCGATTCCGGAAGGGCAGCTCTTCGAAGCTGCCGCCTACCTTCTCGACCAGCTTCATGATGCTTCGGCGAAAAGCGGCCGCTTCCTTGGACAACGAGCTCTTCATCTGGCGAAACGTAACCACCATCAGCTCGCCGTTCAACCGCTTGGCGATTTGCTGTCCGCGGCGGACATAGATCGACCCGTTCCAATGGTATTGCGCCGAAACCAGAATCCGTTCTACCGTTCCGGCCGGTCCGACGAGCCCCAGTTCCTCCCGGTACTCCCGCAGCGAATCGCTTACGTCCTCGGCAACAAGACGCAGCGCAAGCTCGCGCAGGACGCCGAGATTTCCCCGTTTGAACACCGCCATGTCCTTGCAGCCCAGCAAATGCCCTTCCGCCAGCCGGTTCAGAATCGTCTCCGGCGTGACGTCGATCAGCCTGACTTCATCGGCCAATTCCAGCGTATCGGCGGGCACCGTATGCGTCGCCTCGATGCCCGTCATCCTATGGGCGAGCTCCGTGTAGCCTTCCAATTCATACACGTTAACCGTCGTAATCACGCTGATGCCGCGGCTCAACAGAAACTTGATATCTTCCAAGCGTGTCGGGAACCGCGCGTCCGGCCGGTTCCGGTGCGCCAGCCCGTCGGCCAGCACGACCTCCGGATTGCGCGCCACCAGCGCATCCAGATTGAGATCCTTGTATTCCGTTCCGTTCTTATACCAATGAATGCTCGGCACCCGCTCCAATTCTCCGATCTGCTCCACCGTCTCCGGCCGCTGCAGCGTCGAGACCGCGCAGATGACAACGTCCACGTCTTGTTGAAGCAGCGTCTGGCCCTCCCGCAGCATATGGTACGTTTTCCCCGAACCGCTGACCGGTCCGATGTAAATCTTGAGCGTCCCCCGGTGCAGCTTGGAGATGGACTGCAATATTTCCTCCGGCGTTTTGCGCTTGAAATTCTCCATATCCGTCTCCCCCTCAACCGATGCAAGATGCAGACAAAGCCACCCCCGGCCAAGCGGGAGCGGCTGCGTCATCGTTGCGATTAAAGCTTGATCTGCTGCATAAGTTCCGTGTTGAGCGCGTTCACGTTCACCCGGGGTTCGCCGAATATGCCCAGCTGGCGGCTGTTCGCCACTTCGTCGATCAGCTTATTCAGCGCGTCCGCGCTCATGCCGGTCGCCTTGCTGATTCGCGGCACCTGCGCCTTCGCCGCTTCCGGCGACAGATCCGGGTCGAAGCCCGAACCCGATACGGTCACGAGGTCGGCCGGGATATCCGTCAATTCCGGATTGTCGGCCTTCACGGCGGCGACCCTCTCTTCCATTTCCTTCACGTATTCCGTCGTCGCGACCGCGCGGTTAGAGCCGGCCGAAGCGGTCGGGTCGTACTTGGCGTTCGACGCCCGGGGGTGGAACAGCTTCGGCGACTCCACGTTCTGGGCCAGCAGCTTCGAGCCGAGGACGGTGCCGTCGGCGGAAACCATCAGGCTTCCGTCAGCCTGCTTCGGGAACAGCACTTGCGCAAAACCGGTCGTCACGAGCGGGTATATAAAGCCGCAAATTAACATCAGCACTATGGAAACGCGGATCGCGGTTACTATCGATTTCATCGTCGAAGGACTCCTCTTCTTTCATTTTAGGCGAGATTTAGGCCATGCAGTACGAGATCGATGATTTTGATTCCGATGAACGGCACGATAACTCCGCCGATTCCGTACAGCAGCACGTTGCGCGTCAGCAGCCGGTCCGCGCTCATGGCACGGTATTTGACGCCTTTCATCGCGATCGGAATGAGCAGCGGGATAATGATCGCATTGAAGATCAGCGCCGACAGAATGGCCGACTTCGGCGAAGCCAGGTTCATGATGTTGAGCGACTGCAGCTGCGGCATCGCCAGGATGAACATCGCCGGAATGATGGCAAAATATTTCGCGATGTCGTTGGAAATCGAGAACGTCGTCAGCGCGCCGCGCGTAATGAGCAGCTGCTTGCCGATCGAGACGACGGACAGCAGCTTCGTCGGATCGGAATCGAGATCGATCATGTTGGCCGCTTCCTTCGCCGCCATCGTGCCGGAGTTCATCGCGAGTCCCACGTCGGCTTGCGCCAGCGCCGGCGCATCGTTCGTACCGTCGCCCGTCATCGCGACGAGCTTGCCTTCCATCTGTTCTTTGCGGATGGCGGCGATTTTGTCCTCCGGCTTCGCTTCCGCGATGAAGTCGTCGACGCCCGCTTCCAGCGCGATCGTCGCAGCCGTCAGCGGATTGTCGCCGGTACACATGATCGTCTTGATGCCCATGCCCCTCATCTCCGCGAACCGTTCCTTCAGCCCCGGCTTCACGGTATCCTTCAAGTAAATGACCCCGTAAATCTTATCGCCGATGGCAACCGCCAGCGGCGTTCCGCCTGCCTTGGCAATACGGTTCGCAATGTCGTCCAATCCGCCGGGTATGCTGCCGCCTTGAGCCGTAATATAGCGTTTCATCGCGTCGACGGCGCCTTTGCGAATCTTCGTGCCGTCCGCCAGGTCGAGGCCGGACATCCGCGTCTCGGCCGTGAATTCGACCGGTTCGGCCGCTTCGTCGCCGGGATGGCCCGGCACCGTGCCCAGCTTGAGCGCCAGCTCCACGATGGAACGTCCTTCCGGCGTTTCGTCTTTCAATGAAGCCCGCAGCGCCGCCGTTGCCATCTCCTGCGCCGATACGCCGCTAACAGGCGCGAACTCCGATGCCATCCGGTTGCCGTACGTAATCGTACCGGTCTTATCCAGGATGAGCGTGTCGATATCGCCGGCGGCTTCAACCGCCTTGCCCGACATCGCGAGCACGTTAAACTGCGTGACGCGGTCCATGCCGGCAATCCCGATCGCGGATAGCAGGCCGCCGATCGTCGTAGGGATCAAGCACACGAGCAGGGCGATGAGCGTCGCGATGTCCAGATGGACGTTGAGATAGTCCGCCATCGGCACCATCGTGACGATGACGATCAAGAAGATCATCGTGAGCACGGCGAGCAGCGTCGTCAATGCGATTTCATTCGGCGTCTTCTGCCGTTTGGCGCCTTCGACGAGCGCGATCATCCGATCGAGGAACGACTCGCCGGGATCCGTCATGACTTTCACGACGATGAAGTCCGATACGACCCTCGTACCGCCGGTAACGGACGAGAAGTCGCCGCCGGCTTCCTTGATGACCGGCGCGGACTCGCCGGTAATGGCCGATTCGTCGATGGACGCGAGCCCTTCGACGATCTCGCCGTCGGTCGGGATCATCTCCCCGGTATCGACGCGGACGATGTCCCCTTTGCGCAGCTGCGTGGACGATACTTGCTTCAGCGAGCCGTCTTTCTGGACGACCTTGGCCGTCGTCTCCGACTTGGTCTTGCGCAGCGTATCCGCTTGCGCCTTGCCTCGGCCTTCCGCCAGCGCTTCGGCGAAGTTCGCGAACAGCACGGTGAAGAGCAGGATGATGAACACGGCGATATTATAGCCCCGGCCGGAACCGCCCGCGGCGAAGAGATCCGGCTTGATCGAGAGCAAGAAGGTGATCAGCGTCCCGACTTCGACGATGAACATGACCGGATTCTTGATCATGACCGCGGGGTTCAGCTTCTTGAACGCGTCCGCGGCCGCTTGGACGATGATTTCTCCTGAATACGTTTTTTTGCTGGCCTCCATGGTGATCCTCCTTATAAAGCTTGGATAAAGTTATTCCCTACGGTCGGCAAAGGTCTCCAATCGCTGTTGTACTCGGATATATTTCATTTCATAAGACATTTAGAGGTTTATATCCGATTACAAAGGCGACCACTTCGTTTTTCCGACTCTCTGCCGACCTTCGGTCACTCTTTACAATCTTTAAACTCGTAAAGCAGAAGGCTTGACTCGCGGTCTTGCACGCTCGTCGGCCTGTTATTTATTACTTAGGCATTGCCAGGTGTTCTGCGATTGGGCCCAGCGCCAGTGCTGGGAAGAACGTTAGTGCTCCGATGACCAGGATGATGACCAGCAGGATGCCCGAGAACAACGCCGTGTTCGTCCGGAGCGTTCCTGTCGTCACCGGCACGACGCGTTTGACTGCCAGCGAGCCCGCGATTGCGATCATGGCCGTGATCGAGACGTAACGGCCGAGCAGCATGACGACGCCGATGCCGATATTGTAAAAGTCCGTATTGGCGTTCAGGCCGCCGAAGGCCGAGCCATTATTGGCTGCGCCCGATGTGAACGCATAGAGCACCTCCGACAAGCCGTGCATGCCGCCGTTCGAGATGGACGACTGCGCGCTCGAACTGAGGAACGCGATGGCCGTCGGCGCCAATATGATGAGCGGGTGGATCAGCAGGGCGATGGAAGCGAGCTTCACTTCCTTGCCTTCGATTTTCTTGCCAAGAAATTCCGGCGTTCGTCCGACCATCAGGCCGCATATAAATATGGATAGGATAAGATACAATAACCCATTAAGAAGGCCGACGCCCTTGCCGCCGAATACATTATTAAGCATCATTTCGGCAAGTGCCGTGAATCCGCCAAGCGGAGTCAGCGATTCATGCATGTTGTTGACGCTGCCTGTCGTAGCCGCCGTCGTTACGGTCGTGAACAATGCGGATTCCGAGATGCCGAACCGCACTTCCTTGCCTTCCATGTTCCCGTGAACGCCCATGGCATCCAATGCGCCGACGCCTTTGTATTCCGCGACGAACACGGTCACCAGCATGACCAGGAAGATGACGCTCATCGCGCCGAACACGGCCCAGCCTTGTTTCTTATTGCGGATCATCAGACCGAACGCGTAAATCAGCGCCGTAGGCAGCAGCATCATGCAAAGAATATGGACCAAATTCGTCAGCGCCGTCGGGTTCTCGAACGGATGCGCCGCATTGGTGCCCATCCAGCCGCCGCCGTTCGTGCCAAGATGCTTGATCGACTCGAGCGATGCAATGAGGCCGCGGGTTATCGTCTGTTCTCCCCCGTCCAGCGTCGAAGCGTGAACGGCGCCGAGCAGCGTTTGCGGTACCCCCTGAAACACCAGGAACAGCGCAACCAAGAAGGCAAGCGGCAGAAATACGCGCGTAATGGAACGAATGACGTCGACGTAGAAGTTGCCGAGGTCGTCCTTGCGGCCGATCAAGCCGCGAATGAAGGCAATCGCCACCGCGAAGCCCGTCGCCGCCGATGTAAACATCGAGAACGTAATCACCAGCAATTGCGACAGATACGATAATCCGTTCTCGCCGCTGTACGATTGCCAGTTCGTATTGGTCATGAACGATACCGCCGTATTGAACGCCTGACCTGCGGGCATATTTCCGATGCCGTCCGGGTTCAGCGGCAGATAACTCTGAAGGCGCAATACCAGATAACATAGAAGCAGCATGACAAAATTGGACAGCAGCACGGCGCTTAAGTAAGCGCGCCAGCCCATGGACTCTCCTTCGCGCACGCCCGCGATCCGGTAGAGCAGCCGCTCGATCGGACCGAATACCCGGTCCAGCCCCGTGCGTTCCTGCGCAAAGACTTTTACAAGATAGGTGCCGACCGGTTTGACCAGCAGCATGACGATCGCCAGCGTAATGGCGACTTGTACGAATCCCATAGCCATATTCAAATATCCTCCTCGTTATAGAAGCAGCCTTGCAAGGCGAAACGGCTGTCGCCCTCCTTCCGGCGGCGCGGAGCGTTTCGTTCCGGGGAAATACAAGCTTAAGGGTAAGCGGAAGCTTAGGCTTGCTTGTATTTCAAGGCTTAAAATTTCTCCGGTTTCACCAACACGAACCCGAGATAGATCAATAGCGCGATGGCGATAATTCCCATTGTGATCATGGCGTTTCCTCCTTCGGAAGCATCATCTTATGCGCGCTCGCAAAATTTCTTAAAACCCCAAAACAGTCCGAATACGATCGTCACCAAGACGACCATCGTAAAATCGTTCACCATCCGCGCAACCTCCTCCATAACCTCTCTCGCATTCGTTACGATTTTCCATAGACTGCCGTATTATGCGCGTCCAGCAGAAAAGCTACGCTCCCGGTTTGGGAATGCGTGATTTGATCGGCGCCAAGGCTCTTGTAGATCAGCCGGCCATTCGTTCGGCTTGTGATGACATGCACCGTCCGATCGGTCCACTGGCGCACCATGCGCAAATATCTGCAGCAGAGCGACAGGCTGCTTTCGAACAGAAACACCTTGCCGACGGGAAAATCCGGCGACTGCCATTCATCCGCATCGATCGTATTGACCAGCAGGATGGACCTTGCTCCGAGCTTGGAGAGCCGCTGCCGCTCGGCGGCGCTGTTCGTTACGGCCGTGAACGGCACGCCCTTCGCCATCAGCTGCTTGATGAAATGTTCGCCGGCCTTCGTTAAGGACGGGACTACGATCGTTTCCGGCGCCGATGCCGATGCCGATGTCTGAGTCTGCGTCGATGTCTGGATCTGTGTCTGTTGCGATGTCGATATCTGTGTCTGTGGCGATGTCGGCGCCCATGCCGGGCTCGTTTCAAGCTCTTGTCCGTTCACGCTTCTGCCTCCTGTCCCTCGCTCTCGCGTTTGCCTAAAGTCATCTTAATCCCGTTTCCCATAAATTCGGGGTAAAGAGATTCCGCTCCAGGTGTAAAAAAAACATAAAAATGAGGCTCTTTCCCTCCCCGTGCCGCCAATCCGCTGCCGCCGAATCAGAAAATGACGTACGCTTCGGCATGCCGGAAGCAGTACGCCGGATCGCCAAAGCTAGCGGGAAGCGGTCCCGCGGCTCCCGTCCCGGATCTGAACGCGCTGCCCGACGCCAGCGCTTGAAGCGCCATCAGAAACGCCGCGGTCCGCGCGTTCCCCCAGCTCTCTTGCTTGAGCAGCGCCTCGCGCAGCCCTTCGGCCAGCGTCGCGCGCTTCACCCGCTGAAAGGCGCATGCCCACTGAACGAAATCCCCCTTCAAGCGGCATTCGCGAAAGACGCCGGCACCCCAGTCGCCTTCCGCCGCGCTTAGCTTCACCATGCCGCAGCAATCGCCGCTGCCGCATCCGGGAACGAGCAGCCGCGCCGCCTCGCCGTCGAACCGGAAGCACTCGACTCTCGCAATCCTCGTGCTATCCATGCGTTCTTGCAGGAAAACCTTCGTCCGTCCATTCTGTTCCGCTTGCGCAGCCTGCATGTCCCTTCACTCCTCTTGGAAAATAAAAAAGCCGAGAGGAAGAGAAATCTCCGCTCCCGGCTTCGCGGGCAGCACAAAGAAACAAGTGCCGCCGCGCATTTGCCTGATTGTCTCTCTTGGTCCGCTTACGAGGTTAGCTGCCCTATTCGGGCTAGAGAGCGCCCTGCCCGGACAAGCCATGCCTGCCCGCGATTCACCCCTGGGCGGACGCCGGCAATCGGCGCCTCCCGCGGTTCCCCCGTTCCCCTTCGAAAGGGATTCAGCGATATTGGAATGGATACCATTCATTTGTTGATACTAATCGTAGTCCCGTCCTCAGGAATTGTAAAAAGCGGCCTGATGTCCGCAAACGGGCTTCTCGCCGAAAAATCGCAATGAAAACGCGCGCATCCGTTTATTTCGCGGAAAGTGCTGCCAATTTCTTCGGCATGCTTCTATTTGCTAAGCCGCTGACAAGCCCGACGTTCCTAAGCCGACTAGTTCTATTGAATTTAACGATTTATAGGGGTACATTGAAGGTGTACAACTGCAGCGCAGACGATGCCCGAATAACTTGCAGGGAGGAATTATTATGAGCACGAATTCCGTTAAAGCATTATTCCAGCCTTTCCGTTCGGACAAATTGACGCTCGACAATCGCATCGTCATGGCCCCCATGACGCGAGGCTTCTCGCCCGGCGGCGTACCCGGCGAGGACGTGGCGGCCTACTATAAGCGCCGTGCCGAGAACGGCGTCGGCCTGATCGTCACGGAAGGCACCTTGATCAATCATCCCGCGGCAGGCGCAAGCACGAAGTGGCCGCATTTCTTCGGCACGAACGCCTTGGAGGGCTGGTCCGGCGTCGTTAAGGCCGTTCACGAAGCCGGCGGCAAAATCCTTCCGCAGCTGTGGCATATCGGCTTGACGCGCAAGCCCGGCACCGGCACGAATCCGGAAGCGCCGTCGGTCGGTCCTTCCGGGCTCAACCTGGCCGGCGAACAAGTGGGCGACCCGCTCACCGAAGCGGAAATCGCCGATCTGATCGCTGCTTATGCTCAGGCGGCGGCCGATGCCAAACGGCTCGGCTTCGACGGCATCGAGCTGCATGGCGCCCACGGGTACCTGATCGACCAATTCTTCTGGGGCGTGACGAACGTTCGAACGGACCGCTACGGCGGCGACCTCGTGAAACGGACCCGCTTCGCGACGGAAGTCGTCGAAGCATGCAGACGCGCCGTCGGATCGGAGTTTCCGATCATCATGCGCTTCTCCCAATGGAAGGACGGCGCCTATGACGCGAAGCTCGCGGAATCGCCGGATGAATTAAGCCGCTTCCTGCAGCCGCTGGTCGACGCCGGCGTCGATGTCTTCCACTGCTCGACGCGCCGTTTCTGGGAGCCCGCGTTCGCGGACGGAGAGGACTTGAATTTGGCAGGCTGGACGAAGAAGCTGACGGGCAAACCGACGATCACCGTCGGCTCGGTCGGACTCGATCTCGAGTTCACGCGTCTGTTCAAAGAGAAGAAAGGCGCCGAAGCGGTCAGCATCGACGGCTTGCTGGAACGGCTCGATCGCGGCGAATTCGACCTCGTCGCCATCGGCAGAGCCTTGCTGAACGATCCCGCATGGGCGAAGAAAATCAAAGAAGGACGCCAGGATGAACTGCGTCCGTTCACGCCGGAAGCGACGCAAACGCTGTATTAAACCACATGAATCAGGCTGTTCTCGATCTTGATCGGGGACAGCCTGTTTTGCCGATTGGAGCGTGCTTGGACGTACAGATACGAATTGCCGCCCCATGACAAAGAGCCATGAATGAACCGCGCGGCGCGGTCTTCATGGCTCTTTGTCATGCGCGATGTCCGCGCGGTCTGCGCGGGCGATCTAAGCGCGATCTATACGAGAATTGTGCGCGAATCGTACGTGTGCTGCTCCTACGCGTTCTCTCCGTTCTTCTCCCATGCGAACCCGCCGACTTGATTCCAAGCCGAGCCGTACGGCGTGTTTCCGCCCCGGTACGGCAGCGTTACGACGCCAGCCGCGCAGCGCACGATGCCCTTGTTGCTGCCGCAAATCGTCAGGCCCGTGTCGTCGAACAGCGTGTCGGCCAGCTGATAGGCATCAGACGCCCGGTACGAGAATACGATTCCCCGGCGCGGCTTGCCCGACGCGTTCGCATCCGAGCCATGCAGCGTCAAGGTATGATGAATGCTGATGCCGCCGGTTTTCGGGGTAATGAGCACGATATCATTCGGATTGGCCGGCCGTTCCCAATACCGGCTCTCCTGGCATTCCGCCGCGAACCGCCCGTCGCTCAGATGATTCAGCTGCCCCAGTCGATGGCTGCCCTTGACCATCCGCATGCAGCCGTTCTCCGGCGTCGCATCGTCGAGCATGACCATGACCGACAGCAGATCGGTGTTCGTATGCGGGTAGAAAGCATAGTCCTGATGCCAGGCGAAGATGCCCACGCCCTTCGTCGGCGGCTTCGTCGCCAGCTTGGAATGCTGCAGCTCGATGTCCGCTCCGAGCAGCGGGATCAGCTTGGCGACGATCGCCGGATGCTTCGCCAGCTTCAGAAAGGCCGGGTGAAGCGCCGTAATGCCGAGCGAATGCACCGTCTTCGTCTCGTAATCCTTCTGCGAGCGGAGCGCCGTAATTTGCGGCTGTTCGCAAGCGAGACGCAGCTCCTCCACTTCCTCCGCGGTCAAAATATCGTCAAATACGAGAAATCCGTCTTCCCAATAACGGCTGATTTCCTGTTCGGTCAAACCCTGCTCGATCCCGTTGGCCACCGTCGATCACTCCCGCGCATCCGTAATGTTGCTGCTCTTTTATCATAGAGGTGACAACCATGCGCCGCTATAATAGACTGGTTATGAAATATCAGGATTCGGCGAAAGGCTGGGAGCTTCCATGAACGGCAAGCTGGAGTTTTTCTTATATAAATCCCATGAACCCGGCACCTATGTGGATTTCCACAAGCATAGCTGCTACGAGCTCGTATACTATGTATCGGGGAGCGGAACGATGAATTTGGGCGGCCGGACGCTCGTTTACGCGCCCGGCACCATGACGATGACACGGCCCGACTATATGCACGACGAGCGGCATGACGAGGAAACCGAGGTCATCTTCTTCGGCTTCCGCTACGACGATTTCCCGGTGCCCTTGCAGAACGGCCTGATCGCCGACACGGAAGAACGGACCGTTCTATCGCTCATGCTGACGATGAAAGAAGAGCTGCTCGCCCAGAAAGCCCACTACGTCCCGCGGACGAATCTCTTGCTGAACGAGATTATCCTGCTGCTGGGACGCCAGTCCGAGACCGCCGCTCCGCAGGACGAACACCGGCCGGAACGGCTTTTCTACGCCAGGCGGTACTTGGACGAGAACTTCACGCAGCCCGTCGAGCTTCGCACGCTTGCAGAGCTGTCCGGGTACAGCGAGGATCATTTTCGCCATCTGTTCAAGGAGCAGACCGGCCTTCCGCCAGGCCAGTACATCCTGCGCAAACGGCTGGAAGCGGCCAAGGACCGGCTGCTGCACACGGCGCAGACGGTCAGCGCGATCGGCATGGACTGCGGCTTCTCGACGACGTCGCAATTCATCGAGCTGTTCAAGCGGTCGTTCGGCGTGACGCCGCTGCAATACAGGAAGATCCGTTAAGCTCGGCGGATCGCGGGCGGCAGGTATATTTGGTTGCAATTAGGACAAAACGGGTATGAGAAGATGCGGAGCAATTCGCAATCCATGGAATGGAGGTCTCATCATACCTATGCATGCAGCGAACGACAAAGGAATCTTAGACGGCAAAGTCGCCGTTATTACCGGAGCAGGATCCGGCATCGGCCGGGCCGCCGCGCTGAGGCTGGCGAAGGAAGGCGCGCGCATTGCGCTCGTGGACATCAAGGAGGAGCGGGTCGCCGACGTACGGAAACGGATCAACGAATCCGGCGGCGAAGCCATTGCCGTCGAGGCGGATATTTCGAAGCCGGAGGAAGTCGAGAACGCCATCCGGGAAGCAGCAGGCAAATGGGACCGGCTTGATATCGTGTTCGCCAACGCCGGCATCAACGGTACATTGGCGCCCATTGAATCCATGACGCACGAGGATTGGAGCACGACGCTCGATACGAATTTGAAGGGAACCTTCCTGACCGTCAAATACGCCGTCCCGTTTCTGAAGAAGAAAGGCGGCAGCATCGTCATCACGAGCTCCATCAACGGCAATCGGGTGTTCTCGAATTTCGGCATGAGCGCGTACAGCACCTCCAAAGCAGGACAGGTTGCTTTCATGCAAATGGCCGCCTTGGAGCTGGCCCAATACGGCATTCGCGTCAATGCGGTCTGTCCCGGTGCCATCAAGACGCATATCGGGCAAAATACGCATCCTACGCCGGAGCTGGAAGAAATTCAAATTCCGGTCGAATATCCCGAAGGCGACCAGCCATTGGAACACGGCCCCGGCCGTGCGGCCCAGGTCGGCGACTTGGTATTGTTCCTGGCTTCCGACGCATCGAGCCACATTACCGGCACGCCGATCTTCATCGACGGGGCGGAGTCGCTGCTGCATGGATGACAGCAACGATGACCTGTAATGGATACCTGTAATGGATACCTGTAATGGATACCTAGTAGATAGAAAAGAGGGCGGCAAGCTGCCGCCCTCTCAACGTTCGTCTATTCGTTTCCGCGTACGCGCTCGGCGCAGCGCTCTATTGGCCTACGGATGATTCCTTCTGTTCCGGTTCGATGCCATGCCGCCTCAGCACCTGCTTCATCATTTCAAATTGAATCGGTTTCACTAGAAAATCCGTCATCCCCGCTTCCAAACAACGTTCGCGGTCCGTAGGCATCACATTCGCCGTCATCGCGACGACCACCGGCGCCCGGCCGGGCGGCGCAGACGCCAAGAGGCGGCGCGTTGCTTCTAGCCCGTCCATAATCGGCATTCGCATATCCATTAAGATCAAATCGTAATTGCGTCGATAAGCCAATTCCACGGCATCGCTGCCGTTGCTGGCGACGTCCGCGGCTACGCCGAGTTTATTCAGCAGCGTCAATGTCAGCTTCTGATTAATGACGTTATCGTCGGCGACGAGCACGGCAGCTGCCCTGTCGCCTCCCATTCCCCTGTCCGCTGCCATTTCCTTGTCCGCTGCCAGTCTCCCGTCTGCCGCCAATCTCCTGTCGCCATCCCTTTCTGCTTCCTGCCACAGCTCGAAGTCATCCGCAGCAAGCGACGCGAAGCTTCCTTCCGGGGCCGGCTCATGCCGCGCCGCCTGCCAGGTTCGGAGCTGCACGGTGAAACGGAACGTCGTGCCGATCCCCTGATCGGATTCCACCGCGATGGTACCGCCCATCATTTCGACCAGGTTTTTGCATATCGCTAGTCCGAGGCCCGTTCCTTCGTACTGCCGCGTAAGCGACGTATCGACCTGCGAGAAAGGCTGAAACAACAGCGGCAGCTTATCTCCGGGAATGCCGACGCCGGTATCCGTCACGGCGAATTCGATCCGCACCGCTTCCTCTTGGGCGGCAAGCAGCTTCGTAGTGACGGCAATGGAGCCATGCGCCGTAAATTTAAAGGCGTTGCCGATCAGATTGACGAGCACCTGCCGCAGCTTGATCTCGTCCCCTTCAAGCAGCTCCGGCAGTGCCGGATCCGCCTCGTATGTAAGCGCCAGGCGGCTTTGCTTGGACTTGGCCGTGAACAGGTCGAACGTTTCTTCGATCAGATGCGGCAGCTTGAACGGGAGATGCTCCAATTCCAGCTTACCCGACTCGATCTTCGCATAGTCCAAAATATCATTGATGACCGACAGCAGCGCTTCGCCGCTCTTGCGGATGATTTCAGCGAACTCGCGCTGCGACTCGTCGAGCTCCGTATCGAGCAGCAGCCCCGTCATGCCGAGCACGCCGTTCATCGGCGTGCGGATCTCATGGCTCACCATCGTGAGAAAATTCGTCTTCGCCCGCGCCGCGATCTCCGCCGTTTCCTTCGCGGCCATCAGCTCGCGCTCGAAACGTTTGCGCTCCGTCATGTCGACGACGGTGCAAGCGTAGATGCGCTCATCGTCGATGGTCGCCACGCCGATCTGGATTTCCGAGGGGAAACGGCTGCCATCCTTGCGGACCGGATTCAGCTGCCTGCGATCCCCTGTCAGCGAACCGCCGCCGACAAGCCTCTCCCTATTGCCATGATCCGGCACGGCCGATGCATGGTCAGCCCTCGGCGTCGTGTCGAACCATTCACCCGGCCCCGGCGCTGCATCGTGGCTTACGGACATGATCTGCCCCGGGCCAGAATGAAGGCCGTTCCTTGCCGCGTCGTTATGTACTTGCGAACCGGCTCCGCCTGTCTTGAACGCCCCTCCCGCAAAACACGGAACGAGCATCTCGACCGGCTGCCCCAGCACCTCGTCCTCGCGGTAGCCGAACATCGCCATGAGCGCGGGGTTGACCGTTAATATGATGCCGTCCTCGTCAAACGTCATCATCGTATCCATGCTCGTTTCTTGAATGGCGCGCGTGAGCGCCTGCGTTTTCGTCAGCTGGTAGGCCGTCAGCATCAGCTCGCGGTTGCCCCGCTCCAGCTCGCTCTTCTGCTGCTGCAGCAGCTCGGCTTGCAGCTGCAAGGTCTTGTTGCCGACGTAGAGCCGCACGAAGCCTTCGATCTTGGCCTTGAGAATCTGCGGCATGAACGGCTTCAGCATATAATCGATCGCGCCGGCCTCGTAGCCGGTGAAGAAATGCTCCGCTTCCTTGCTCGTCGCCGAAATGAAAATAATCGGCGTTTCCTGCGTTTTTTTCCGCGACTTGATCAGTCTCGCCGTCTCGAAGCCATCCATCTCCGGCATCTGCACGTCCAGCAGAATGACCGCGAACTCGTCCCTCAGCAGGCATCGCAGCGCTTCCGCGCCGGAAAGACATTTGACGAGATTGCAGTTCAAATCCCCTAATACAGCTTCCAACACCAGCAAATTATCCGGATGGTCATCCACCAGCAAGATGTTAACCGGTCCGCTATATGCAATCATGCTTATACCTCCCGGTCAAGATTTGATTTTGCGATAGAGCCGGCTGTGGGCGTCCAATTCCTCGTAAGCATCGGCATGCCGCGTGAAATTAATGGACTCTTTCGTGCCAAGCGCTAGAATGCCGAAGTTGCTGAGACTTTCGAAGAGCAAGCTGTGCACGTGATTTTGCAGCTCTTTGTTGAAATAGATCATGACGTTGCGGCAGAAAATGATATTGAATTCGTTGAAAGAACGATCCGTAACCAAATTATGCTGCGCGAACACGATATTGCTCTTAAGCTCGCTGTGGAACAGCACGGAATCGTATTTGGCCGTATAGTAATCGCTGAACGATTCCCTGCCTCCCGCCTCGATGTAGTTACGCGTGAACGTCTGCATCCGGTCGAGCGGATACACGCCCTCGCGCGCGGTCTCCAGCACGCGCTCGTTCATGTCCGTTGCATAAATGCGCGACTTGTCGTACAGTCCTTCTTCCTTCAGCAGAATGGCCATGGCGTACACTTCCTCGCCCGTGGAACAGCCGGCATGCCAAATCCGGATAAACGGATACGTTCGAAGCAGCGGAACGACCTGCTCGCGGAATACCCGGAACACTTCCGGATCGCGGAACATCTCCGTTACGTGGATCGTCAAGTCGGCCAGCAGCCGGTTCATGACCGCCCGGTCATGCAGCACCTTCTCCGTCAAGGACGTAATCGTCGGCAGCCGTTCCGCTCTCACCCGATGCCAAATGCGGCGGCGGATCGAAGAAGGGGCGTAATTGCGAAAATCGTACCCGTACAGCTGGTACAGCCCCTCCAGCAGCAGCGCAGCTTCGACCTGCTCCCGCTCGTCGGCTTTGCTTGATTCATCGTTGATTTCCATCATGCTATTCTCTTCTCTCTCTATTCTATTGATATAACCACACCCTCATTAACGACAGCAGCTGGTCGATATTAACCGGCTTCGAGATATAGTCGGAAGCGCCGGCTTCAATGCATTTATCGCGATCTTCTTTCATCGCCTTCGCCGTGATGGCGATCATCGGCAGCCGTTCGTATTCCGGAATGGCGCGAATATGCCGCATCGTTTCGTAGCCGTCCATTTCGGGCATCATCATATCCATCAGGATCAGCTGCGTGTCGGGATGCCGCGCAAGCATCTCCAGCGCCTCCCGCCCGTTCTCGGCAATATGAATATCCATTTTATAGCCTTCCAGAGCGCTCGACAAGGCGAACACGTTTCGGATATCGTCGTCGACGATCAGAATGGACTTTCCTTCGAAAATCGTCTCCACGCTATGAAGCTTCCTCAGTACGGTGCGCTTCTCCTCCGGCAAGTCCGCTACGACGCGATGCAGGAACAGCGTTGTCTCGTCCAGCAGCCGCTCCGGTGACTTGGCATCCTTGATAATAATCGTCTCCGCGTATTGGCGCAGCCGGATTTCATCCTTCTTGTCGAGATCGCGCCCGGTATAAATAATGATGGGCAGCTCGCGCAGCTTCTCGCTCCGGCGGATGCCGTCCAGCAATTCGAAGCCGGAGATGTCAGGCAGCCCGAGGTCGAGCACCATGCAGTCCCAATGCTGCGTCTCCAGCTCCCGCATCGCTTCCGCCCCGGACGACACGGCCTTCACGATAACGTCCTCGCCGCCGACCAGCTCGATAATGCCCGTGCGCTGGGCGGCGTCGTCTTCGACAACCAGCACATACTTGAGATCGTGGGCAAGGAAGGACTCCATCTTCACGAACAGCCTTTCCAACCGCTCCTTCTCCGCCGGCTTGCGCAAGTATGCGATCGCCCCCATGGCCAGTCCTTGCTGCACTTCTTCCATGACGGAGACGACATGGACCGGGATATGGCGCGTATCGGCGTCATGCTTGAGGTGATGCAGCACGGACCAGCCGTCCATGACCGGCAGCATGATGTCGAGCAGGATGGCATCCGGCTTGTAGCGCCTAGCTTCGTTCAAGCCGATATCGCCCTGCATGGCGACGATGCCCTTAAAGCCGTGCGCGCGCGCCATATCCAGCAGGACGCGTGCGAACGGTTCGTCGTCCTCGATAATGAGGACGACCCGGTCCTCCGTTTCGATCGAATCGCGGTCGTCTTCGATGGATGCGGCCGCCCGGACCAGGCCGGCATTCGTTCCGCTCGGCGTCAGCGGTCTCTGTGCAGCCAGGCCGGAGGCTGTCGACATCGCGGCTTCGCTCAGCGCCCGGCGGCCCTGCTTCGCGAGCATGGCTGCCTCGACGGCCTGCTCGCCGAGCTTCGCGTCGCTATCCGTCTGCGCGTCCTTCCCGTTCTGGAAGGCGACGTGATATTCGGGCAGGTACAGCGTGAATACGCTGCCCTCGCCTTCCTTGCTCTCCAGCAAGAGCTTGCCGCCGAGCAGGCCGGCCAGCTCTTGGCTAATGGCGAGGCCAAGGCCGGTGCCCCCGTATGTGCGGCTCGTCGTGCCGTCGACTTGCTGGAAGGCTTCGAAGACCAGCTGCTGCTTCTCTTCCGGGATGCCGATGCCCGTATCGCGCACTTCGAAGGCAATCAGGCGGCCGCCATCCGCGTCAAGCTCTGCTTCGGCTGCCTGCGCATTGCGAACCGTCAAGCTGACGGAGCCCCGATGCGTGAACTTAAAGGCGTTCGACAGCAGGTTCTTCAGCACTTGCTTCACGCGGTGACCGTCGGAATAGAATCCCTCCGGCACATCCTTCTCCACCGTCAGCTCGAAGTCGAGCCCTCTCTGCTGGCTCATCGGCCCGAAACTGCGCCGCATCGTCTGCAGCAGGTCGGAGAACGGCACATGCTCCGTGACGACGCTCATTTTGCCGGCGCCGATCTTGGATAAATCCAAAATTTCGTCGATCAGCTTCAGCAGATCGCCGCCGGATGAATGAATCGTCGTGGCGAACTCGATCTGCTTGCCCGTCAAATTGCGTTCCTTGTTGTCCATCAGCATCTGGGACAGAATCAACAAGCTGTTGAGCGGCGTCCGCAGCTCATGCGACATGTTGGCAAGGAACTCGGACTTGTATTTGGACGACAGCGCGAGCTGCACGGTCTGGCGCTCCAGCGCCGTCTTCGTGCGTTCGATCTGTTCGTTCTTCTGTTCCGTCTTGCGCATTTGCTGCTCCAGCAGATGCGTCTTCTTCAGCAGTTCCTCGTTCGACTGTTCCAGTTCTTCCTGCTGGCTCTGCAGCAATTCCTCGGATTTCTTCAGCGAGCGGGTCTGCTCTTCCAGCTGGTCGTTGGATTGCCGCAGCTCCTCCTGCTGCGAGATGAGCTCCTCGGACTGCGCCTGCAGCTCTTCGCTCAGCACCTGCGATTCGCGCAGCAGCTCCTCGATTCGGAGCCGGCCGAATAAATTGTTCAGCAGGCTGCCGAGGCCTGCCGCGAGATCGGTCAACAGCTCCCGCTGTTTGCTGTCGATCGGCGCAAGCGAAGCCAGTTCAATGACCGCCAGCTGCTGATTCTGGTAAGCAACCGGCAGGAGCAGCAGCGAACGCGGCGGCGTCCCGCCGAGGCCGGAACGAATGCGCAGGTAGTTGGAAGGAATATCCGCCAATGCGATCGGCTGCCCGCTGCGCGCGCATTGCCCGACAAGCCCTTCGCCCATGCGGAACTGCTGCTCGAAAGCGGTATCATCCTGAGGCGCATACGCGCCGTACAGCCTCAGCTTGTTATCTTGGCCATAGCCTTCGCGGATGTACAGGCCGCCGTAAACGGCCCCGACAAGCGGGACGACCCGCTCCATGAACAAGAAGCCCAGCTGTTCGAGTTCCTTGGATTCCTGCAGGGCGACGGAAACGGATGCGAGATTGGACTTCACCCACGTCTCTTCTTCCATCTTCTTGTTGTAGGCTTGCTCCGCTTCCGTCTTCCGCTCCAGCGTGTCGGCAAGCGAGAAGAACGCCTTGGCTACCGTTCCGAATTCGTCCGGCGTCTCCGCTCGCTTGCGCAAAACCGGGTCACTCATGCCGCGGGCATAATCCCCGATCATATCGGTTAAGCGGTTGAGGCTTCGCGTCACGCCGGTGGTATTCCACAGCATCGTGCCGATTCCGATCAGCATGCCCGCCATCATGGTGACGATCATGATCATTCGCGTACTGCGGTTGGCGCTGCTGGCCGATCGGACGGCCTCGTCCGTGGCGCTGCGGTGATAGGCCGTCAGATCATCGATGAGGTTAACCGTATTCTCCTGTTCGGCGACGCCCACCTTCTCGCGAAGGGCGACCGCCTCCGTCCCGCGGCCTGCCGCCACGAGCCGCTTTACTTCCGCGGCATATTGGAAGTAATCGGTGAAGCTGCGCTCCACGTCATTCAGCATCACCAGCTCGGTTTCGGTCGAAGCGATCCGCTTCAGTTCGTCGAAATACTCCCTCGCCTGCTTCGGCTTGTCGGCCAGCAGCGATTCGTTCTTGGATAAAGTCTCCGCGTTTTGCACGGTGAGGATGTTCGTAACCCCTTTGGCCACTTCGTTCACGGAGCCGCGGATGTCGTAAGCCAGCATCAGCTTCTGATAGCGGTTGGCGTATACTTCGTCCAGCTTTCCGCCCAGCACCGATATATTTCGCAAGCTGATGGAGGAAATAAAGATTAATACGATCATTAGGACGATGAAGCTGATGGTCAGTTTTGTTTTTGTTTTCATAAGACGTTCTTCACCCGGCTTCCCCTTCTCTGTTATGCTGCCTCTTGCTCAGAACCTGTTATCTTGACGCGCGAACAGGCCGCCCGTCCCGGAGGACGGCGACCTTATCGCAACGATCGTAATCGATGGTTAATGAATAGCTATTCATTCGTTTAATGGACATTGGTGATAACGAGTACACGACCGCGATCAAGCTCCTCTTCGTAACGTTCCGCTTCTATATCCGACAATCCGATTGACGTCAGCTTGGACCGGATCTCATCACCCCGCGACTTGAATACATTCGCCATCGCGGTGAACATGCCTTCTTCCTTCATGCTGATTTCGCTTGCGGAAGCCGCTTCGGACAATTGCTTCGTCTGGCTGCTGTCGTGCGCCAAAACGTAAATGTTGTCCTTCATATATCCGCGCCGATTCAGTTCCTGAACAGTGTGAAGCGCATCCATGGCCGTCGGTACAATTTGAACGCTCGGTTTCATTTGTTGTTGCATCGTAATCCCTCCGCTTTTCAAATGGATTAGCCAGGTGAGGCTAGTCTGAATTACCCCTGCCGCTTCGGCTTGAAACAAGTCATGGGCAATTCAGCAGGTGTCGAACGGCACTTTCGACAGGTTGCCGCATAACCCGGAGCCGCCGATTCAGGCCTAGACCTAACCGTGTAAAAGAAGATGCTGCCATGCGGCGGCTAGCTCAATATGAGCCTAATAATCCCCCAAAGGAGCTGGAGCCGATGTTTCAAGAATGCTTCCAACATGCCGCGCGCAGTATCTGGGCCTATGCCTACGACATGGAGACGATTCACTTGCGCGTGCGGACGAAACGCGACGACGTGGAGGAGGTCACGGTCATCGCCGGCGACAAGTATGACTGGGACCGCTTCAACGAAGAACGGCCGTTGGTCAAAATCGCGGCGGACCGCTTCTACGATTATTGGGAGGCCGCCGTCAAACCGAAGTTCAGCCGCTTCGCTTATCTGTTCCGCCTGCGGCAAGGGGACGAGACGGTTTACTTGACGGAAGACGGCGTCTGCGACAATCCTCCCCCGCCCGTAGCAGGCTATTACGATTTCCCCTACATCCATGAAATCGATCTGTTCGCTGCGCCGGAATGGGCGAAATCGGCCGTCTTTTATCAAATCATGCCGGACCGCTTCGCGAACGGCGACGCGTCCCTGAATCCGGAAGGCGTGCAGGATTGGGGGGAAACGCCCGCGGCGGACAGCTGCTTCGGCGGCGATCTGAAGGGAATCCTCGATCATTTGGATCATATCAGCGAGCTCGGCGCGACGGCGATCTATCTGACGCCCATCTTTCAGGCGCCCTCCAGCCATAAGTACGACACGATAGACTATAAGAAGATCGACGAGCATTTCGGCGACAAGGAGATGCTGAAGCAGCTCGTGAACGCCTGCCATTCGCGTGGCATCCGGGTCGTGCTGGACGCCGTCTTCAACCATACGAGCGAGCGCTTCCCGCCATTCCAGGATGTCCTGCGTAACGGCGAGCAGTCCAAATACGCGGATTGGTTCCATGTTCGGACGTTCCCCGCCGAGGTGAAGGACGGCATCGCCACCTATGATACGTTCGGCTTCTACGGCCAAATGCCGAAGCTGAACACCGCGAATCCCGAAGCGAAGCAGTACCTGCTCGACGTCGCCGAATACTGGATTCGCGAAACGGATATCGACGGCTGGCGGCTCGACGTCGCCGGCGAGGTCGACCACCACTTCTGGCGCGCGTTCCGCCAAACGGTCAAGGCCGCCAAGCCGGACGCGTACATTATCGGGGAAGTGTGGAACGACGCTCGCCCATGGCTGCTCGGCGACCAGTTCGATTCCGTCATGAACTATCCCTTCGCCGGCAGGGCGCTCGGCTTCTTCGCCGGCGAAGGCGCCGACGGCCGCACCTTCGCCGAGGAGATCAACGGACTGCTGATGCGGTATGCGCAGCCGACGAACGAGGTGGTCTTCAATCTGCTGTCGAGCCACGATACGCCCAGGGTGCTGACGCAGGCCGGCGGCGACAAGCGAAAGCTGAAGCTGATGGTCGTGTTTCTGTTGACGTATATCGGGACCCCGTGCATTTTCTACGGAGACGAAGTAGGACTGCAAGGCGAGAACGACCCCGGCTGCCGCTGCTGCATGGAATGGGACGAAGAACGGCAGGACCGCGAGTTGTTCGACTTTTACAAGCTGCTGATCGGCCTGCGCACGTCCAGCCCCGCCCTGCTCAGCGGCCGTTTCCGCTTCCTCCATGCGGAAGCCGGCGATGCGCGCATCGTCTACGAGCGGCTCGGCGACGCGGAGCATTTCACCGTCTGGATGAATCCGACCGGCGAGGAGACCGTGCTGGAGCATGCCATGGAGACGAACGATTGGCATGATGCGCTCACGGGCGAGCATGCGCCCGCCGAGGACGGGGTGCAGCGCGTGGAGCTGGAGCCTTACGGCTATCGGATTTTGCGCCGCGAGCTATAAGCGGCAGCGACGAATCTCCCAAGGAGCGAAGCGGCCGGTCGTCCCGGCCGCCGCCGTTTCGCAGCCCTCCGCAAAATTCATGACCGAGAGTCCAAATAATGATACACCACCTTCGGCTGTACCTGTGGACCATGCCTCGCGCAGGCTTCATGACCGGCCCGTCCCTGCGAATGCCGGGAGTTGTCGAAAGCTTTTCGCCGCTATGGAAGCACAAAAGGTTAATAATACAGGGTCTTGCACATATACTGACACTGGGCGCAGTACTTATGCCATTCGCAGCGTTTGGGCTCTTTGCTCTGTACCGGGTACAGGTTTGTTTGGGGCCTCCCGCATTGTAAGCGCATCCTTTATCGCGCGAAAGGATCGCTTCTTCGGCTTGCGCTTGCGAAGGACTATCCCTTGACCTTCCCGGTCTTCGCATCGGCTGCAAAATCTGCGGGTATATACCCGTCCAATTGCCGCTTGAAGCGCCGTTTTTCCCAGCATGAAGGAAATTTTTTGGGGCGTTTCATCCTATTTCGCCGCGTGTATATTTCTCATACAACGGACTTCGGGGAGGAAACGAAATGAATTCGAATGCTTGTGTCGCAATGCTGTTAGCAGGTGGAGAAGGGCGCCGGTTGTCGCCGCTGACGGCGTCCATGGCTAAACCGGCCGTTCCCTTCGGAGGCAGCTGCCGCATCATTGACTACACGCTCAGCAACTGCATCAACTCCGGGATCGGGAGGATCGGGGTGTTGACGCAGTACATGGCGGATTCGCTTCATGCACACATCGGGGACGGGTCCTCCTGGCGATCGAACGGACAAACGGCGGACATTACGCTGCTGCCTTCCAGCCGCGCGGGACAAAACGGATACTTAGGGACGGCCGATGCGATTGTTCAAAATCTCGACTTTATCGACCGCCAGTCGCCGGAGCACGTGCTCATTCTCTCGGGCGATCACATTTACCGCATGGATTACCGTCAAATGCTGCAAGACCACATTGCCAGCGGCGCGGCTGCGACGATTGCGGTCAAACGCGTGCCGTGGCGCGATGCCAGCCGATTCGGCATCATGCTCGCGGACGAACGGCGGATGATCGTCGATTTCGAAGAGAAGCCCGCTAAGCCGAGGAGCAATCTGGCCTCGATGGGCATCTATATTTTCAATTGGCCCGTGCTGCGCGAGGCGTTGTTGGAGGACCTTCGGAACCCCGCATCGAGCCACGATTTCGGCAAGGACATCATTCCCGGCATGCTGCGGAATAAGATTGCCATGCTCGCGTATTCCTTCGAGGGGTATTGGCGCGACGTCGGAACGGTCGAGAGCTTGTGGGAAGCGCATATGGATCTGATCGACGGCGAGCTGGATGAAGCGGAAGACGGACATCGCAACCCGTGGCCGATCCTGACCGGGCAGAGCGGCCAAGCGGCGCAAGCCCGCTCATGTCCGAGGGCGGATGTGCCAAGCTCCTACGTTCATCATGACAGTTTGATTAAAGGCGACCTGGACCGCAGCGTCGTATTCGCCGGCGTCGCCGTCGATGAAGGCGCCGATATACGGGAAAGCATACTTATGCCGGGCGCCCGCATCGGCCGTGACGTGCGGCTGTCCCGCGCCATTGTCGGCGAGGGCGCAGTCATAGCCGACGGTGCCGTCATCGGCAGTTTGAACGGCGAAGTCACCGTCATCGCGCCGGGCGACCGCGTCGAGGCGCATCCGCGCTTCGTCGTCAAGCCGGACCGGCTGCCGCATTCGCTGTTCCATCGGGAAGCGCATGTGCCTGCCGGCATCGCTTTCGGGAAGGCTTGATTGCAGCGCTGAGCCGCTGCGCGGAGATACGCGCACGAAGCATACGCGCACGAACGCCCGAACGGGGAAAGGCGATGCCTTTCTTCCCGTTCGGGCGTTTGTTTAATCTATTTTGTCCCTTTTGTCCCTTTTGTCCCCCGGGTCGCCGCGCCTAGCCTATAGCAGCTTAAACCGCTCCAATTGCTCCCAGAGCCCTTCGCGCTTCAATATCTCCACCTGCTTGTCGCCGATCAGATCGTAATGCGGGAACGGCTGCCGCCGATGAATATACTTCGGCTCCAGCCCGTTCGCCACGCACCAGTCCGCCAGCTTGGCAAGGTCGTCGCAGCCTGCTTTGGTCACGGTCTTGATGCCCTTGAACCGGGGCTCATGCCAATAATGCGTCAGAAACGCGATCTCCCCCAGTGCCGCACGCGCCTTCCAACGTTCCAACTCCTCGCGCTTTACCCCGAATGCCATACGCGCGCCTCCCTGTCGCCGATTCAACTGCCCTCACGCTATATCGAGTAGTGTACCAGAAAACGTTCCGTTTTCCTTCCGGCTCCGATACACGCACACAAAAAAATCCGCGATTGCCCGCGGATTTCGATTCATCCCTATCTTGCATTCCTTTATCCTTCCAACTATCCATTACTCTATACAATCTTCTAGGCAACCTTCTAGGCAACTCTAGAAACAACCCCAGGCGTTACTCGAGCCCGATACCGGAACCGACCTTCGCCTCTTTGAAGAACGAGGCTTCCATCTCGCCCGCGGGCAGCGGCCGGCTGTAATAATAGCCTTGAATCTTGCTGCAATCGTTATCCACCAGGATATCGAGCTGCTCCTTCGTCTCGATTCCCTCCGCGATCACGTCCATGTTCAAATGCTGCGCCATGGAAATGATCGTCGCCACGATGGCTTTGTCGTTCTTGTTCACGGTAATGTCCCGAATGAAGGAACGGTCGATCTTGAGCTTATGGATGGGCAGCAGCTTAAGATAGCTCAAGGAGCTGTATCCGGTTCCGAAATCATCCAAGCTGATGCGAATGCCGGACGCCGCCAATTCATTCAGAATGCCGCCCGACACATTGGCATCCATCATCATGCTTTCCGTGATTTCCAACTCCAGATACTTGGCTTCCAGCCCCGTTTCCTCCAAGATGCCCTGAATATGCGCCGTTAAATTGGATTGATGGAATTGCTGTGAAGACAGGTTGACCGAAACCGTTATGAGCGGTCCTCCCGCGTCATGCCAGGCTTTCATTTGCCGGCACGCTTCCCGCAGCACCCAGGTACCCACCTCGTAGATCATGCCCGTCTCTTCCGCAATCGGGATGAATACGCCCGGAGAGAGGATGCCTCGCGTATGGTGCTTCCAGCGGACCAGCGCTTCGACGCCGATAATCTGATCGTCCCCGGCCCGAACCTGCGGCTGGTAATCCAAGTAAAGCTGGCCGAGCGGAAGCGCCTGCCTCAAATCGATTTCCAGCTCGATCTTCTCCTGCAGCTGCGCATGCAATTGGCTCGTGTAGTACTGATATCCGTTCTTCCCGTTCCGTTTCACCTGGTACATGGCGGCATCCGCATTCTTCAGCAATTGAACCGCGTCCGCGCCGTCATCCGGGAATACCGCGATGCCAATGCTCGCCGTCACGTAGAAATCATTCTCTTTCAACCGGTACGGAACCCCGACGGCTTCGATGATCCGCTCCGTGATTTGCGCAACCTCTTCCTCATTGTAGCAGCGGTCGCAAAGCAGCGTGAATTCGTCGCCGCCCATACGGGCCAAGATCACCTTGTACCCGCGAATGCAGCCTTGAATGCGCCTGCTCACTTCCTGCAAAAACAGATCTCCGTACGTGTGTCCAAGCGAATCGTTAATTAACTTGAAGCGATCGATGTCCATGACCATCACGGCGAATCTGCCGGTCTTGTCCTCGATCATTTCGGAGAGCACCTGATTGAACTTCCGCCGATTGGGCAGTCCCGTCAATTCGTCGTGAAACGCAAGATGCCGGATCTTCTCCTTCGCGGCCTTCTCTTCCGTCACGTCCTTGGCGATCACGTAGCTGCCGACGACTTGTCCGTCCAGCTCGACGGGCACGTTCACCACGTTTAAGTCGACGCGGTGTCCTTGCCGATGAACGATGGCGGTTTCATAGTTTTGCTTCTCGCCGCTTAACGACTTGAACAGCATCTCGCGCGTATGCGCCTGTTCTTCCTCCACGATGAAGGGAAACAAGGCATCGATCGTCTGATTGCGGAACCATTCGTTGGATAATCCCGTGAGCTTGGTCATGGCGGCGTTGAACCCGATGATCCGGTGCTCCATGTCGATCGAGATAATGCCGTCCTGATTGTTCTCGAACAACAGCTTGTACCATCGCTCGTTTTGCTGGAATTCGGAGTCTTTCCGGGAAAAGCGATTAGAAATGTAGATGCCGAACAGGGACAGCCCCAGCGTGAACAGCGTTGCAAGCGCAATGAGATAAGGCAGGAACGTCTGGTCCAGCACGATGCCCTTCGTAATGTCCGACGCCTCTCTCGCCTGGAACTGGGCCGCATGCATGCCCGTATAGTGCATCCCCGCAACGGCAGCCCCCATAATCAAGCTGCTGCCCAGCTTCAGCCAGACCCGTCCCCGCTCGCTTCCCTTGCGCAGATCGAACGCCAGCCATAAGGCTGCATTCGAAGCCACGATCGCAATCAGAATCGATAGCCAGAAATAGAGCGGATCATATGAAATATCGATTTGCATGGCAGCCATGCCGATGTAATGCATCGCCGATATCCCCGTCGCGAGCAGCATCCCTCCCGCAAGCAGGCGGCGCAGCGACGGCCGGCTTCGCCCGACGATGACGAGCGCGACGAACGAGGCCGCGATAACGACCAAGACGGAGAGGATAACCATCGCCATATCGTAAGCAACGGACATGCTCAACGAGAACGCGAGCATGCCGACAAAATGCATGGACCATACGCCAAGTCCCATTCCAACCGCGCCGAACGACAGCCATCCCCAGCGCTGCATGCCTTTCGACGTGCTGATTCTTCCGACCAAATCGAGAACCGTATAAGACGCTACCGTCGCAACCAGATAAGAAAACAAAACCAACATCATATCATAAGAGCCATGCTCGTGATGCACTCGCGTCCCTCTTTCATTAATGAGATGAACTTCTTACTAATGATAAACGGATTTCTGCCATTTTCAAGCAAAAATAATCACGCCGGCCTCCACCGTGCATGCCCGGCATAGCGGAGCATTCAGCGGACGAACGGTCTTCATCCAGGGACGGACGACCAGAAACTGTGAATGACGTTGTCGATTACGCGCTCTCTCCTTTGCAGTTCGCCGTCGAAATTTTTACAATTTTTGATAATAAATAATTCGTCATTCTTCGCCATATTCCTGCTTGCTCGTGGTCCTAAGGAACTATGATTTCCAAGCATGAACGTACTGAATCGCTGCATCGGGGCTGCATTCGCAAGCGGCCGTGTCGATTGACGTCGGTAAATTGTAGCGAGGGCATATTCATCGGGTCATGCACGATGGCAGCCAGCAGCTCCGTCGGAGAGACGCATAAGCAAAAAATGCCCCTGCAGCGAATTGCTGCAAAGGCATTTCAGTATCGCCGCTATGCCGAACAAGGCTTCCGCCCCGTCCGTCCTTACACCTTCACTACGCTGTGCGTCTCGCTCGCCCGGACAATCGCCTCCATCACCGCTTGATTGCGGTAACCGTCCATGACGCCGGGAAGTCCGTCCGTCGGCGTGCCGTCCAGCATCGCCAGAAAGTCCGAGTACTGCGTTACCTTGCAGCGATCGGGCACCTCGACCGTCGACCGCGACAGCCCGCCCTCTTCATCTTCTCGAATCAGCATTAGATGATCGGAATCCAATGTCGAGGCATGGATCGTGCCGTTATCGCCGTAAATGGTTATTTCATGCTGATTGCCCGCGCCGACGGCGTTGCGCGACGACTGGAAGACGCCCATGATGCCGCCGGCCATGCTCGCTTGGAAGCTGACGAAATCGTCGACCTCGACGCGGATCATTTCGCCGGTCCGCGGGTCCGGACGCTCCGGGATGATCGTCTTCATCTGCGCGGACAGCTCCTCGAACTCCCCGAAGAGGAAGCGTGCCAAATCGATCATGTGCGAGCCCAGGTCGCCCAGCGTTCCCGTGCCCGTAATTTCTTTGTCAAACCGCCATACGAACGGGCCGTTGTACATCGCGGCGCCCCAGCCCTGCAAATATTGGCTGGAGAAGCTGCGCACCGCGCCGATCCGTCCGTTCCGCACCAGCTCGCGCGCGTAGCGGAACGCCGGCGTATACCGGTAGGTGAAGCCGATCATCGCCGGGACCGGCTGACGCTCGTAGAGGGCGAGCAGCGGGACCGCCTCCTCGAAGTCGCGGGTGAACGGCTTCTCCGCCATGAAGGGCTTGCCCGCTTCGAGGCAAGCCCGGACGATCGCCGCGTGCACGTTGTTCGGCGTTGCCGATACGACGGCGTCTACGTCGGGATCCGCGATTAACTGCGCGAAGTCCGCGTAGCGCTTGGCCTCCGCGATATCGTGCTTCTCTCCGATGGCAGCTAACGCATGCGGATTGACGTCGCTGATCGCGATGAGGCTGAATCGTTCGCCTGCCTCCGCAAGCCATCTGATATGCGCCTGGGCCATGCCGCCCAGACCGATTAATCCGATTCGGAATGTTTTCATGCTGTCTTCTCTCCTTGGGGTGTAATAGGGAAAAGGCCGTTAAGTCGTTAGGGCCGTTAGGCTGGCCGCCCTGGACTGGAATTACTGCCGTGGCGGCAGCTTTTTCAAGCCCTGTGGCCGGAAAAGCATGTAGTATACGGGAGGCGCTACATGCTCCGGTTTTGCTGGTTTTCCGGCTATGTAGTGCACCTAACCCATCAATGCTCCGGGCTCGCTGGTTTTCCGGCCATGTGGTGCACCAGGCACACCTCTTGCCCCGGCTTCGCCGATTCTGCTCACTCTGCAATCCTAACAAGCATCGGCTCCAGCCGCCCCGGCGGCCTTCCCGAGCTCCGCTTCGCGAGCAAAAAGCCTTCGAACCCTTGCACAGCTCGGATTCGAAGGCTCTTCGCGCTTCGTTGCGCACAAGCGCAGCCGCTGCGCCCGTGCCGTTCAGCCCATCCCTTACCGCGCCGCCGGCAGCGGCGGGATGCTTACTTGCCGTTCGCGGTACGCCAAGCGTCGATCTGCTTCTGCGCTTCGCCGAGCACTTTGTCGAGTCCGGCTGCCTTCAGCTTGCTGATCATTTTCGGCAAATCCGTCTCCGGATTAAGCTGGCCGGATTGCAGACCCGGATCAAACGTGCTTTGTACTTTGGAGACGGCGATCAGCTCGTTCTTCACCGGTTCGGAGTCGAAGACGAAACCGATCAGCGGCGACGGCTGGCTTTTGACCATTTCGTTGAACTGTTCATAGTTCTTGTATTTGTTAGGGTCCTCGCCGAGACGGGTGTAATTCAGCATCTGATTGCCGAGCATCCATTGGTTGTCGTGGTAGAAGCCGACATTGTCCTTGGTTTTGCCTTGCGGGACGTCGATTTGGCCGTTGTTCAACGCATAATGCGTGCCCTCGACCCCGTAATTGAACAGCGTCAGCAAATTCTGATCTTTATAGAACAGGTCGAGCAGCATCATGGCGCGCGCCGGATCTTTGGAGGTTTGGGAAACGGCCTGCAGCGTCGCCGACAGCTTCGACGTATGCAGCCGGTCGATGTTCATCGGCACCTGGATAATATCCATGCCGAGCTGGGCGCTCTTGCCCGCCATAACCGAAGGCTGGCCGATCGCCATGTCCTTCACGATCTCGAGATCCGTGCCGATGGCCGCGAACGCCGTCTTCGCCTGGAACTTCTTCCAGATGTCGACGCCCGGCGTGGTCGCATCCTTATTGATGTAGCCCGCTTTGTACCAGTCATGCGTCAGCTTCGCCAGTTCCATATAGCGCGGCGTTTCGTACATGTCGACGACCTTGAACTCGTTGTCCGGGTTCGTGTCGCGTTGATCCAGGCCGACGGGCCCGATGATGCTCTCCATGCTGCCGGATCCGAAGTAGGCGCCCAGCGGGAACGCGGGTCCGACGGCAGGCGTCACGCTCGGCTCATTCTCCTTGATCGTCTTCAGGATCGGCTCCAAATCCTTGAACTCGCCGGATTGCAGCGGCGTCAAGTCGATGTGGTACTTGTCGATGAGATCCTTCCGCAGCGCGATGCCTTGCGGATTGCCGAGCTCCTGATGCACGTGGATGCCGAACAATTTGCCGTTGCGCTTGGCGCCGTCGAGCAGATCGCCTTCCACCGATTTGATATCCGGGCCGTATTGATCGACGAGCTCGTCGAGCGGAAGCAGCGCGCCCTTGTTGACCTGCGTCTCGAAATTCATCCAGTTGGCCGTCCAGAGCAGATCGAACTTCTCGCCGGAGGACATCATCAGATTGAGCTTATCCGCATAAGCGCTCCAATCGATCGGATTCAATTTGACCGTCATGTTCATGTCCGGATAGGTTTTCTTCAAATAGTCGTTCATCGCGGATTGGACGGCGCCGAGGTCATTCTGCTTGGCGTCCGGGTATACCATGACGACCTCGTACGGATCCAGCGCCTTCGTGCTTGCATTGTTCGCTCCGGCATTATCGGCTGCCGCATTGCCTGCCGCCGCATTGTTCGTTCCGGTCCCGGCGTTGTCTCCGGCATTCTGATTGGCGGGCGCATTGGAATCGGAAGCATTCGATGAATCGCTGTTGCCGCTGGAGCATCCCGCCGCCGTAAGCGAGAACGAGAGAAGAAGCGCCGTAACCCACAAGGATCCTTTTTTAACGTTGAACATGTCTGTAACCTCCCATTATGATGGCTGCCTTACCGTAAAAAATCGATCTATCGATGACCGGCCTAGCCTTTAACCGCGCCGATCGTTAAGCCTTTGACGAAATATTTCTGCAGGAACGGGAATACCAGCGCCACCGGCAGCACCGCGATGATCGCCATCGCCATGCGCAGCTCTTCGAGCGGCTGTACCTGCATGGATGAGGTGTCGATATGCGCCTTATCCGCAACCGTCTGCAAATACTGGGCGTTCATTAACGTGTTATACAAGAAATATTGCAAGTTGTACAGCTTATCGCTGCTGATGAACACCAAGCTCGTGAACCAGTCGTTCCAGTAGCCGACGATCGTGAATAAACCAATCGTGGCCAGCACCGGCAGCGACAGCGGAAGGATGACATTGAAATACGTGCGGTACTCGCTCGCGCCGTCGATTTGCGCGGAATCGATCAGCGACGGCGGGATGCTGGTCGTAAAGTAGGTCCGCATGATGAAGACGTTGAACGCGCCGAGCAGTCCCGGGACGATCAGGGCGAGCAGCGTATTTTGCAAATGAAGGAATTTCGTGTAGACCAGATACCAGGGCAGCAGTCCGCCGCCGAACAGCATCGTGACGAGCACGAACAAACTGATGGCGCCGCGATACGGGAAATCATGCCGCGACAGCGAGTATGCCAGCGCCGAGGTAATGAGCAGGCTCAGCACCGTCCCGATCGCCGTAACGACGATCGAGACGCCGAAGGATCGCAGAATCGGCTCCGCGTCATGGGCAAGAAACCGGTACGCTACGAGATCGAACTGCCTCGGCCAGAAGCTGTAGCCGTATTTCGCCAGCGCATTCTGCCCCGATAACGAAACCATGAGAATGAGCCAGAACGGAATGAGGCAGGCCAGGCTGCTCAGAATGAATACGATCGTGATGACCGGATGGGTCCGGTTATTGTCCAGCATGCTCGCTCCCTCCTAGAATAAACCCTTGTCGCTGCTGATTCGTTTCACGATCCAGTTGACCGACACGATCAGCACGAAACCGACGACGGATTGCAGCAGGCCGGCCGCCGAAGCCAGGTTCGTGTCGCCCGAGACGAGCAGCGCGTTGTAGACGTACGTATCGATGACTTCCGTCGTGCTCTTGAGCATGCCCGAATTCATCGTCACCTGGTAGAACAAGCCGAAGTCGGCGCTGAAGATGCGACCGATCGCGAGCAGCGTCAGGATAATGATGACCGGGACGAGGAACGGCAGCGTAATCTTGGTCATCTGCTTCCATTTGCCGGCCCCGTCGAGCATGGCCGCTTCGTAATACTCCTTGTCGATGCCGACGATCGTTGCCAGGTAGATGATCGAGCCGAAGCCGACCGATTTCCAAATGTTCACGACGGTCAGAATGGACGGCCAATACTGCGGTTCCATGTACCACGAGATGCCTTCGCGTCCGAGCGGCTCCAGAACGGATTTGTTAATGAAGCCAAGATCCGGATTAAGGAAGCCGAACACCAGGTACGCCACCACGACCATGGATATGAAATGCGGCAGCAGCATCGTGCTCTGATAAAACTTGGACATCGCGCGGTTCTTGACCTCGTTCAGGAGCAGCGCCGCGAGCACGGAAAGCACGGTATTCACGACCAGAAAGACCAGGTTATAGCCGATCGTATGGCCGATCGTGTACCAAATATCGTTCGTGGTGAACATGAACTTGAAGTTGTCGAGGCCGTTCCACGCGCTGCCCCAGATGCCTTTCGCGAAGTTCAAGTCCTTGAACGCCAGGAAGATGCCGAACATGGGCAAATAATTGTTGACCAGCAGCAGCAGCATGCCCGGCAGCGCAAGAATCCACAGCGCCCTGTATTTCCAAAGCTTCCGCAGCGGATTCCGCCCGGCCTTGCTCCCCCATCCCTTCTCCAGTGCTATCGTCGTTTGCTTCCCAGTCGCCAAAGGGGGACACCTCCAGTTGCTTGATGCTTGTGATTGAAACTTTAAACTTGAAGCTAATTGCTTATTGCTTGAAACTTGATGTCTTAATCTTAGCGGCTGCGGGGAAGGGAAACCGCCGTTTTTGTCACCTGCGCGTAGTCGTTTTGTGACCCGATTCGTTCGGCATGCCGGGTCTGCAAGAAATTGGACTGCGCCCCGCTGAAGCTGGCAGCTGCATCAAGAACGGGAGACAAGAGACATTCACCTGGCGCGTTCTTCGTCGATGGCCGCCTATTATTTGAACACGTCCGCGCAGGCGATTGAGAGTATCGACAAGAGCAATACCAAGATGCGTCGACGATGAACGATATTTTCTTCTGGTATCTCGATTGGCAGAACGGCTATGGGGATGCACTCAAGAAAACGACGCCTTTGACCAGCGAAGACAGAACGGCCCTGCTGCAATTGAAGCGGATCGTATCGCAGGTGAAGGATTTCTACACGGGGAATATCAAGGATCGCGATGAGGTGTTCGCGAAGTTCGACAGCTTGCATGAGGCATGGCAGAAGGAGAGAGAGGCGGAGTAATATAAGGGTACATTCGCCCGCCATAATAAAAAGGGCAATTGCCAGGGATTAAACCCTGCAATTGCCCTTTGCTCGCTAGAGCGATTAAGAGAGCAAATGCGCTCCAGAACAGCTCATGTTCATTAATGAAATTCGACTTTGTTTACATTAAATGAGATCAGACTTCTTCAGAAGCCGCTGTACAATCGCGGCAACTTCCGCTCTCGTCATGTTCGCCTTCGGCGCAAGCTCCGTGGCAGTTCTGCCTGTAACAATACCTGCCTGCAAGCAGTCGGCTAGACTAGCTTGTGCCCATGCCGCGACGCTGTTCACATCCGTGAAGGCATGCAGCATCTGCTCGGCGCTGGCAGTCTGATCATCTGCACGAAGACCTGTCATTTCCATCGCTTTGGCGATGATCGCCATCGCTTGTTCACGTGTAATTTTGTCCATCGGGTGGAACTTCCCGTCTTCGAATCCGTTAATCAACTTGTTCGCATACGCGGTGTTGACGGCACTGCTGTACCAGTCCGAAACTTTGACATCCGAGAACGAATTTGCCCCTTCCTCAAGCTTGAGCCCTAGTCCTCTTACCATGATCGCCGCAAACTCCGCGCGTGTAATGTCCCGATCGGGGCTAAATAATCCATTGCCGATGCCGCTAATAATCATTCGCGAGCCCATGTCATTCACGGCATCCTTCGCCCAATGATGTTCAACGTCCGTGAACGTCACCGCATGCGCGACGACAGCATAAATGCTGTTCGTTAGACTGTTTGCCTTGGCATAGTACTTCCCGTCGATTTGCACGATCTGGGTCGGTACATGTCTTAGGGTTCCATCCGAATCTATGGCGATGGCCGTCGTTACTTCACTCGGATCTACGCCCTCTGGCAGGGCAATGATTCGTTCTACATAACCGTTGAACTTCGATACTTCGATGCTCTTGTCGCCGTAAACGGCTTTGACTGTAAATTCGAGCGGAGGAGCTGCAAGCGTGAATGCTCCCGCGCGCACCGCGTTCTCGATCATTTCAAGCTCTGCTGTCGTCGGCTTAGCAATTTCAATGTGCAGTTTGATATCCTTAAGCTCGATATTTTGTCCTAACTGCCCGGACAATGCGTTCATGTCGATTTGTTCCGCCGGCAGTACGTAAGAGCCGCTCGTTGTTTGGATTTTAATAACCGATTGCTTTTGCTTCATAAGCTGAACTGTCTGTCCGTTAAGCTCTCCGACCACAACGTCGGATTTCCCGGCAACAGCAATCTTAATGATGGCATTGAGACCCTCGTCCGCAAGCAGTTCTTCCAGCTTTGCTGCGTCAACCGAAATCGTCGTAACCGATCGGCCGTTCGCATTCGCCGTCGTAGCCGTTCCGATCTTCACGGCTTTTCCGTTCACGAATACTTCCACCGTCGCTGGGCTAGGTTCATTGTCTGTCGTTGGCGTCGTGTCATTCGACGACTCGCTTACCGCTTTCACAGTGATGCTCACTGTAGCAGCAGCCGAAGTGAGTGTGCCGTCGCTCACTGTGAAATCGAAGCTGTCCTTGCCATTATAATCGTGTGCCGGCTTATACGTGTATGCGCCAGTCGTTTCGTTGATTGTCACTGTGCCGTGCGCCGGCTCGGATGCCTTAGCGAATGTCAACGTCGCTCCTGTATCCGGGTCTGTTCCAGTTAAAGTACCGTTCAGCGTTTTGTCTTCGGCTGTCGTTGCCGATGCCGCCGTTGCGCTTGGCGCATCGTTCACAGCCGTCACTGTAATGCTTATCGTCGCCGGATCCGACGTTAATGCACCGTCGCTCACCGTGAAGGTGAAGCTGTCGCTGCCGTTGTAGTTGCTTGCTGGCGTGTACGTGTACGCGCCGGTTGTTTCATCTACGGTAACCTCGCCATGCTCAGGATCGGTCGCTTTCGCGAACGTCAGAGACGCTGCCGCCGTCTCCGCGTCCGTTCCGCTCAATGTGCCGCTGAGCGCCGTGTCTTCGGCTGTCGTTGCCGATGCGTCCGTACCAGCTGGCGCATCATTCACGGGATTCACCGTAATGCCGATCGTCGCCGGTGCCGACGTTACTGCACCGTCGCTCACCGTGAAGGTGAAGCTGTCGCTTCCGCTATAATCATGATTCGGCGTGTACGTGTACGCGCCATTCGCCTCGACTGTCACCGTCCCATGGGCGGGATCGGCCGCTTTCGCGAACGTCAGCGACGCTGCCGCCGTGTCCACGTCCGTTCCGCTCAATGTGCCGCTAAACGCCGTATCCTCGGCTGTCGTTTCCGATGCTGCCGTAGCTGTCGGCGCATCATTAATGGCCGTCACTGTTATGCTGATCGTTGCCGGAGCCGACGTTAATTCGCCGTCGCTCACCGTGAAGGTGAAGCTGTCGCTGCCGCTGTAATCGCCATCTGGCGTATACGTATAGGCGCCGGATGCGCTATTTACGGTTAGTGTGCCATGCTCAGGATCGGTCGCTTTCGCGAAGGTCAAGGACGCTGCCGCCGTCTCCGCGTCCGTTCCGGTCAATGTGCCGCTAAGCGCCGTGTCTTCGGCTGTCGTTTCCGATGCCGCCGTTCCCGCCGGCGCATCGTTCACGGGGTTCACCGTAATGCTGATCGTTGCCGGAACCGAGGCGAATTCGCCGTCGCTCACCGTAAAGGTGAAGCTGTCGCTGCCGTTGTAGTTGCTGGCCGGCGTGTACGTGTACGCGCCATTCGCCTCGACTGTCAACGTTCCGTGCGCAGGATCGGCAGCTTTCGCGAACGTCAGCGACGCAGCCGCCGTGTCCACGTCCGTCCCGGTCAAGGTGCCGGTCAACGCCGTGTCCTCGTCGGTCGTTGCCGCTGCCGGAGTGCCCGTCGGCGCATTGTTCACGGCGATCACCGTAATATCGATCGTTGCCGGAGCCGAAGTCAATGTACCGTCGCTCACCGTGAAGGTGAAGCTGTCGCTGCCATTATAGTCGCTGGCTGGCGTGTACGTATACGCGCCGGTCGCGCTATTCACGATCAATGTGCCATGGGCAGGATCGGCCGCATTCGCAAATGTCAGCGTTGAACCCGTATCGACGTCCGCTCCGACCAACATACCGGTCAGCGGCGTGCCCTCGGCTGTCGTTTCCGTGGCGCCCTCGGCCGTCGGTGCGTCATTTACGGCGTTCACCCCAATGGTGAACGTTGCCGGAGCCGATGTTAATACGCCATCGTTCACCCTGAAGGTGAAGCTGTCGTTTCCGTTGTAATTGCTTGCCGGCGTGTACGTGAAGTCGCCGGTTGCTTCGTCTATGGAGACCTCGCCATGCACGGGAGCGGCAGCTAGAACGAATGTCAGTGCCGAACCTGCCGTGTCGATGTCCGATCCGTGCAATGTGCCGGTCAGCACCGTGTCCTCGTCGGTCACGTCCGTAGCGGAGATGCCCGTCGGAGCATCGTTCACCGCCGTCACCGTAATGTTCACCGTCGCCGGAGCCGTCGTCAAGACGCCGTCGCTCACCGTAAACGTGAAGCTGTCGCTGCCGTTGTAGTCGCTGGCCGGCGTATACGTATACGCGCCGGTTGCGCTATTCACGATCAATGTGCCATGGACAGGATCGGTCGCTTTCGCAAATGTCAGCGTCGAGCCCGTATCGACGTCCGCTCCGATCAATGTACCGACCAGCGGCGTGTCCTCGGCTGTCGTTTCCGTGGCGCCCGCGGCCGTCGGCGCATCATTCACGGCATTCACCGTGATGCTGACGGTTGCCGGAGCCGATGCATAGGCGCCGTCGTTCACCGTAAAGATAAAGCTGTCGCTTCCGAAATAGTTGCTGGCCGGCGTGTACGTATACGCGCCGGTTGCACCGTTCACGGTCAATGTGCCGTGCGCGGGCTCGGAAGCTTTGGCAAACGTCGCCGTCCGCGTTCCGTCTATATTGTAGACCGTTGCGCCCAGCGTTCCATTCAGCGCCGTATCTTCATTCGTCGTCTGGGCTGCCGCCGTTCCGACCGGCTTCGTATCCCTCGTTAACGATACCGTCAATGCTTCGGAATAGTTGCCCGCCCCATCCTTCAGAGCGATCACGATATCGTTGGCGCCTTCCGATAGCTTAGCGATGTCGATCGGTAGCATCGCTTTGCCGCCGCTAGCCGCTACGCTCGTCACCGAACGCAGCACGTTGACGCCAGACTTTTGCGCTGTCGCAGAAGCCCCGTCAGTAGCATTGACGACAATGTTGAAATTGGCATGCTGCGTCGTGCCTGCCTTGTCCGCCGTCCCGTCCTCGGTCGGCGTCTTAAAAATGGTTCGCAGGTTAGATTCAGCCGATTGCGGACCATCAACGAAATTGACGATATCCCCTTTGGCCGTTACTTTCACCTTATAATCGGCTGGACCGCCGGCAAGCATCGCCGCCTGAAAATCCCAGTTCGATGCGCCGGCTCCTAGAGAGACCGCTCCGCCCCATACGGAGCCGTTGCGATACATCTGCACGTCGTAACCGACCGCGTTAGCGACACTATTCCACGAAGCGACGGTTCCGTACGGCGACATCGTCGCGCCCGTGACTTGCGGCAGGGCGGGCGCCGTGTTCGTCACGTTGACGGCCAATCGTTCGAATACTTGATTGCTCAAATGGAAATCGAAGCTGTGCCAGCCGTTGTCCAGTCCCGCCAAATAACTTTTGCTGAACGTAACGATGTTGGTTCCGGCGTTAAACGTATAATCCGTTCCCGCTTGCAGCAGGCTGCCTTGGCTGCTGACCTGCAGCAATGTAAAGCCGCTGCTGTTCAATAAGGAATACGGAATGTCCGCTTGCTGCGGGATATATTTGTTAAACGTTGTGGCGCTTGGCGCACTCGGCGCAGAAGTCCATGCCACGCCGTCGCTAGACTGGAGAATCGTCCCCCCGTCGCCGACGGCATAGAATAATCCGGCCGAATACGAAACCGTGCGCAGCGAATAATAATTGACCGCATCCGAGCGAACCAAGTTCCAGCCGCTGGCGCTGTCCGTCGATCTATAAATCGATCCGATCTCGTCGACCGCGACGAAGACGCCGTTGCCGAACGCGACCGAACTGAAGCCCGCATCTTGATCCACTTCAACCGCTGCGCCCCAAGTAACGCCATCGGCCGATTCAATGACCGAACCGGGCCAATCGCTTACGGCAACATACCTGCCGCCTCCATAAGCGATCGACTTCAGTGCCGGAATCAACGGCAAACTGAGCGGCGTCCAGTTGACGAAATCGGGCGAGGTCATCACGATTCCGTCGTTGCCGTGTTTCCCCGCTGCGATATAATAGGCGCCATTATATACGACTCCGGTGAACTCACCGCCATACGCATAAGTAAATTGGCTGCCGTCGGTCGAAGTGACCACGCCGTCATTGCCCGCCTCTACGTAGACGCCCTCCGCATACAGCCCTTGCTGCACAGTCATCGTTTCGCTTTTGAGCTGCCGCGCGAAATTGACGCCATCCGACTTCGCGGACGTGAACACGCCTCCCTGCGAGCTGCCGTCATAGCCAAATAAATAGTAGCTGTTCCCGTCATACAGCCCGGCAAAAATTTGGCCCGCGCCGCCGAGCGATATGTTATACCACCCTAAACCGTCCGTTGACGTAAGCGTCCCCGCAATAGGGTCATTGGCGTAGAAACGACCGTTGAGCGACAGAATGGAGTTAATGAAAAAAGCCGAGCCCGAAAGCTTCTGATCCGTCCAGTTCGTCCCGTTGCTCGAGGCATGGACATGCCCCGCAGCATCGCCGATGACAACCACGCTGCCGTTCGATGCGATTGCGGTCAGATCACTGCCTCCGATCGTTTTCACGATCCATGCTGCCCCATTGGATGACGTGAGCAGCTTGCCCCCTGCGGTTACCGCGAAAAACTGATTGATTCCGGATGCGGCAACATAATCGACTTTGGCGATTCTGCTCGTCACCGGGGAGGCTTGCTGCGTCCAGTTCCAGCCATCCGGCGACGTCATGATCGCCCCTTCATAGCCGACGGCGACGAATACGCCGTTGCCGAACGTAACGCTCGTATAGGTCACGTCAAGCTTCGTTTTATCGGCAGCCATTTGCCAATTACGCCCATCGTCCGATCGCAAAATCTTACCGTAATACCCTACCCCGACGAACGTTCCGTTGCCGTAAGCAAGCCCGGTAACAGGTCCGCTTGGAATGGCGCTGCTTTGGTCGCCAGGAAGCGAAGCGGAGGCCGCCGCTGCCTTCATCTGAGGCAGCATGCCAAAAATCAATAAAAAACAAATGAGCATTGCAACAACTCTTGAACCCGATCTGCGCACGTTAACACCCCTCGTAAGTGAATCTCTTATTCTAGCGTCAAAATTCGACATTTTTTTCAATCTCATTCTACCACAGAGCGAAGGCTCTGAGTCGCTTTTTGTCTGTAAATCTAGCACGTATTCGAAGAAGAGCACGCGTCCGATCCCTATGTACAATTATCAATCCCAGCGCGATTTCAATTGTGCTGCCGGAGGGTCTTGTCCCATAATTAGAGCTGGAGGATCGTACACCGTCGGTCGCTCCTATCATCCACATTTATTAGGAGGAATTACATTTATGATTCGCGTAGCAATGCTCAGCTATTGGCATGTACATGCCTGGGATTACACCAACCAAGTGCAAGCCAACCCCAACCTGGAAGTAGCCGCGATCTGGGACGAGCTTCCTGCCCGCGGACAAGAAATCGCCGACCAATTGGGCGTACCGTTCTTCGCTGATTTGGATGAACTGCTGGCCCGTACCGATATCGACGCCGTCGTCGTAGACGCGCCGACCAATATGCACCGCGATGTCATGGTGAAGGCCGCTCGCGCGGGCAAACATATTTTCACGGAGAAGGTGGTTGCGGCCACGCTGAAAGAAGTGAACGAAATCAAAGCGGCCGTGCGCGAAGCCGGCGTCAAATTCACCGTCTCGATGTTCCGCTTGAACGAGCGCTATACGCCCGCGATTAAAGGGCTGATCGATTCCGGCATTTTCGGCCAACTGACGCAAGTCCGCGTACGCAATGCGCATAACGGAACGACCGGCAATTGGCTGCCGGACCATTTCTATAACCGCGAGCAATGCCAGGGCGGCGCGCTGATCGACCTGGGCTGCCACCCGGTTTATCTGACTCGCTACCTTCTCGGCTTGCCGCAGAGCGTCAGCGCCAGCTTCGGCTACGTGACCGGCAAAGAGGTCGAAGACAACGCGACGGTAACGCTTCGTTACGAGAACGGCGCTGTCGGGATCCTCGAAACCGGCTATGTCACCCCGCACTCCCCGTTCTGCATTGAAGTTCATGGTACGGAAGGCACGCTGCTCTACGGGCTGCCGGATGACGTCATTCGCGTTCGCAGCAACAAGCTGGAGCAGCAGGAATGGGTAACCATCGAGCATGTTCCGAACCTGCCTACGGCCATCGAGCAATGGGTCGGCCATATCATGAACGATACGCAGCCTGCCGAGAATAACGAGCTGGCCACCGATTTGACGCGCGTCATGGAAGCGGCTTATATCTCCGCGGCGGAGCAGCGCGCGGTTTCCTTGTCGGAGCTGCAAGAGTAGTTCGCGCTCGATTCATTGGCTTCATTAGATTCTTTAGCTTCTTTAGATTCATTGGCTTCATTGGCACAGCATCGAGCGCATTTCATAGAGGCACCGAACAGAAGAGGGGGACTTGTGCTGGCTATCGGCACAAGTCCCCCTCTTCGTTATTGCGACTGTCCCCGTCCGCTCCGGTGCTCCTGGGGATTGACCCCGTAATACTTGCGGAACGTCTTCGTGAAATGCGAGAAGTTCGCGTAGCCCACCTGCTGGGCGATCATGCTGACCGTCATGTTCGTCGTATCCAGCAGCTGCTTGGCCCGTTTCATCTTGATCTCGATGAGGTAGTCGATCAGGTTCTTGCCGGTTTCCTTCTTGAAGAGGCGCGACAAGTAAGCGGGATTCAGACGCACATGCGCGGCAACGTCTTCGCGCGAGATCGCTTCTTCGACGCCCGCCTTCATGAAAGCGAGCGCCTGCTGGACGAAGCCGCCGGATTCGCTCTCTTCCCGCACGGCATCCATCACGGCGGATACGAGATTGATCGCCCAATGCTTGTATTGCGCCAAGCTGCGAATCGGCATCGAAATCCATATCGACGCGTTCGGGATTTGATGAATACTGTGCCCCTTCAGCCCGAGGAAATGGTAGATCGCCTGCAGCAAATCGTGATAGTACCTCTCCAGCTGCTTCGGCTGCAGCGCCGATGCGCGCTCGAGGTCGCCGCAGACGCGCTGAACGAACAAGACGGCCTTCTCCCTCTGGCCGCCCAGCATATAGCCCGGCAGCTCCGACAAATCCGCGGCCTCCGCCGCATCCGCCGCAGCGGTATCGGAAATGGCGGCAGCGCAAGGAACGGCGGCAGGACGGTACACATGCACGGCATGGGTGCTCGTCAAATTACTCCGCTCCATATCGCGCAGCCGATCGCAGCATTCGGGCGCGTCGTGGACATCGGCCGAATAGCCAACGTAGCAGGAAACTTGGCAATAGAAATATTGGCTGCACGCCTCAATGAACCGGCTGCCAGCCGCCGCCCAATGCTCGGCTCCGAGCGCGGCCTGTTCTGCCTCCGCCGCGTAAACCATGACGAAAGGCACGCCGTCCTTGTCCGTCACGATATGCCCGCGCCGCCCGGCCAGCAGCAATTCCTCCGCAGATTTCTTCACTGCATAGAGCATCATGTCGAGGTCGCGCTCCGGCAGCTGCCGTTTCCATTCCTCGATGCTGATCAGCACCGGCAGCACCCGCTCCCCGGGAAGCAGCTGCAGCTGCGCATCCTTCATCGCCCGCTCCAGGAAATCGCCGAACGACAAAATCCGCCGCGACAGGAGATCCTGCCAGAACCGCTCGGCAAGCAGCGGCTGCTGCCTGCTCCACAAATCGCGGTACTCCCGGTACAGCTCCGTATGGCGCGACCGCTCCTCCCGTTCCTGAATGACGCCGACCATCTGCGACACGACGCCTGCCAGCTCCTCGCTGTCCACCGGCTTGAGCAAATAATCGAAGCTCTTCAGCTGGAACGCTTCCTTCGCATACGCAAACTCGCTGTGGCAGGTCAGGAAGACCGCCTCCGTATGCGCGGAATATTCTTTGGCCCAGCGCACCAGCGACAAGCCGTCCTCGTCGGGCATCTCGATATCGCAGACAAGAATGTCCACCCGGCTCTCCAGTAGAATCGCTCTCGCTTCGACGGCGCTGCCCGCCATCCATACCGAAGCAATGCCGTGCGCCCGCCAATCCTGGCAGTGCAGAATGCCTTCGGCGGCGAATTTCTCGTCGTCCACGATCAGCATGTTATACATCGCGTTCGCTCCCTTCCTCCGCGGATGCCGCCGGCAGCAGCAGCCTAACGATTGTTCCTCTCGGCTCATTGGCCAGCACGGCCATCCTTGCCTTGTCGCCGTAATGCATCGCCATCCGCTGCTTCACATTCCAGATGCCAATGCTGCCGTCTTCCGATTCCGGCGCATAATGAACCGCGTTCAACTCTTGAAGCTTCTCCTCCGACAAGCCTTTGCCGTTGTCCCGCACTTCGATCAGAATGCCCTCCTCGGAACCGTCCAGCTTGGTCGCCGCGATATCGAGCCGGAACGGCATGTTCTGCAAACTCATCCCGTGAATCATCGCATTCTCCACGAACGGCTGCACGAACAGCGACGGAAGCCGCAGCGCTTTCAACGTTTCCGGAATGTCGATGCTGTAGATGAACGACTCCTGATAGCGCATCTTCTGGATTTCCAAATAGTTGCGGATATGCGCCATCTCCTCCTCCAGCGTAATCGTATCCCGCTTCACGCCCATCATGAACCGGAAGTACTGCACGAGGTGACGGACCGTCTTCTTCACCAGCTCATACCGCTTCAAATCGACCAGCTGGAAAATAATATTCATCGTGTTCAGGAAGAAATGCGGGTTGATCTGCAGCTGCAGCTGTTTCATCTGCGCCTTCTGCGCGCGCAGCCGTTCCTCGTAGACGCCGATTTTGAGATCGACGATTTCCTCGACCATGCCGTTGAACGTATGGTTGATAATGTTGAATTCAACGGTGCCGGAAGCCGGCAGCCGCGTGCTCATATTCCCTTCCTTGATGCGGCGGATCGCCCCGAGCAATTGAAGAATCGGCGTGAAGATCAGGCTGCGGAAAATAAACCCGTACACGATCAGAATCGCCAGCACGATGAGCGGCAGCAGATAGGTGAGCGTCTGGAAGGCGTCGAGCCCCCGCAGCAGCTCGGAATTCGGAATGACGACAGCCGTGTGGACGCCCACGTTGCGGGAGCGGCTGCTGACGATCAGCAGCTTCGTCTTGCCGTTCGCGTAGGTGAACGCGCGATTCTTGCTCAGCCGCTCGGCCGGCAAACGCTTCAGCTTATCCAACGGCGCCGCGGGATTGGACAGCACCGTTCCGTCATCGCCCGTGAACAGAATCCCTCCGCCCTCGCGCAAATCGAGATTGCCGAGCGGCGTCCGCAGGCTGTTGATATTGATCAACGCCCCGATATAAGCGTTGTTGGTATCGTCGTCGCTGACGATGCGGTAGAGGAAATACTGGTCCGCGATATGGATGACCGACCATTTGTACATCGCCTTCTTCAAGCTGTCGGCATGGCTGAACGAATCGGTCAGCCACTGCCGGACGACCTCGTAATACGGTGCCGCCTCGCCGGTCAGATTGGTCGATACCAGCTGATCGTTCGGCTTGGAATAGACGAAGAACATATCGACGGTATGGTAGTAGGATTGGTAGTAATCGTTCCGCTTGATGAGCTCCATCTCGGCAAAATACGAATCCGAGCCCGACAAGCCGGGCTGCTCGAACAGCCGGAAATTATCATCGTGATTGACGATATCGACCATGTTGAGCGTAATGTCGTCCAGACTGCGGTCGATCATGTTCAAGTTCGAGTTGACCAGGTTCTGGTACGAATTCGCGACCTGCGTCAGCACGACTTTCTTGGCATAGTCGCCGGCCAAATACAGCATCAATAGAAGCGGAACCGTGACGGCGGCGAACAGGATCACCAGCCGGGAACCGAGCGTTTTCGTTCTCATCATACGGCGTCGTTGCCCCTGCGCACGGGGAACCCCTCTCTTGCTTCTATGCGGCGCGGCGGGAAATGCATGTCATTCTATCTTATCAGCAAGTCTTCGGCATTGTCAGGAGGGCAGCATTTTCCGGGGGCCTCTCTCGCGGGCCTAGGCCCGGCTATCCTTTAAGTATATGAAAATCGGCGCGCTCCCAAAGCTGTTTTTATGACTTTTGGCTGCTCCTTTTGTGACATTGCTTTGGCAGGACCGGGCGGGCTGGGAATAGCTTCTGCGCGGATATGCGCGGGTATGTGCGGGTAAGCGCGGAGAAACAGCAAAGGCTGCCGGAGTACAAACTCTCCGACAGCCTTTGCGTGGTTATGACGTTTATTCAGTTGCGCTTATCTTGCAATCAAGCTGCCGTCGCGATGGAAACCGTCTTGCTGCTTCCGTCCCAGCCGACTTTCGCTCCCAGCGCTTCGCCAATGAACCGCAGCGGCACAAGCGCGCGATTCCCGATGATCGCCGGAGGCGTGTCGAGTTTAACCTTCGCGTTATTCACCTGGCCGACGGCGTTCCCGACGCGCAGCACGATCGTCGTCGAGCCTTTGCGGGCCGTGATCGTCGATGTCGCAGCCTCCCATTTCAATTCGGCGCCCATCGCTTCGAAAATCGCTCTGAGCGGCACCATCGTCCGATTGTTCAGATTGACCGGCGGCTGATCGAATCGCAGCGTCTTCCCGTTGATCTGCACGAAAATCGGGTCCTTCTCCAGCATTTCATTCGCATAGCTCGCTACGCCGACCGGGGTCGTTTTATACCCTTTCGACCCGTCGCCGTTATAGCCGATTCCCCAGGACCACAGCGTTCCGTCGGCGCGAATCGCCATGGAGCGGACGCCCAGGCCGTGCGCCGCGATGGTTTTGATTTTCTTGAGTCCGATAACTTGCACAAGCTTATCGCTGGATTTGAAAGAGCCGATGCCAAGCTGTCCGCCCGAGTTGACGCCGGACGCCCACACGGTGCCGTCCTTCTTCAACAGGAGCGGTCCGCCGGCCGATGCCTGGATCGCAACGACGTCTCTCGCGCCTTCGAGCATGCGCGCGGCCGAATCGTTATCCACGGAGACGCCGCCGGCCGTTCCTATGCCGTCCGACCCCCAGAACCACACCGTTCCGTCTCTTTTCAACCCGTACGTAAATTCGGCTCCGACAGCGACTTGGACGATATCTTGAATGCCCGGAAGCTGCGTCATCGTATCCAATCTCTGCCATACGGTGCCGTCCTTCTTCAGCGCCACGAAGCTGCCGTATCCGGAGGAAATCGCAGTTATCCCTTGCAAGCCAACTAATTGTACCGGGACATCGGGATGACGGAATTCGCCATCGGCATCTTCATAGTAAAAACCTCCCCATCCCCATACGCTTCCATCGGCTTTAACGGCGAAGCTCCGAGTCCAGTCGGCCTCGATGGCGACCACGTCCGTCAGCACCTCCACTTGCTTCGGGAGCGGCCGGCTGTCTTCCGTTCCGTCTCCCACCATTCCGCCGCCGTTACCGCCCCATGACCATACGGTTCCGTCGCTTTCCAGCGCAAGGGAATGCACTTGTCCGCCCGCGACCGCGATGACGTCATGCAGCCCGGGCACCTGCTCGGGAATAAGCGCCGTCAGATTCGTTTCCGGCACTCCGGACGCCCCGTAGGTCGTGATGTCTCCCCACTGCCAGACCGTGCCGTCTTCTTTGATCGCCAAGCTGTGCGTCGTGCCCACCGCGATCGCCTTCCAGCCTGCCGGCGTGCCTGATTCCGCATGCGCGCTTGGCCATTGCAGCGCCGCAATGCCCAGCATCGCCACCGCGACTGTTTTTACCAATAAGAGCGAGAAACCTTTCATCCTAATCAAATCCCCCTGATTGATTCATGCATCTAGTCGTGCATCGACCATAAGTATATCAGACGCTCCAAACAAGAACGGCTCCCAATTTCAGGAGCCGCCTTATTCAAGCAGGACAAGGTCGATATGATCGCCAGCGAAGACATTACATTTTGAATTTCGCTATCGCTTCCTGCATCGACACCGCCAGTTGGCTTAGATGAGCCGAAGAAGCAGTTACCTCTTGCATGATGGCAAGCTGCTCCTCCGTGCTGGCAGCTACGCTTTGGGTCGAACTGGCCGTCTCTTTGGCGACGCCGGACAGTTCGACCACGGATGCCGATATTTCCTCGGCGCTGGCCGACATCTGCTCGGCGACGGCGGACATCTCCCTCACCTGGTCCACGATCCGGTTGACCGATTCCGAGATCAGCGCGAACGTGCTGCCTGCTTCCTCCGCCCGGCTCATGCCGATCCGCACTTCCTCTTTGCCCGCTCTCATCGCAAGTACCGCTTCGTCAACCCCTTGCCGAATCGACTCGATCAAACCCGTAATTTGCTCAGCTGATGCGTCCGACTGCTCCGCCAGCTTGCGCACTTCCGCCGCGACGACCGCGAAGCCCTTGCCATGCTCGCCGGCCCTCGCCGCTTCGATGGAGGCGTTAAGCGCAAGCAGGTTCGTCTGCCCTGCTATCCCTCTGATGCTTCCGGTAATTTCGCCGATGGCGCGGGATTCCGCCTCTAGCTTCGTCACGACAGCAAGCTGAGTATCGACCGACGTCCGAATCGAAGCCATCTGGCTGACGACACGTTCAACCGATTGCCCGCCGTCCCTGGCCTTGTCCGACGCATCGGCCGACTCCTCCGAGATCGAAACGGAAGATTCCGCGATCCGCTGAATGCCCATCGCCATCTCTTCCATCGCGCGAACGGTCTCCTCGGATGCTTTGTCCTGCACCTTCGCCCCGGCAGCTACTTGTTCGATCGCCTTCGCAACCTGCCAGCTGCCCTGCGTGGACTGCTCGGCACTGGAAGTCAGCTCTTCTGAAGACGCGGCGACATGCCCGGCCTGGGTGTCGATGTCCGACAACAGGCTTTTCAGGTTGCCGACCATACCTTGGAAGCTGGCATTTAACTCTCCGAGCTCATCCTTGGTCTTACGGAACGAGATCGTCTCCGTCAGATCTCCTTCCGCCACCCGCCTGGCAGAACCGGCGAGGCGCACGATCGGCGTACCCACCCGGCTCCCGATGAAGAGGGCGAGCGCCAAACCGAGGACGGCGGCAATCGCGCTCATCGAAGCGGAGATGCTGATCGTGCGCGTAATATCTTTGGACAGCTTCACATTGGAAGCGGCGAATTCTTGACTATAAGACTGGCTCAGGAGATCCAAGTTCTGAAACATCGTTTCTTTGAAGCCATCGCTTCTATCGTCAATTTCACGGTATTGCTTGCTCAATTGTTCTGCCGGCGTCGCGTCTTTCTGGTTGAATGCAGTCAACACTTCGGCCGAGGTACCCGCATAGCCTTCGAAGGCTTGCTTCAGTTCTTGCATCCATGCCTGCTCCCGAGGCGTGTCCGCGGTACTTGCGAAAGCATCCAGCTTCTCCTTGAACGCCGCGAGCATCGAAGAAAGTTGATCCGCCGAGCTTTGGCTCTCGTTAATGATCACGTCCGCTTGATCGCTATAGAGCATTCCGACGTCGTTTTTGAGAGAAAACGCACTCGTTTCTTCCGATACTCTAGCCGATTGCTCGCCGGACGAATGCTTGATTCCGTTAATGAACACAATCGTGAATGCAAGAGACGCGACGAACATCAAGATGACGGCAGAGAACCCGCCAAGCAATTTCGTACGAACCTTCCAGTTGGTTACCATGCGGTGAATACCCCCTTAGAACTGATACTTTTATTATCGGAAACTCATGTTGATTCGTTGATGCTCATTGTGGGTTTTTGTCGAAATAAATCGAATAAATGGAAAAAATTCTCAAGACTCTGCCCCAGCTCGACGGATGCCGGCCATGACCGGGCTGAGAACAAAAAGAGACCCGCAGCAACGGGCTGCGGGTCTAAAGTGTATATATTAAAAAGGGGGTCGAGTTCTATTATAGGCAAGCTTCATTAACGCGAGATGAATATAAGATTTCAATCGTGTTACATTTTAGAGAGCGCCTACATGGAACGAACCAGCTAGGCGTATCCGCTGCATTCTACGATCGACGCCGGACAAAAAGAGGCCCGCAGCAACGGGCTGCGGGCCTAAAGTGTATATTATAAAAAAGGGGGTCGAGTTCTATTATAGGTCCCTTTCATTAACGCGAGATGAAGATAAGATTTCAATCGTGTTACATTTCAATAAGAATCATTACGGAAGTACCCGCAGCCGGCTCGCGCGATGGAGAGCTTATTACGTTACGGCACGAACCGCAGCGTCTTCACCTCGAACGGTTTGAACGCCAGCATAACCGCATTGCCTTCGACCGGCACCGGGCAAATGACGCCGTCCTCCAGCATATCCGTCTCCGCGGCGGATGCGATGTCGAGGCCCAGCCGCAATGCGGCGCGAGTCGATGCGCCTTTCGCTTCATAGAGGCGGGCGACCCAAGCGCCGGAGCCGTCTTCGGCCATTTTGACCGCATCGACGATGATGTTCGGCTTATCGCAGTCGAGCAAGCTGAACCGCTCCGCCGCTTCACCGGCTGCGCTCAGCACCGGACAATTCAGCTCGTACGCTTCCCGGATGACGGGATTGCTCATGAAGCCGCCGTTCCAGACATGGAGCGCGTAACTGAACTCGTGGATGCCGTTGTCCGCGCGTTCGTCCGGATAAGTCGGCGCGCGCAGAAGCGTCAGGTTCATCGCCCCGCCGTCGGCATTCATGCCGTACTTGCAGTCGTTCAGCAAGGAGAAGCAGCGGTCGCCTTCGACCAAGGACGACCATTTGTGCTGGCTGACCTCGAACCGGTCCGCGTCATGCGGACGGGAGGCGTGGTTCGGCCGCCGGATGTAGCCGTATTGAATTTCGTTCAGCACTTCCGTCGTGCGGAGCGCCGTACGGAAGCCGACCTTCAGCAGCCGGTGCTTCTCCTGCCATTCGACGCGGGCATGGAACTCCAGGCGCCTGCTCCCGGCCGCCAGCCGAATGTCCTGCTTAACGAAGGAATTGCCGATTCGCCGTTCGATGCGAAGGGCGCCGAACAGCGCTCCCTCGGCAACGGCGCTGATGCAAGCCGCTTCGGTCAATTCAAGGCGCGATGCCGCATATCTGCGGTCGATTTCCCAAGCGTCGTAATTCGACGTCTGGTCGCGGAATAGCTGGAATTCATTGCACAGGCCGTCCGCCCATTCCGATGCCGTTTCTTTGTCATAGATGCTCGTTATCTCGCCGAATGCATTGAACGTGACGCGAAGCAGCTCGTTCTCGAGCAAATGAGGCGCGGCCTTCACGCCATGCGAACCGTCGATCGCACTGCTGCGCAAACTGCTGACCGCATCGCCAGTCACACCGGCAGCCGTAGCGCTAGCGGCAGCGTTAGAAGCATCGGCCGCTTGTTCAAGGGCTTGCGCGAGCGGCATCCACCCCATGGCCGGCAGCTTCACCCGCACATAGGCGCGTTCCTGTACCCGCTGCACCGTAACCCCGCCGCTGCTTCCAGCGCCGTCACCATCCCCGCCGCCGACTAACCAAGCATCGGCCGCAGCGCCGCCACCCGGCAGCTCGACAACGGCTTCCCGTTCCCACGGGAGCGAATTGAACAACGTCAGGCAGCAGCCGCGCGCATTCGCGGGTCCCGTAGAAGCCAGCGCCTCGACCGACCGCTCGCGCAGCCTGCCCGCGGATGCCAGCAGCTCCGCGAACGCCCGCTCCGCCTCGACATGGACCCGCTTAATGGACGTCCCCGGCAAAATATCATGGAACTGCAGCAGCAGCAACTCGCGCCATGCCTCGTCCAGCTCCGCCTTCGGATACGCCGCGCCGCCCGCGTCCGTCAGCGCGCCGAGCGTGCCCCAGATCTCTGCTTCCCGCAGCGCGAGCTCGCCCTTGCGGTTGCCTTGCTTCATTCTTGCCTGCGACGTCAGCGTTCCCCGATGCGCGGGATAGTAGAGCTCCCCGACGTAACGGGCGTCCGGCATAGCCCGCTCCTGCAAATCCTCGAAATATTCGATGGGCGAAGCGATGACCGTGCGAGGCACGCCTTCGAGATCGCCCATCCGGCGCAGAAACTCCAGATCGTCGCGGTTGGCGCCGCCGCCGCCGTCGCCGTAGCCGAATTGAACGAGACGCGTCGATACCGACTCCGTCTGCAGCCGTTCATTCCACTGATAGAGCGCGTACGAGACATCCGTCGGATTCGGGAACGGGCCGTAATCGAGCAGATGGACGGGGACGGACGAACCGTCGATGCCTTCCCAAGTAAAGGTATTGTACGGGAACGGATCGACGACATTATCGTAGGTCTGGAACATCTTGACCGAAGCGAAATACCGAATGCCGGATTTGCGCATGATCTGCGGCAAATTGCCGGAATAGCCGAACACGTCCGGCAGCCATAGCATCTCGTTCTCCACGCCGAACTCCTCGCGGAAGAAGCGCTTGCCATAGAGAAACTGGCGGATGAGGCTTTCGCCGCTCGGAATATTCGTATCCGGCTCGACCCAGGCGCCGCCCTCCGGAATGATGCGGCCTTCGGCCACATACCGCTTGATGCGGCCGTACAATTCCGGGTACAGCTCTTTCACCAGCCGGAACAAATACGGCTGGCTCTGCACGTACCGGTACTCCGGGTATTCCTCGAGCAGCGCGAGCTGATTGGACATCGTCCGGGCGATTTTGCGTTTCGTCTCTTCCATCGGCCACAGCCATGCGATATCGAGATGGGACTGGCCCATCATGTACAGCTTGGGCGCGGTAGAACCGTTCACGCAGTCGAGCAAGGGCTTCAGCATGCTTCGGCCGCGTTCGGCGATCGCCGTCAAGCGGCTGCCGGTCGCGTCCCAGTCCATTTCCGCCAGCAGGCGGACGAAGGCTTTGTCGATTTCAGCGACGCGCAGCGATGCTGGCGGCAGGCCATTGCGCAGCTGCAGCAGCGCTTTCAGATCGATGAAGAACTGATACAGCTCCTCGTTGACGACGGCCAAATACGACTCGCCGTTGACCGGAAGCTCCCGGTCATGGCCGGCGTACGCTTCCGCCATGATCTCGACGGTCTCGCCTCCGGCAGCCTGGCGCGTCAGCGTAATCGCATGATGCTGCAGATCGATGGCGCCCGCCAACCGGCCGGATACGTAGACCGTGCTCTCCGAACCGAAGTTCAGCACGGCTTCCATGCGCTCCCCCGCCGCTTCCGCCGGAATGACGACGCTCCCCCGGAACCAGCCGTACATCCACGTCTCGCCCCATCGCATGCCCGCGTCGATCGGCATGAAGGCGCCTTTTTGCGCTTCCTCCAGCGGCACCCAGTGGTCCGCGGGACGGTAAGCGAACGGAATCGGAGCGATCGTACGATAGATGTACCGATCCTTCTCCCGGATCCACTTCTCGATATGATAAAGCCATTCTTTGGACTGCATCGTCGTTTCCTCCGTCTTACCTGTCGATTCGCTTTTTCTATTACCCTTTAGTTACCGATTATCCCTTAGTCGCACCGGCCGTCAGCCCTTTAACGAGCGCTCGTTGGAAAATGATGAAGATCAGCAGCACCGGCAGCGTCGTCACGATTCCCGAAGCGTTGAGCGGTCCCCACTGAATGCCCGATTTGGTGATAAAGCTGTTGATGCCGGCAGGCAGCGTACGCATGCTGTCCGTGTTGACGAACGTCATCGACACCATGATCTCCTGCCAAACCGTGATGCACACCGTCAGCCCGACGGCCACCAGGCCGGACCTGGCCAAAGGCAGTACCATGCGGATCAGAATGCCGAAGGAAGAACAGCCGTCGATCGTGGCGGCTTCGTCGATGTCTTTCGGAATGCCTTTGAAATAGCCGGTCAGCAGCCAGATCGCCATCGGAAGCAGCACGGCGCAGTACGTCATGATCAAGCTCGTAAACGTATTGAGCATATCCAGCTTGCCCCACATCACGTAGAGCGGCACGATCAGCGTCGTGATCGGCATGACCTGAGCGAACAGAATGACGACGAAATAAGCGAGCTTGCCCTTGAATTTATAGCGGGTCATGCTGTATGCGGCCAAGCTGGCAATCGCCAGCACGGCAATGACGGTCACGGCCGTGATCAGGACGGAGTTATAGAAGTACGTCGGAATTTCCGACGTGCGGAAGACGTTGCGGTAATGCTCCAGGCTGAACGTCTTCGGAAACAGCGTCGGCGGATCGGCGAAAATTTCGTCCGAAGGCTTCAGCGACGTGACGAGCAGCCAGTACAACGGGAACAAAATGACGATTGCAATGACGGCGAAGACAAGCAGATTGCCTGCGGTTTTTAAGCTTTTCATGGTGCTCACTCCTTAATCGATTTCAGCATGGCGCGCAGATAAGGCGAGCAAATGATGCCGATCAGCACGAGGCTGACGATGGCCATCGCGGAGGACTTGCCGAAGTCGAAGAATTCAAAGGCCAGACGGTACGTATAAATCGGCAGCGTCGAAGTCGTGTCCATCGGTCCGCCCTTCGTCGTCACCCAGATGAGGTCGAAATAGTTGAGCGTCCAAATCGTCGTGATGACGCCCGTCGCGCCGATAATCGGCGTCAAATGGGGGATTTTCACGTAGCGGACGATGCCCAGCCATCTCGCGCCGTCGATCCGCGCCGCTTCGACCTGATCGTTCGGAATATCCTGCAAGCCGGCGAGCAGCATGAGGAACCAGAACGGGAACGCCTTCCACGTATTGACGAAGACGAGCGTCCACATCGCGTGCGTCGTCGAACCGAGCCAGGAAATCGGATGGTCCGTAATATGCAGCGACTGCAAAATATAATTGAGAATGCCCATATCCGACTGCAGCATCCAGCTCCACATGAGAGCGGTGACGACGCCGGGCAGCACCCAAGGAAGCAGCAGCAAGGAGCGGAGCACGCCTTTGCTTCTTCTGCGCTCATCCACGTACAGCGAGGCGAACAAACCAAGGAGCATCTGCAGCAGTACGCCCGCAACCGTCCAAATGACGGTCGTCGTCATCACTTTCATGAAGATCTCGTCCGTCAGGACCGCCTTGAAATTATCGAATCCGATAAAAGGCTTGTCGGGGCGGGCCAGCTGCCAGCGGTGCAAGCTGACATACAAATTGTAGAACATCGGGTAGGCCAGCAAACAGCCCATTACGATAATGGAAGGCAGGACATATAAGTAAGGAATGCTCGTTCGAAAAATCGATTTCCGTCTGCGTAAGCTCGCTTTTTGTATCATCATCATGTCTCCCAAGGCGTAAGTTCCGGACATGGCGCCGGCCGCCGCTAGAATGCCGTTTCATTGCACGGTCCGGCCTGCGCGGGAAAGGCAGAAGAAGTCCCTTTGCAGCTCCTTCTGCCCTGTTCGCGCAGCCCGTTATTTCGCTGTCGTGATTTTGTTGATCTTGCCTTCCAGATCGGCTACGGCGTCGTCGACCGATTGATTGCCTACCAGCACCTTCGATACAGTATCGTAGACCGCGGAATCGATCTCGCTGTAGAAGAGCGTCTTCGGCTGGGACTGTCTGGCGAATTTGATTTGATCCATGAACACTTTATAAGCCGGATCCGTCGCGAATTTGGAAACGGCGAGCGAAGCGTTGTTCGCAGGCACGTCGCTCACGGTACGGGCATTGAAGTCGACCGAAGTCATCAGCTGCGCGAGTTTGATGGCTTGTTCGGGATGCTTGCTGTTCGCGGATACGCCAATGCCGAAGCCGCCGCCGAAAGAGCCGTCCGGCGCGCCCCCGTCCATTTTCGGAACGAGCGATTGGCCGACGAAGGATGCGCCTTTGATATCCGCGTTCTGATCCGTAATCCAAGTGCCCGCGATGACCATGCCGACTTTCTTCTGCGCGAACAGCGTGCCGAGCTTCAGATGGTCGAGCGTCGCGTAATCCGACTCGAACGAAGGCTTCAACGATTGAAGCAGCGACAGATAGCCTTTGAATTCAGGCGTGTTGACCGTCGGCGTTACTTTGCCGCTGTCATCGACCGAGATGATGTTGCCGTTCGATGCGGTGAACAAGCTTTGCGACGGGAATTCCTTCAAGCCGAGATCCATGCCGAAGCCTGCCACTTTGCCGTCGGTCGCTTTCGTGATCGCCGCTGCGTCTTGCTGCAATTCGGCCCACGTAGTCGGCGGCTTATTCGGATCGAGACCCGCTTGCGTGAAAATGTCCTTGTTGTACCACAGCACGCGCGCGTCCGTCGTATAAGGAAGCGCCATATTCTTGCCCTGCCATTTATACATGGAGAGGATGCCCGGGAAATAATCCGAGAACGCGCTGGCGTCAAGCTTCGATCCGAGATCGAGCAGGTAGCCGGAATTCGCGAACGTCGGGAAGTCCGGGTTGTTCACGATGAAGACGTCGGGCGCGTTGCCGCTGGCGAACATGACTTTATATTTGGTGTCCCATGTTCCCCACGGATCGCTTTGGAATTCCACCGTGTAGCCCGGGTTCTGTTCTTCGAATTTCGCTTTCAGTTCTTCGAACACCGGCGCGTAAGCCGGATCGGACGTCCATTCCGAGAAACCGTAGTAGACGAGCTTCTCTTTCGGTCCCGATTTCGCATCGCCGCCGTTGTTCGTTCCCGCAGCTGCATTACCGCCCGCGTTCGTCGATGCTGTATTCCCTGCGTTCGTTCCTGCATTCGTTCCTGCGTTCGTTCCTGAGTTGCCGCCGTTGTCATTGTTCCCGCAGCCTGTTGCCAACAGCGCGATCATGACGGTAGAGAGCGGAAGAATAGACAGCTTGCCATAACGGTTGTTCACTTGTTGAGTCCCCCTTTAAAATGTCAGCTTCGGTTTGCCGCGCGGGCGTATGAAACACGCACGCGACAGCGCTTACAAGTCGTGCAATCCGGTTTCCTGGCTTTCTTCAAATATAAGCATTCCATACTCGCTCGCTCGTAGGCCGCTTATATTTCTTCGGGAAGATACGTGCTGCTTGCCGCATCAGAACGCCGACAGCCGCGTCTTCTTGCCCAGCATAAGCCGGACTTTCGAAAACTGTGTTACTTTGTTGATACATGAATAGGATTACTGTATTACTTTTACAAACCGATCATACTTCGATTTCATCAACTGTGTCAATATATTCATGTAAAAATTGATTAAAACTAGCACAGTTGATACAGAAACGGGACCAAGCATATAAGCTTGGTCCCGTTATACGATGCCGATCCATGCTCCGGAATGCATTAGCGAACCGGACCGATCGTGCTGCCAAGGTTCAGGTCCGCCTTGCAAATCTGCCCTTGCACGGACAGCAGCTCCTTGCCTTCGACCAGCTTCATCAGCTGGCTCGCGGCCGTTCGCCCCATCTCGTAGAAAGGCTGATTGAGGCCAGTCACGTCGAGCATCAGCTTGCGGTTCAGGTTCAGCGCATCGTAGGTGACCAAAGATATATCCTGCGGAAACCGCATGCCCAGTTCATTCAGCGCGACGATCACGGCTTCGGCAATCTGGTCGTTCGCCGCGAAGATCGCCGTGCAGCCTCGTGCGCGGATCTCTTCCGCAATGCGCGCGCTGTACGATTCGAACTCTTCTTCGAAATTCTCGTGCTCCGTCGGAATCAGCGCGTCCAGCGCGTTATCGAATTCGAGTCCGGAGTCGAAGAACGCCTGTTTCATGCCGAGCAGCCGTTCGTTGAACGTGCTCACATTCGAGTTGCGGACGAACATGATGCGCCGGTGCCCCTTCTCCAAGAGCATTTTGGTCAAGGCGTACGCCCCGGACACGTTGTCGCTCGTAACGTACGGAATATCGCTGTGATACAGATGACGGTCGAGGAAAATAACTTTGATGCCGTTGGCCCGCAAATACTCGTACAGCCGCTCGTTGCGCTCCATGTGGTCCGGATCGAAGATCGGACTCATGATGACGCCGTCCACCCGCTTCGCGACCGCTCCTTTAATGAGCGATTCCAGCTTATCCAGGCTCCGATCGTCGCTGTAGCTGAGCAAGTGGAACCCGTGCAGCCGAAGCGTATCCTCGATGCCGCGCAGCGCCGTGGCCCAGAGCGGGTTCTCGATGCCGATGACGGATGCCGCGATCAGACCGGAACGGTTATGTCCGAGCTGCGAAAGCATTCCTTCTTCGATATAGGTGCCCCTGCGGTTGTCGCGCTTCAGCAGCCCTTCCCCGCACAGCTCCTTGATCGCTTTCTCGACCGTGTTCACGCTGGACTTGTAAGATTCGGCGAAATGCCTGCTCGATGGCAGCCGCGTCTCCCCCAGCCATTCGCCTTCCATGATGCGTTTCTTGATATCGTCCTTGATTCTGGAATATGGATAACTCGACATAGCGATCAAATTCCCTTTCTATACGGCTTGAATTACTATGACTATATTACATTTGTATCAACTGTGTCAATTTATGTTCAATCCATTTTGAGAGATTGAGACAAAAAGGCTCGCTTTGCTGCGGGGATGCGTGCCATCGCGCGCGAATATTTGCCGCTCAGGCAGCTTTTCGCAGCCGTCTGGCGTTGCTTTGAGACCTCCGCGTTACGGGTGGCTTCCGGCGCCGTCGGCGGCGCTGTCGCGAGAACCTTGTCTTTCGGGCGGTCTCCGCGGCCATTAACCGCGCTGACGCGAGAACTCTGCCTTTCGGGCGGCCTCCGCAGCCATTGGCCGCGCTGACGCGAGAACTCTGCCTTTCGGGCGGTCTCCGCAGCCATTAGCCGCGCTGACGCGAGAACTCTGCCTTTCGGGTGGCCTCCTCAGCCATTAGCCGCGCTGTCCCGAGAACCCTGCCTTTCGGGCGGTCTCCGCAGCCATTAGCCTTTCGGGCAACCCTCTAACGAACCCCACAAGCCTTATTCGCTCGAAAATCGACGTTTATGCATTTTAACGAATCCTAGACGCTTTATCTCAATCATTTTGTCATCTTTTCGCCTACTCTCGGCTTAATAACGACGCTGGAGTTCGTTATTTCGATGAAACACTCATTTTCCAGCCAATAAGCGCGATACGATTCCTTCGCTTATCATGTTGAAGGCGGAGAGTTACCTGCTGAAGCACGTCTTACCAGCGGCTCGAGATCACGACCTCTCCCCGCAACACCCCGCCATACAAGTAAAAACAGCCTCCGGCTTAGCCAGAGGCTGTGAGAAAAACTTCTATTCGCTCCTTGCAAGATTGCTTTCGCCATGAATGTTACGTTGTTGCGGTTATTCGGCGGTTTCGGCCGTTGCGGTTATTTCGGCGCTTTTGACTACCGGCATTTGCACAGCTTCGATGATCGCTTGTGCTTGTTCACTCATGCTCGTCGCTATCCGCCTTCTTGAGTAACTTAGATAGTTATAAACCGCGTCTATCTTCGCATTCAACCAAACGCCTCTTCGTCTATCGAATCCATCCCGCTACCACGAGGCGATGCAGCCGTCCGTACGCGGCTCGGTGCCGCCGATCAGCACGCCGTTCGGCTCCCGCCAAATGATTTGTCCGCAGCCGAACGACCGGCGTTCCGCCGACGGCTGAACGAGATGCCCCCGCTCTTCGAGCTGGCTGGCCAGCGTTTCCGGAAACGCTGTTTCCACCAGTACCTTCTTGCCTTCGATCCATTGCCATCTCGGCGCATCGAGCGCCGCTTGCGGGTTTAAGCCGAAATCGATCATATTGGAAATCACTTGCACATGCCCCTGCGGCTGCATGAATGCGCCCATGACGCCGAACGGCCCGACCGCTTCGCCGTCCTTCGTGATAAAGCCGGGAATGATCGTATGGTAGGGCCGCTTGCCGGGCGAAGCGACGTTGGCATGCGCCGGATCCAGCGAGAAGGACGCGCCTCTGTTCTGCAGGCTGATGCCCGTGCCGGGAACGACGAGTCCCGAACCGAACCCCCGATAATTGCTTTGGATGAACGAGACCATGTTGCCTTCCCCGTCGGCTGTCGCCAAATACACCGTCCCGCCGCTTGGAAGCCGGCCGGGCTCGGGCATAATCGCCTGTCGGCCGATCAGTCCCCTGCGCTGCGCCGCATACTCGGGGGACAGCAGACGTTCCACGCTCGCTTGCATCATGACAGGATCCGTAATATGCTGCAAGCCATCGACGAAGGCCAGCTTCAGCGCTTCGATCTGCGCATGGCAAGTTTCGATCGTATCCTTCCGGCTGAGCGGGATGCCGTTCAACACGTTCAGCGCCATCAGCGCGACGAGCCCCTGCCCATTCGGCGGCATCTCCCATATCTCGTACCCGCGATAGCGGACAGCAATGGGGTCCACCCATTCAGGCCGATGCGCCGCCAGATCTTCCTTGCGGATCAAGCCTCCGGTTTCGCGCGCGAAGCGGTCCAGCGCTTCCGCCAATTCGCCGCGGTAAAAGTCTTCGCCCTTCGTTGCCGCAATCTTCGCCAGCGTCCGCGCGTGATCCGGCGAGCGCCAGATTTCGCCCGGCCGAGGCGCTCGCCCCTCCGGCGCGAAAACGCGGAACCACTCCGCGAACAGCGGATCGTCCGTCTTCGCCGCCCGGGACTGATATGCCTTCTCCCAAGAATATCCGAGCTCCGGCGACAAGGCGAAGCCCTCTTCCGCATAGTCGGCGGCAGGCGCGAGCAGCGCTTCGAACGGCAGTCGTCCGAACCGTTCGGATAACGCCGCCCAAGCGGAAGGCGCGCCGGGCACAGTCACGGGAAGCCAGCCGTCCGGCGGCATCGCCGCTTCGAAGCCGTGCTTCCGAACCTCATCCGGCGTCAACGCCATCGGTGAACGGCCGCTCGCATTCAAGCCGTGAAGCTTGCCTTGATGCCAGACGATTGCAAAAGCATCGCCGCCGATGCCGTTCGCCGTCGGCTCGACGACCGTCAAGCAAGCGGCAGCGGCAATGGCCGCATCGATGGCGTTGCCGCCTTGCTGCAGCACGCGAAGCCCGGCCTGCGAAGCGAGCGGCTGCGACGTCGCGACCATGCCTTTGCGCGCCACGGCAGCCGTCCGCCGCGACGGATACGGATAATTTATCAATTCAAAGCTCATATTCGGAATTCCCCTTCCTTGGTCAAAACCGTAATGGGCAGCAGGCAACAACAAGATTCGTAACGTTTTCGCCGCGCGGCCGCACGATTCCTTCATCGGCCATAGCGCGCTGATGCACAATAGCCCCACAGTACTATCCCGATAGGGACAGAATCCGTCTTCCGAAGCGACTCCCGCTTGGAGCGCATTGTTCCGCGTATCCGAACACCTGCGACGCCTAGTCTGAGCATGCGGCGATTATGCCCGTGAAGGTGAAAGTTCGAAACGGTTGGGGCGTACCGATGTGTCGATAGAGACGTGCGGAAGGGTCGATAGAGGCGTACCGATGTGTCGATAGAGTTGTGCGGATAGGACCAAGCCATCACAAATTTGGCGGACAGAACTGACGCTATTTCATCGATCAGAGCCGTTTCTTCGTAGTATTTGGAATCCGACATTCACTGCTGCACTTAGGCGCCACGCCAGCGCGATGCCTAGTCCCATTCCTCCGAATCTCCCATACACTACAAGAGAGCAAGGGAGGTGATTCTATGTCGATTCAATTTCTAGATTCGCGCATTTCGATCCACAGGGACGACTTCGGCGGCTCGCAGCCGCTATCTACCTTACCGATATTAGTCGGAGATATCGGCCTCCAAGTGTTGGCCGCGATTCCCGCCAATACCTCCAACGTGCGCGTGTCGCTAAGCGGGACGGTCGTCGTTGATTTCGCGCCTCCGGTGGAGCCTACGCTCGAGCTGCCGCCAGGGCCGACCGTTATCACCGTCACGGTCGAACGAGGCGGAGACGGCACTGCCGGCACCGGCGTAACGATCTTGAACGAACAGTTTAACATTCGTGTATTCAGCGCGCTGTTTCCCATCAGCGTTACGGCAGCCGACTTCCCGCCAGCTGCCGACGTGCTGGCGCAGGAAATCCGTTATACGATGTTCGTCGCCACGGACGGCTTCTTCGATCTCATTCTGACCGGACCAGCCGTATTCAACGGCATCGCAGCAGCCGGAACCACCACCTAGCATGTCAAAAAGCCAAAGAACGGAGCGGCGCTCCATGCACTTTGGCTTTTTTACATATCTCGGCTGCGCTTTCGCCGCAGACGAACAGCTCATTCTCCGACTCCGCCCTGCGAACGTTCTATTCGCCTAAGCTTATGCTCACGACGCTGGCGATTCAAATGTATTTCTGTCCCCGGACAGCAAACACATACGGATCGCCTATGAATCCATCGATTTAAACTCTCCCGCCGTCTGCGCGATGTTATTTTTCCGTTCCAACGCAATATTGCGCAAGTAGATGAAGACGCTCGGCAATTGGCCGAGAATGAAGACCGGATCCTTGCGGTAAATCGCATAGATCGACAAAACCACGCTGCCCAAAATACTATAGACCCAGAAGGAGAGCGGCACAACGGTTCGCTTCGCCTTCTCGCTCGCCAGCCACTGCGTGATGAATCGCATCGTAAACATGATCTGTCCGATGAAGCCGAAGACGATCCAGGCCACGCTGCCGCCGGAGAGACTGCCCATCAACGAATGCCACCACATCTTATTGTCCCCTGATTTGGTAGCGAATGACCCGTTTGCGCAGCCAGCCGATGACGATGGCATCCATCAGGCCGACGAACGCGCGGTTGAACACCCCGTATTTGGACACGCCGTGCTGCCGTTCTTGATGGGAGACCGCGATCTCGATGACTTTGAAGCCGTTGATCTTCGCCAGCGTCGGCAGAAAGCGGTGCATCCCTTCGTATAAATAATAGCTGTCCGCCACTTCGCGCTTCATCAGCTTCATCGGGCAGCCCGTATCGTAAATTTCATCCCCCGTCAGCCAGTTGCGAACCCCGTTGCCGACCCGCGACGAAACTTTCTTCACGAGGGTATCCTTGCGCCTGATGCGTTTGCCGTTCACGAAGTCCATGTTCGGAATGTAAGGCATCAGTTTGAAAATATCCCGCGGGTCCGTCTGTAAATCCGCATCGATCAGCGCGACGAGTTCGCCCTTGGATTCTTTCATGCCTGCGTAGAGCGCGGCGGTTTGTCCGCAATTTTTCACGAAGTGGATGACCTTAACGGCAGCATCCCGCTCCGCCAGCTCGTTCAGAATACTCGCGCTCCGATCTTTGCTGCCGTCGTTGACGAGTACGATTTCGTAGCTCTCTACCTTACTGCTGACCGCGTTGGTAATCGCCTCGTGCAGCAGCAGAATGTTCTCTTCCTCGTTATAAATCGGCGCAACGATCGAGAGCTTGACCATATTAATTCCCCCTATACCATGTGACGAACTTGTGCAATCCTTCGGCGAAATCAGTCTGCGGGTCGTAACCGAACAGCCCGTTCGCCTTGGAAATGTCCGCGTACGTCTGCTCCACGTCTCCAGGCTGGTTCGGCAGCCAGCGAAGAAGTGCCTCCTTGCCGAACGCCTGCTCGATGCTCCGAACCAGCTCAAGAAGGGAAATCGTCCGGTTGGTGCCGATATTCACGATTTCATAAACGGTTTCATGCCCCTCGACAAAAGCAAGCGCTCCGATCATGCCGTCGACAATATCCCCGACATACGTATAATCCCGCCTGGACGAACCATCGCCATAGACGGTCAACGGTTCGCCGCGATCCAGCATCCCCACGAATTTATGAATGGCCAGATCCGGCCGCTGCCGTTCCCCGTATACGGTGAAGAACCGCAGCATAATCGTATCGATATCATGTAAATGATAATACGTGTGGCCCAGTACCTCGCATGCTTTCTTCGTGGCGGCATAAGGCGAGATGCTTCGGTCGACCCGATCCTCCTCGGAGAAGGGCACCTTCGCCTGATTGCCGTATACGGAAGAGGACGAAGCGCACAGCCATTTGCGAACGCCGTGCTTGCGCATCGCCTCGAGCACCGTCAGCGTTCCTCTCACGTTGACGTCTTCGTAGAGCAGCGGATCCTCGATCGAAGGACGAACGCCCGCCATGGCCGCCAAGTGAATAACCGCGTCGATCCGCTCGTTCCCGAAGGCCGCAGCCAACTCGTCCGCATGCCGAATATCCGCAACAACGAGCTTGTAGCTGTCCCCTTCGACAGCCTGCTGCAGATGAAGCAGATCGGTTTCTTTGTTCGAATATTGAAATGTCGTTTCCAATCCTGTACTATTCAGGATATTCTTTATTTTGATTTTGTAGTCGTACACGCCGTTAAAATTATCGATGCAAACGACGCGATGGCCAAGCTTCAGCAATCGCTCGCAGAGATGAGAGCCGATAAATCCCGCTCCCCCGGTTACGCAATACGTGCTCATTGTTCATTAGGCCTCCTCCAGTGAATACAACCGTCGTTCATCCGAACCGACCGAATAGTAGTCAAACAGCAGGCGTATGCGCGGATGGTCCGCAAATAAGTTGCGCAGGTCGAAGAAGACGTTGCCCCGCATGCTTTTAACGATGCTGTCCAAGCCGCTCGCCTTGAACTGTTTCCATTCCGTCATTAACACGATTGCATCCGCGTTCCGGGCACAGTCCTCTTCACTCTCGCAAAACGCGACGGCGCCGCTCAAATCCGTCCATGCACGCTCCGCCTGCTTCATGCCTTGCGGGCAGTATGCTTTCACGGCCGCCCCCCGGGCAACGAGTCCGCTGATAATATCATAGCTTGGCGCAAACCGGATATCATCGGTCTCGGGTTTGAAAGACAATCCCCAAACGGCGATCGTTTTGCCCCTGAGCGATCCGTTCGAGGCAAGCACGCCGCTGATTTTGTCCACCATCTTCGCCTTCTGCTTCTCGTTGGCGGCAACGGCTGCGCGCACGACGTACAATTCCTCGCCGTTCTTCTGGCCGACACCGACAAGCGCCTGCATGTCTTTGGGGAAGCAGCTGCCCCCATACCCGGGTCCGGCCTGCAGGAAGTGCGGCGAGATTCGGTCGTCGAGCCCCATGCCCGTCGCGATATCCTGGATGTTCGCGCCGACTTTCTCGGACAGAAGCGCGAGCTCGTTGACGAATGATATTTTGACGCCCAAGAAGGAATTTGCGGCGTACTTGATCATCTCCGCAGTCTCCGGATTCGTATACAAGAACGGAACATGCTGCCGCATATACCCCGCGTAGATCGTTTGCAGCATGCGCTTGGCTTCTTCGTTCTCGGTTCCGATCACGATTCTCGATGGCGACAGCGAGTCGCTGACGGCTTTGCCCTGGCGCAGAAACTCGGGATTCGACGCGACATCGATCCGGAAAGGCTCGTTCCGCGTTTTCAGCACGCCGTCCAGGTAGTTCGCGATACTACGGTTCGTGCCGACAGGCATCGTCGATTTGCAGACGACCACTTTATAGCCGTTCGCATACTTGCCGATCGCATGCATGACTTCATGGACATAGGTGAGATTGGCGCTTCCGTCATCCATTGCAGGCGTGCCGACGGCGATGAAGATAACGTCGCTGGATTGTACGACTTCTTCGGCGCTCGTCGTGAACGAAAGCGTGCCCGCTTCGATTCCGCCGGTCAGCAGCTCATCGAGATCCGGCTCGTAGATCGGAGATATGCCTGCCGCCAAACGATCGATCTTCTCTGCGTCCACGTCCATGCAAGTGACTGGGAAGCCATAACTGGAAAGGACTGCGCCGTGAACTAAACCGACATAACCTGTACCCATAATCCCAATCTTCACCATCGTCCTACCCCGTTTCCATGCTGTTTTCATCACGTTTCGCCGTTATAAGATTGAAACCGCACGTCCGTGGACGCGTAATGCTTGCAATACGAATTTCAGAAAATTAGTTTACCAACTTAACTTTTATAATAATGAGTCATGTAGTATATTTCAAGTATAAGATGTGACGTCAAAAGCTACCATTGGAAGAATGGATCTTGTACCATACTCAACTTACATTCAAATAACCGGCATTGGATAGGAGCACATATGAAGGACAATCAAGAAACCATACTGCGGCTGCAAGAAGCACTCACCCGTTTCGCGAAAGCCGAATGGCGGCAAAAACCGATTCATGGCCTGACGCGCAGCGACATTCGCATCCTCTATTGCATCATGGAGTGCGAGAAAACCGGAAACCGCAAGCCGAGAATTTCGGATATCAGCAAGAAGCTGCTCGTCACGACGCCGACCGTCACCCAATTGATCAAGAAGCTGATTGAAGAGGAACTGATCGAGCGCACTGTAGATCCCGATGACCGCCGCTCCGTCGGCATCGAATTGACGGAGAAGGGAAAAGCGGTCGCCAAGGAAGCCGATGCGCACATCAAGCAGTCGCTCGGAGGACTCGTCGATTTTCTGGGGCTGGAGGAAAGCGAGCATTTGGCCGACCTGTTAACGAAGGCTTTTCACTATTATCATAATCTTGATTAGGGCGAAACATGACTTTCCGAATAAGCCGGCGCCTGGGAAACGCCCGCTGCCCGCTTCCGGGCGGTGAATTTAGTTCCTTTGCGAATTCATTTGCGGCTAAATACAAGAGGAGGCGTCAGTTACGACAACATTGTCGGAGCCTTTTGAAACGCGTCGAATGAGATTTCGTCTCTTGCAGCACGACGATGCGGATGTCGTCTACAGGCAGTTTTCGGACCCGGACATGTGTGCCTTCTTCAGCGAGCCGCCGTGCGATTACGCGGAAGCGCTGGAGATCATCGAACACTACCGGAACCCCGATGGAGAAGACCATCTTCGCTACGGCATGTTTGATAAGGAGACGAATGCGTTTGTCGGAACCTGCGGGTACCACTTCTGGGATCCGGCGCGGAAGCAAGTCGAGATCGGCTATGATATCTGGAAGGACTATTGGAAACAGGGCTACATGACCGAAGCGATGCCCGTTCTCATCGATATCTGCTTCAAGCGGCTTGGCGTGGATTGTATCTACATCCTAACCGATCCGCGGAATGCGGCGTCCGTTGCAGCCGTGGCCAAATTCGGCTTTACGCACGCTGCGCCGTGCAGGGATACGGATGATGGGACGATTTGCTTGAAATTGTTGCGTGCATGATCAATCGGCTGCAACACAACGAAACACCTCACGCCGCTTCGAAAACAAGCCTCCTGACGAAAGCCGGATGAACGCTCATCCGGCTTTTGTTGTGAGCTGAAGCCTCGCAAGATGCAGGAATCCTGCGATTGCGATGAAATTGTGATCGCTCCGAAAAAGCGTTAACATAGAGCTATCAGCCAGATTGTCAGATTGTCAGATTGCTAGACGCTTAGCTTGTCGATCCGAAATTAGAGGAGGAATCGAAATGGATTTCACGAGATTAGGCCAAACTGGCCTGGAAGTATCCAGACTCTGCCTGGGCTGCATGAGCTACGGCCTTTCGGCAAGAGGATCGCATCCGTGGACGCTGGACGAGGAACGGAGCCGGCCCTTCATCCGCAAAGCGCTGGAGCTCGGCATCAACTTCTTCGATACGGCCAACGTCTATTCGGACGGCACGAGCGAGGAAATCGTCGGCCGCGCCCTTAAGGATTTCGCCCGCCGTGAGGACGTCGTGATCGCGACCAAGGTTCACGGCCGCATGCGCCCCGGCCCGAACGGAGCCGGCTTGTCGCGCAAAGCGATCCTGAGCGAAGTGGACGACAGTCTGCAGCGGCTCGGCACGGACTATATCGATCTCTATCAGATCCACCGCTGGGACCCGCATACGCCGATCGAAGAAACGATGGAGGCGCTGCACGATGTCGTCAAATCCGGCAAAGCCCGCTATATCGGCGCCTCCTCCATGTATGCCTGGCAGTTCCTGAAGGCGCAGTACACGGCGGAGAAGAACGGCTGGACCAAATTCGTGAGCATGCAAAATCACTTGAATCTGTTGTACCGCGAAGAAGAGCGGGAAATGCTCCCGCTATGCGCGGATACCGGCGTCGGCGTCATTCCGTGGAGCCCCTTGGCCCGCGGCCGCTTGACGCGCAGCTGGGACGAAATCAGCGAACGGTCGGAGACCGATGCGTTCGGCAAGACGCTGTATACCTCCGCCGTCGACGCGGACCGCGCGATCGTCGAACGCGTCGGCCGCATCGCGAATGCGAGAGGCGTCTCGCAGGCCCAAGTCGCGCTGGCTTGGGTGCTGAACAAGTCCACGGTCACCGCGCCGATCATCGGAGCCACGAAGCCCGTCCACTTGGACGATGCGAACGCGGCGCTGTCGCTTGCGCTGACCGCCGATGAGATCCGCGAGCTGGAAGAGCTGTACGTGCCCCATCCGATATTGGGCTTCCAATAGCGCAGGTGCTGGGATTGTTGGAAAGATTTTGAGCGAGCTTGGAGCTTGGGGCTTGGAACTAGAGCTGGAGCTAGAGCTGGAGCTGGAGCTTGAGCGTCGTTGCCGCGCGCCCATCTCGCACGCGTCGTTATAACGTCGAGGTAGTTCGGCGAATACATGGTACACGACATGCTCCGGTTTCACCGGTTTTCCAAGCATGTCGTGTACTGGGTACACTTCATGCTCATGCCCAAGCTGTCGAGACTTTATCAGCAGCCCGAAGGCGGCCCCGCATCTGCGGAGGCCGCCTTTATCACATTTCCAACGCCCCGCCATCCGGATGCGGCAAACGATTCAATCCTCGAAATCCCCCATGATCATCTGATCCAGCGTCGTTCCGCCGAGCACCATGGGATACACGTTCTCGTTCATCGGCACTTTGAACTCGACAAGCACCGGCGCATTCGTATCGAGCGCTTCCTGCCACGCCCGCCGGGCTTCGGCTTTCGTGGACGCGCTCAGCCCCTTGATGCCGTAAGCTTCGGCAAGCTTAACGAAATTCGGGCTTCCGGCCAGGTCGATCTGGCTGTAGCGCCGTTCGTACATCAGCTCCTGCTGCTGCTTCACCATGCCAAGCACCTGATTGTTGATGACGACGATTTTGACCGGAATGTTATGAACGGCGCAGACGGCCATTTCTTGCGCGCACATCTGCATGCCGCCGTCGCCGTTGATCGAGACGACGAGCCGATCCGGATTGCCGAGCTGCGCTCCGATCGCAGAAGGGAACCCGAAGCCCATCGTGCCCATTCCGCCCGAGGTAATCAGCGAACGCGGATGGTTGAACTTGTAGAACTGCGCGGCCCACATCTGGTGCTGGCCGACGTCCGTCGTGACGATCGCCTCGCCCTTCGTCGTCTCATGGATCATTTCGATGACGAACTGCGGCTTGAGCTCCGTCTCGGAGTCTTGATAGCGCAGCGGGTAGTCGGCTTTGTAGCGCTGCAGCTCCCGGAGCCACGCCCCGTCCCGCTGCGACGGCTTTGCGATCTGCAGGGCATACCCTAACACATCCTTGATATCGCCAATGCAAGCGATGTCCGTCCGCACGTTCTTGCCGATCTCCGCCGGATCGATATCGATATGCGCGATTCGTTTCGCCTTCGGGGCGAAGCCGTCCAGCTTCATCGTTACCCGGTCGTCGAACCGCGAGCCGATCGAGATCAGCAGGTCGGCGTTCTGAATCGCCTTGTTCGCGGCATACGCGCCATGATGGCCCGGCATGCCCAGCCACAGCTCGTGGCTGCTGGCGAATCCGCCCAATCCGAGCAACGTGGTCGCCACGGGAATCCGCGTCCGCTCCGCGAAAGCCATCATCTCCGGCGCGGCATTGGCGTAGACGATGCCGCCTCCGGCGATGATGACCGGCCGCTCGGACTCGGCGATGGCAGCGAGCAATTCGTCGATCTCGGCCGGCTCGATCTCCGGCGCCGCCCGGTAACCGCGCAGCCGAAGCTCGGCTTCCTCAGGCTGGAACAACATGCGGTGATTCGAGACGTCCTTCGGAATATCGATCAGCACCGGACCTTTCCGGCCGCTGCCCGCAAGGTGGAAGGCCTCGCGAACGATCCGCGGCAGATCGCGCACGTCGCGGACCAAGTAGCCGTGCTTGGTGATCGGCATCGTCATGCTCACGATGTCCGCCTCTTGAAACGCATCGGTACCCATGACGTTCGTCGGCACGTTGGCGGTAATGACGACCAGCGGCACGGAATCCATATAAGCGGTGGCGATACCGGTCACCAGGTTGGTCGCTCCGGGCCCGGAAGTCGCGATGCATACGCCGGTCTTCCCCGTCGATCTGGCATATCCGTCCGCCGCATGGACAGCCCCTTGCTCATGCCGGGTCAGCAGATGCTTGAACGCCGGATTGCCGGTCATCGCATCATAGATATAGAGCGCGTTCCCGCCCGGGTAGCCGAATACGCAGTCCACGTCCTCTGCCAGCAGGCAGCGCAGCAGCGCCTCGGAACCGGTTATCCAATTCTCCCCTTCCGGTTCTTGCTGCCCGATTTGCGAAGCCGTCGTAGTCGAAGCGCCACTATTTGCATGTACATGTTCCATTTCTAACTCCTCCTCGAAAAAATAAATAACCCCTTTCCTCCAAAGGCACAGACAGCAGCTGCCTAGCCTAGGGACGAAAGGGGTCAATCTCTTCGCGGTACCACCCTGATTCGCCGAAATCTCGCGATTCCGGCCTCATGAGGCAGAGCTCGCGCCCTGCCTGCCGCACGATAACGTGTGCCACTCCGTTTAAGCCTACTGGCCGGAACCGCCGACTGGGCCAAAATGCCCCAGCCGCCGGGTTCGGTTTTCGATCATCCGCTCCGAGACGACATCATGCAGCGGCTTAAGGCGGAGGTTTCAGCTTTCCCCCCGCTCTCTGGGCATAAGGACCGTTTGCATTTCATTCTCTTCCTCGCGTTTATCCGTTATATTCGATGGAATCGTTCATGGGACGATGATTAGCCCAAAAACCCCTTCCGTTCCAAGGCGCAGACAGCAGCTGTCTGACCTAGGGACGAAAGGGGTTGAAATTTTCGCGGTACCACCCTGATTTGCCGAAATCTCGCGATGCCGGCCTCATGAGGCAAGGTTCGACCCTGCCTGCCGCACGATAACGTGTGCCACTCCGTTTGAACCTACGGGCCGGAATCGCTGGACGCGCATCCGACATTCGATTAACCGCTCCGAGACGACATCATGCATGGCTTACGGCGAAGGTTTCAGCTTTCCCCCCGCTCTCTGAACATAAGGACCGTTTGCATTTTATTCTCTTCATCGCGTTTGAATTTGGTTCATCTTAGCATACCCTTCCGCGCTTTTCAATCCGTATTTTGCAAACGTTCCGTCAGACGGGCGGACCGCTCTCTTACCTGAAGCCAATCGGAAGCGCGGCGGACGAGCTCGTTGTTCGCATGCAAATCACAGGGCTGATTAATCAAAATAATCGGTATACGCGCAAGGGCGAACGTCCCCGGACGCCAGGTTGCAATCATGCAAATACGAAGCGGTGACATCCCGAATCGCATTGCCCCAATCGATGCCGAAATGCAGCCTCCAGCCGCCTTATTGAAATTTTCTTGAAGCCTTTACTGATTTTCCATGGTTCGCCTCGCTAGAAACTGTTGGTATAATACGAAGAGAAGGAGTGAGCCATGATGAGCCGATTCATTGATTGCTATATTCGGAACGACGAGGAGAAGAACAGGGCCGAGCTCGCGGAGCGGCTGGCTGTCCGGTTCGGGGAGAGAGCGCCCCGGCATGATCGCGAAGGTTCGTTTCCCTTTGATAATTTCGCCGATTTGCGTGAAGCCGGATATTTGAAACTGACGGTTCCGCGGGCGTTCGGCGGAGACGAAATTTCACTGTACGAGTTCGTCATGCTGCAGGAGCGGCTGGCCTACGGAGACGGCTCGACCGCGCTTGCCGTCGGCTGGCATCTCGGCCAGGTGATGCATCTCCGCACGACCGGGAAATGGCCGGCGGACACGTTCGCCGAGCTGTGCCGTTCCATCGTAACGGACGGCACGATGATCAATACCTTCGCCAGCGAAGCCGCTTCCGGCAGCCCGAGCCGCGGCGGCCGGCCGGAGACGACCGCGGTTCCCGTGGAAGGCGGCTGGCGGATTACCGGACGCAAAACGTTCAGCACGCTTTCGCCGATCCTCGACCGTTTCGTCGTGTCCGCTTACCTGCCGGACGAAGACTGCACGGCGGATTTTCTCGTCCATCGCTCGGACCGGGTAACGATCGTCGAAACATGGGATACGCTCGGCATGCGGGCGACGGGCAGCCATGACGTCGTGCTCGACGGCGCTTTTGCCGCGACAGACAAACGGCTCACGGGCAAAGGCATCGATGACGGAGGCGGCTGGATGCTGCATATTCCGGCTTGTTATATGGGCATCGCCCTTGCCGCGCGCGACTATGCCTTGGCATTCGCCCGCTCCTATCGTCCCAATTCCTTGGATAAACCGATTGCGGCCCTCCCGTCCGTTCAACAGTCCATCGGCGAGATGGAAATCGAGCTTCGCACCGCGCGCACGCTGCTCTACGCGGCGGCCGATCGGTGGGACAAGGAACCTGCCGAACGGACCAAGATGAAACCCGAGCTCGGCTTGGCGAAATACGCGGTCACGAATAACGCTCTACGCGTCGTGGACTTGGCGATGCGCATCGTCGGCGGCACCAGCCTATCGCGCAGCAATCCGCTGGAACGTTACTACCGGGATGTCCGCGCGGGCTTGCATAACCCGCCGATGGACAGCTCGGTCATCCAGACGCTGGCCGCTGCCGCGCTTGGCGAGATTGCGCCTTAAGCTTCGCAGAACGCGGCGCGGCCGCGAAGCGGTCGCGTCGAAGCCGGCTGCGTCCACGGCGGCAAACAAAAAAGGCGGATCGGGGATCCGCCTTCATGCTCATTATCCAGCCCATTATCAGCTCATTAACAGCTCGCTTATTATCCACCTCATAGACGAACTAGCTGGCTCCCGTCCGCACGCCATCAGAACAAATCGTGCTGCACCCGCTGCGGCGCATTCACGTCCCCTTTAAGGAAATACTCGTACCGGCCGAACCGGGACAGCGCCTCCTTGTCGGACAACCAGACCCATTCGTCGATTTCGGTCTGGCAGCGGTGGGCGCGGAAGGCGGCGAGCTTCGCCTCGTTATAGGCTTGCACGTCAACCTTGATTACGTCCTTCCGGGTATGACCGTACCGTTCCGGACGCTCCATCGCGTCGCCGAACGTAATGAAGTACAGCGCTCCCCTGGTTGCAGACCGCCGGAATGCGGCCGTCGTCACTTTGCCGATCGCGCAGTGATCCGGGTGTCCCCCGTACAATTCATGGAACGTCAGCACGACGTCCGGATCGATCTCGCGGATCAAATCTTCAATTCGTCTCGTCAGCAATTCCTCGTCTTCGAATTCGACCGTCTTGTCGCGAATATCGAAGAACATCAAATTGCCGATGCCGAGGTGGTCGCAAGCTTCCCGCAGCTCCAGCTCGCGGGCGGGGGCGATCGTTTCACGATTCAGGTACGGCGGGTTCCCCATCCGGCGGCCCATTTCGCCGCGCGTTGCGCTGACCAGCGTCATCTCGACGCCCTCGGCGGCATACTTGGCGAACGTGCCGCCGCAAATAAACGTCTCGTCGTCGGGATGGGCGAATACCGCAAGCAGCTTGCGCTTCGGCGCTTGTTCGTTCTTATTCATTCCGGAAACGGCTCCCTTCCTAGATGCAGCGCGACGTTCATGCGCCCTTTGTCGTCATAGCCTGCCAGCAGCAGGCGGCCGTGCTCGTCCACTTCATAATGCGTGAGTGCTTCCATGCGCAGCCAGCCATGCCCGTCGAAACGAAGCGCGGCGCGGAAGGAGCCTTCCCCCGCGATAAAAGCCTGCGTTACCTGCACTTTGAAATTGCGGACGAATACGAAGGAGGTCGCCTCGCTGTGAATATAGGCCTCCGATCCGACGAATTTCCGGAGCTCGGCCTCCGCTTCCATTCTGGTTATTGGGATCATGAATTCCGATCTCATTTCTATATGGATTTTAATTTCCAGCCTATTGTAGCACGGAAACAGGGTTTGTTCGACGGCTGTCGCAGGCCGAATAAGCCGATAATCATCGACCCTGCAGCATGGTGCACCGATTGTCGGATGCATGCTCGCGTTTCCTGTTATTTTATTGATGAAGGAGGTCATGCTTGTGGATTTGCTAGCGAATATGAACGGCGCGATGAAGTACGTGGAGGACAACCTCGCGGGCGAAATCGATTTCAAAGAAGCCGCAAGGCGGGCGCTCTGCTCCGAATACCATTTCAAACGGATGTTTTCCTTCCTTGCGGGCGTGCCGCTGTCGGAACACATCCGCCGCAGGCGGCTTACGCTTGCCGCGCTGGAGCTGCAAGCGAGCGGCGGCAAAGTCATCGACGTCGCGCTCAAATACGGCTACGCTTCGTCGGATGCGTTCACGCGCGCCTTCCAGCAGCTGCACGGCGTAACGCCATCCGAAGCGCGTACCGGCGGCCATTCGCTCAAAGCCTATCCGCCGATGACCTTCCGATTAGCCATTCAAGGAGGACGCGAAATGAATTATCGTCTGGAAGAGAAAGAAGCTTTTCGCATTATCGGCATGAAGAAGAGAGTCCCCATCGTGTTCAACGGCGTCAATCCGGAGATTGCCGCCATGTGGGCAAGCTTGAACGAGGCATCGATCAAAGAGTTGAAATCGCTGTCGAACATTGATCCCGCCGGAATCATCAGCGCGTCCACGAACTTCTCCGAGGGCCGGATGGAAGAACGCGGCGAGCTCGACCACTACATCGGCGCGGCATCGACCCTGGATTGTCCGGACCCCGACCGGCTGGCGCAGCTCGAAGTGCCCGCTTCGACGTGGGCGGTCTTCACGGCCGTCGGCCCGTTCCCCGAAACGCTGCAGCAAGTATGGGGAAGCATCTATGCCGAATGGTTCCCTTCGTCCGGTTATGAACAACGGGAAGGCCCGGAAATCCTCTGGAATGCGGATAAGGATACGAGCTCTCCGACGTTCAGAAGCGAAATCTGGATTCCGGTCCAGAAGATGTAGTCACTGTTCTTATTTCTTCTCGCGCTTGCGGCCCGCCTTCTCGATGTTCTCCGCGACGCGGTATTCCAAGATCTGGCGGATGAGCGCATACGGCAAAGGCTTGCCGATCGGGAATTGTACGGCCCCTTTCGATGCTTTATAGCCCGTCAAGGCTTCCTTGAAAGCAACGATGCCGCTCGGAGTCGGGTAGAAGCCGATATGGTTCTTGTAAGCGGCGAAGTAGACCAGATTGCCATGCAGCATAAAAGCGGGCATTTGGTACGCGATCTTCTCCTGCGCCCCCGGCGCCGCCTCGTGGATGAGCTGTCTTAGCGTTTGCAGCTCCGCCTGCACCTCGGGCGGGAAAGCCGAGATATAGTCGTCGATCGACGCGATGGCCGTTGGGTTATCTTGTTCTTTCATGGCTGCTCCTTTCGTACGTCCGCCGGAATGGGTGATAACGGGCGGTTCTTGCCCCTATTGTATCAAAAGAAGCAGCAAAACGGCGAAACGGGACTATCTCCCGCTTCGCCGTTTTCGTCTGCGCGAATTAGTGTTGCAGTTATCTTCGGACAGGCCGAGAGGAGCTACGAGTTAATGAGTTCATTCCCTTCGAACTGCGGCAGCCAGCCGCGGTTCGCCTCGAACAGCTCATCCACCATCTCCTGAATTTCCTGCAGGCTGAGCACGGCCGACGTGAGCGGATCGAACGCGATCGCTTGGAAAATCTTCCGCTTGTCGCCCGTCAGCGCGCCTTCGACGGCCAGCTCCTCGCATCTTGCGCTCGTATTGACGAGAATCGCCAGATGGTCGGGCAGCTTGCCGACGTGGATCGGAGACAGCCCGCTCCGCGAGGCCAGCACCGGCACTTCGACGCACGCGCCTTCCGGCAGGTTGTCGATTAAGCCGAAATTGCGCACGTTGCCGTTGAATTTAAACAACGTACCGTCGCCGAACACGGCGTTGAAGATGTAAGAAGCATATTCTTCGCCTCGCGCCAAGTCGATCGGCCTGTCGCGCCATTCCTCCATTTGCTGCTGCCAGTTGTTCTTCATCCGCTCGCCGTATTTGACGATGGCGCCGTATTCGCCGGGATTCCAGCCCGTGCCGTGCGTGCAGTACCGTTCGATCAGATCCGGGCGCTTGCGGAACCACGCGTTGTACTCCGAATTGTGGCCGCTCGACTCCGTCACGTAATAGTCCAGGTGCAGGAACATTTCGTTCCGCACGATTTCTTCGTTGTAGACGGCCGGATTATTCTTGACGGCGTCCCGGATGAGCGGGTAGACGTTCTCGCCGTTTCGCTTGAAGTCCAAGTAAAAGGCCTGGTGGTTAATCCCCGCGCACGTATACGTAATCTCCTCCATCGGCGCGCCGATCCAGCCGGCAAGCATCGACGCCGTGCCTTGCACGCTATGGCAAAGGCCCGTAATCCGCACCTTCGTTTCGCCTTGCATCGCCCTGCAGAGCATCGCCATCGGGTTGGAATAGTTCAGGAAGATCGCATCCGGACAGATGCGCTCGATGTCGCGGGCAATATCGAGCATCGCCGGAAGCGTTCTCAGAAAACGGAAAATGCCGGCCGGGCCGCGCGTGTCGCCGATGTTGATGTCCACGCCGTATTTCTTCGGAATTTCCACGTCATGCCGGTAAACGTCCAGATCGCCGACCATGATCGTGCACAAGACGCCGTTCGCCCCTTGAAGCGCTTCCTCGCGGTTCGTCGTGGTCTCCAGCTTCACGTCGCGGTATTCGCCCGCGGCGATGATGTTCTCCACCGCTGCTTTGGCAAACGCCAGGCGGCCGGAATCGATGTCCATCAGCGAGATCGTGCTGTCTTGAAAAGCGGGAAAGGTCAACAGGTCGCGCACCAAATTCTTCGTGAAGACTAGACTGCCGGCTCCGATAAAAGCGATTTTCGCGGTCATACGTTCTCCTCCTTATTGGTCGGTACGGATTGTCCTTACGAATATGAAGTCATGGACTGATCTTGGACAAAAAAGCAGTGTAAGCCGGTTTGGCCGTCCACGTCGCATCGCTGTGCAATAAGCCGAACGTATTCTCCCGATTGCCGTTGTCGTAAGAAACGTTATCGACCAATTCGTACCACATCATCGGTCCGGCGTACGGGAGCCCGAACCATACGTCGAACGCATTCGCCGTGAAGGCCGCCTGATCCGCCTCGCTGACTTCGCCTTCGCCCGTTCCGGTCGCCCAGCCGACCTCCGTCGCCCATATCTTCTTGTTCGTGTCGCCTTTGCCGTTCATCAGATCGACGATCGACTGCAGCTCCGTGAAGGTCCAATGGCTCGTCGACGAACCCGCTACGTAGGTGTAGGTATGATAAGCGATCGTATCGAAATAACCTTTGCCGCCGTTGTCGTATATAGCTTGCATGAAGTCGAGGGGCGCAATGCTGTTCGGCACGTAAGCCGGCTCTACAGGGGAGAAGCCGCCCACCAGGATCGTAGGCGCCGCAACGCCAAGCTCGGCAGCTGCCTGACGGATGCCGTTCGAGCCCGGTTTCAGCATGTTATTCGTATACTTGACCGGATCGACGCTCGGCATGTTGAAGAACTGCATGTTCTCTTCGTTGCCGATTTCGAAAGCGATCGTAACGCCACGGTTCAAATACCGTTTGGCGATCTGGTAGCAGATATTGCCGTACGCCGCGCCGTTCGTCGGCGCATAGTTGTGATCCGGCGTGCTCGATACGCCCGCCGCCCATGCCGGAGCAGAACGAATGACGATATCATACTTCAAGCCCCTGGCCTGGATCGCGTTGAAAATCAGATCGGCCTGCGTCCAATTGATCGTCCCTTGCGTCGGCTCCATCAGATCCCAGAACAACGTGCCCCTCACCCATTTCGATCCCGTGCTGCTCACCTTGTCATACAATTGATTGAGACCTGCGCTCGTAGCGAAATAAGGGTCCTGGGTGTTGAAGCCGATATTTTGTCCGCTGTAGGTCTGGACCTGTACGGCCGTTAACGCAAAATCGTCCGTATAAGTAGCGCCCGTGCCCGCGTTCTTCCAGACGAAAATATTCGCCGTCGTATTCGCGCTGCCCGTCGTAAACGTAATGCTCAATTGGGTATAAGTCGCGGATGTCGTCGTCGTGTTCACTTCCGCTCCGCCGAAATTCTTCGCGCCGAGATACACGACGTCGCCCGCCGCCGCGTTCTTCACCCATGCCGACAGCGTATAGGTCGTGTTCGGCGAGAGTCCGGCGATGTTCTGTTCCACGCCGGTATTCGAGGTGCCGATATTCACCGCGCGGGTTCCCGAATGGACGTTGGTTGTCGATAGGACCGCATTATTCTGCGTGGTCCAAGGGGACAGGACACCGGTCTCGAAGCCCGGGTTCTGCAGCGGCGGCGAGAATATCGTGAAATCGTCCGCATACGTTGCCGCCGTACCCCCGTTCTTCCACACGTAGATCGTTGCGGATGTATTGGCGCTGCCTGTCGTGAAGGTGATGGTCAATTGGGTGTAAGCCGCCGAGGTTGTCGTGGCGACGATATCCGTCGAGCCGAAGTTTTTGACGCCCAAGTAAACGAGGTCGCCCGCTGCCGCGTTCTTCACCCATGCCGATACGGTATAGCTCGTGCCGGGCGAGAGACCGGTCAATTCTTGTTCCACGCCGGAGTTGGAGATGCCGAGATTCAGCGCCTTGGTTCCGGAATGGACGTTGGTCGTTACGACGGAAGCGTTGTTGGAATTCGTCCACGGGGAAAGCGTGCCTGTCTCGAAGCCCGGGTTCTGCAGCGGCGGCGAGAAAATCGTGAAATCGTCCGCATACGTTGCCGCCGTGCCCCCGTTCTTCCACACGTAGATCGTTGCGGATGTATTGGCGCTGCCTGTCGTGAAGGTGATGGTCAGTTGGGTGTAAGCCGCCGAGGTTGTCGTGGCGACGATATCCGTCGAGCCGAAGTTCTTGACGCCCAAGTAAACGAGGTCGCCCGCTGCCGCGTTCTTCACCCACGCCGATACGGTATAGCTCCTGCCGGGCAAGAGACCCGTCAATACTTGTTCTACGCCGGAGTTGGAGATGCCGAGATTCAGCGCCTTGGTTCCGGAGTGGACGTTGGTCGTTACGACGGAAGCGTTGTTGGAATTCGTCCACGGGGAAAGCGTGCCTGTCTCGAAGCCTGGATTGGAAATCACGGCGTCTGCCGAAGCCGTCGTCGGATGCAAGGCGAACTGCGAGAAGCATACGGTCAGTAATAGAAGAGCTGCTGCACATAATCGGATGATTTTGCGTGACGCTTTCATACATTACCTCCTCATAGTCGAGCTTGTCTCGTTACACCTGCGTTATTCCTTCCTGCGGCATGAGCCAAAAGCCAAACCAACCGCAGCGCCTATCAATCCCCCTTCCAAGGAGTCCCCGGTCTTGCGCAATGAAGCCGGTTACATAAGGATTAATTTCTATTATTCGGTTGCCGCCCCCTGTTTCCTGCTCCTTTCAATAAACATGAGAATAGCCCCGGGATAGGCTCCCGGGGCTAGGTAACGAGGCAACGGCGTTATGGCAAATTAATCGATTTTATACGTCCAGAAGCGTTCCGTGCCGAAACGGTCCTGCACCTCTTTGTCCGACAACGACTTGTTGCCGAGCAGCTCCAACGCTTGGAACTGGGAACGGTGCGCTTGAATGGAGCCCAGCTTCTGCTTCAAGAACGCCCTCACGTCGACGGTGACGTCCGGTTTGCCGATCGCTTGCTCGTGATCTCTCGCAAACGCCATGCAGCGAACGGGAGGCCGCTCGCCCGCGGGCAGTTTGCTGACCGCGCGCACAACGGCAGCGCCGCAGGCGTCGTGGTCGGGATGAACGGCATAGCCCGGATAGAAGGTGAAGATCAGCGAAGGCTTGATCTCTTCCAGCAGTGCCGAGATGCTGCCGTCCAGCAGCTCCGGTTCCTCGAACTCGATCGTTTTATCATGGAAGCCGAGCAGCCGGAGATCTTGAATGCCGATCACGCTGCAAGCCTCTTCGAGCTCCTGTTTCCGTATGCGGGGGAGTTCCACCCGGTTCGTAAACGGCGGAATGCCCATGTTGCGGCCCATTTCGCCAAGTGTCAGACATGCGTAGGTGACCGGCGTGCCGGCTTGTATGAATTTAGACAACGTTCCCGACAACCCGAATGCTTCGTCGTCCGGATGCGGTAAAATGACAAGGATATGACGTTCCATCGTGTTCTCCATCTCCTCTTTCATCAGAACGGCTCCCGGCTGAGATGCAGCGCGACGACAAGCTTGCCTTGACCGTCATGCCCCGCCAATATCAACCGTTCCTCGTCTGTCTCCTCGTAATGCGTCAACCCTTCGGAATATACCCAGCCATGCGACATCTTGAGTCCGACCCGGTACGGGCCGCCGCCGGAAATCGATCCGTGCGAGAAACGGACGACGGCATTGCTGATGAACGTAGCCGCCGGATGCTTCGAGCTGTCCAAATGGGAAGCATAGGCTCCCGTCGTCATCTCCAAATGGAGGTATAAATCCTGATTCTTAAACCGGTCGATTCGTTGCTGAATCACCGCGTGATCGATAAGCTGCATGTCTCTTCCTCCCAACCAACGTTACGACGTTGCTCTCTAAAGAGATTATAGCCGATAATGCCGCCGACTCCAAAACGATTCCGCAAACGCCTCGCATGGAACCGTTCACATGAAAAAAGCTCCCCGCTTAGCATCAGGCTGTTATCGTGCGCCTGACTGCTATTAGGGGAGCTCTTCGCTATCCGATCATTAATTGACTTTATTCACGACTTGGCCTGGAACCGCGTCTTGATCATCCTCATAGACGCTCGTTTTGGAATACGCCTGTTCCAGCAGGGACGCGAGGTTCGTCGTATTCGATTGCGCGCCGAACGAGTTAAGCAGCAGCGCGAACGGATCCTTGCTGCTGGCATCGGCAGATTCGGACGAATCCGAATTATTGTTCATGAACGCTTGAAGCACGGCGGCGTTGGGATCGAAGTTCATGATGTCGGACACGCTGCTCGAATCATTGTCCAACCCGGGCAAAGAGAGATCGTCAGCGTCATCGTTCGTATTAGAACCGGCCGCATTGCCGTTTAGAAAGTCGAGCAAGGACGGACTGGAGAATTGCAATTGACTCAGCAGCGCCTGCGCGTCTTGCTGTTTGGAGGAACTGCCGGACGTGCCGGAAGCACTCGTTCCATCTGCGGATTTATCGGCATCCGCAGCTGTAGGTTCGCTCGTAATCGGCGCGTATGCGCTCGATTGCGCTTGCGTTTGAAGCATGCTTAAATAATTTTGATAGACGCTGTTGCTGCTTGAACCGATTCCATTCACACTCATAAAGGTTAATCCTCCCAATTGCCGAATGATTGCATCATACGCCCCGCATATGAATTTCCAATGAATTCACATGCGATGCGCCGTATTTCCGGCAACAAAAAAAACGACATCGCTGTCGTTTTCAATGTCGTGCATGATGGGATTATTCCGGTGCGGATTACTTCCCGGCCGATTCCTTGGTTGCCGCATCAAGCATCGCATGCCAATCCGAAAAGTTCGTCTCTCTGGCTACATGCCGGTCAAACAGCTCGTCGGGAATGTTCTTGATATCTTCCCGCGTATCGATTTGGAAGTTGCCCTTCTCCTTAAACGCGGCGAAGCTCTCGCACTTCGTATGCTTCTTCATAAATCCTTCATGAAACAGCTTCTCGAGCGGAATATGATCCGGGTCTTCCTGCACGGTCTTCTGGCCTTGTAATTCCTTCAGCAACTCATCAAATGGCATTGGCTTTTGCTTTCTCAGACGCTCACCTCATCACAAAATTTACGTTCATCTACATAAAACGCAATGACTCTATCCCAGTCAGTCATTTCATACGATTGCTACAAGTACATGTGCGATATAACTGATCAATATTAGCATTAACAGGGTATACTATTCAATCCTTTTTTATACAACCACTATTTTTAGGCGTGAATCGTAACTTTCGTACCCGTCGGTACCTCGGCGAACAGCCACTCCGCATCTTCGTTGCGCATCCGGATGCATCCGGCGCTGGCATTGGTTCCGATCGACGCAGGCGCGTTCGTTCCATGAATGCCGTATTTCATCCCTTGCGTATTCGGAACGCTAAGTCCGAGCCAGCGGCTGCCCAGCGGGTTCTTGGGATCGCCGCCGGGAATGCCCTTGGCCGAGTACCAGGGATTCTCGATCTTCGTCATGATTTCGAAGCTGCCGGTCGGCGTCAGTCCCGCCCTTCCGCTGGCGATGTCGAAGCTCTTCTCGACCGCTCCGCCGAGAAGCAGGTACAGCTTGTTTCGCGTAATATCGATTTCGATCGAGCGGACTTTAATCGATGTCACTACCGCCGCGCCGCCGGCCGTGCCGCTGTTCGCCGTGCTGCCTTTGGCCGGGCTCGCTGTCGCGCTGCCGGCAACGCTGCCTCCAGTCGGGCTGTTCGCGGCCGTGCTTCCTCCAGTCGAGGTTCCGGCCGCGCTGCTATTCGTCGTCGCACTGCTCGCGGTCATGTAGAACGGATTCGGAATTTGCAGCACTTGTCCCGCTTTGATCACACTTTGCGCAGCGCCGATCCCGTTGGACTGGGCGATAGCCTGCTGGTAGTCCTGCGGCTTGAAATAGCGAACGGACAGACTGTACAAGGTTTCGCCCTTCTGCACCGTATGCTTCGCCTCTCCGGACGGAAGCGGAATTCGAATCGCCATCCCTGTCTTCAGCCCCGTATTCGGATCGGTGATCCGATTGTACGCCATCAACGCGTTCATATATTGATTGCGGTTGAAATAGCGATTCGTAATCGCGAACAGCGTATCTCCCGGCTTGACCGTATAACGATCCATGACCATCGGATTGGCCAGCTTCAGCGTTGTCCCCGCTTTCAAGCTTGCCTTCGGATTCCACCCGTTTATTCTCGCCACTCGCTCGTAATCGCCGGTCAAATAAAACGTTTTCGAGATGCCGTATAACGTTTCCCCCGGCTTAATGGTGTACGGCACGCTAATATAGGTATCTTCGTTTGCCAGCGCGCTCGTAAAACTCGGAAAGCATGAACCTACAATCAAACTGATCACGATACAAAAGACCCACTTCGACAAGTTACTCAAACGATGATCACACCTTCTGACGGAATAATTGCGGCTCACACGTTTCGCCGCCATTCGGCAAAATCCCTTCTATTTCGGCAGCTCCAGCCGATAATTGAGTCGATCGTAGGAAAACGCTTCGGCAGCCTGCCCGCGACGGGTTCTTAAGGACCATATTCACGCGGTGAATACTCGGGACCATAGTCAAGAAAGTCCCGGGTAGCATGAAAATGCCTTGCGGCTCATCGTGCTGCGGTTTCCGCCCGATTTATTGTCAGTTAAAGGAAACGCGTCCTGCCTGTTGAATGGATAATAACGATGCCAACGCATAGATTGGGAAACCCAAACAGGTCGAGGAGCTGATGATGGATGGAAATCAAGCAAGTCGTTGTAACGGGTCAAAACGCGGTCGAGCTGCAAACCTTTGATTTGAACGAGCAGGTAGGACCGGATGAAGTACTCATCGATACGGAGTATACCTTCATAAGCGCAGGCACGGAGCTCGCCAACTACACGGCTAAGGATGCCAACGTCCTCAAGCCCGGCAATTGGAATTCGTATCCGTGGAAATCCGGTTATGCCAACGTCGGTATCGTTCGGAAGACCGGAGCCGATGTGACCAAGGCCAAAGTCGGGCAGCGCGTCTATACGTTCGGCAAGCATGCATCGGCGATCATCGCCAATCAACAAGAGCTCCTAATCGAAGTGCCTGCGGACATCAGCCCGGCGATCGCCGCCTCCTCGCGCATGGCGGGCGTTGCGGCTACTTCGATTATTTTGAGCGAAATCCCCCATCATGCGTGGGTCGCGGTATTCGGTCTCGGCATGGTCGGAAACCTGGCCGCGCAAATGTTCCAAAACCTCGGCTGCAGAGTCATCGGCATCGAGCCTAACGAGCATCGCCGCCAGCTTGCTGACCGATGCGGTCTGACCACGACCATCGGCGGCAGCAATGAAGACGTGCGGGAACAGATTAAAGCGATTACCGGCGGCAAGCTGGCTCACATCACGGTCGACGCCGTAGGCCATAGCAGCGTCGTTATGCAGGCGCTTCGATCGACAGCGACGTTCGGCCAGATCGTGCTGCTTGGCAGTCCACGCGTTCCGGTCGAAGGGAATTTGACCGAGCTGCTGTCCGCTGTACATGTGCGCTGGATTACGATGCGCGGCGGGCTGGAATGGTGCCTGCCCGTCTATTCCGAGCTGCCGAACGTTGTCTCGCTGCATAGCAAGCAGCAGCTCGTGTTCGACTGGATTCGCGAAGGCAAGCTGGCTCTGGAACCGCAAATTTCGCATTACGTTCATCCCGGCAGGATCAAGGAAGCTTACGACGGACTGCTCCATGAGCCGGAGACGTTCACAGGCGTCGTGCTGGACTGGAAGCAGCTGTAGGGACAGCGATACAAGCCAATATTCCACGACATATTGCATATAACAAGAGGTGTCTCCTTATCCTGAATAATGGATAGGGAGACACCTCTTTACGTTGTAGGTTTCGCCATACAAGGTGCAATTTAACGACAAACAAACAGAAGTACAACTCGCTGTCCAACTGGCGGCTTAGCGCTCATCTGGAATCATTGTCGAAATTTGAAAAAAAACCGTTGATTATTTTTTATTTGTGTTATAATTTCCATTAGTTTTTTGCCCCTGAAACTGCCCGCCGATGCGTGAATCATCGATCCGCGAGGAAAGGCGGTTTCGCTCGCTTTACTCAAGCCTCAGAAACTAACAGAAGTCGGTGATCAAATGTTTCAACTCAAGTGGCTATGGCAGAATTTGAAAGGAGACCGGGCACGGTACATTATCGCGTTATGCCTCTCGGTCGTGGGCTCCTCGCTCACCATTATCAACCCGTACATCGGTCAGCGGATTGTCGATCAGTTCATTGCTGGCAACGATGCCATTAGCAATCTGGCGCATCATCGCGGCCAGCTGATCGGCCTTGGGCTCGGCATGATCGGTTTCTCCTTGCTCCGGACGAGCCTGTCCTACTTTACGACCTTGCAGTATGAGCGCTCGTCGCAAAACATGCTGTTCCGCATCCGGATTTACCTGTACAACAAGATTCAAGGCCAGGACATGAAGTATTACGATCGCAACCGCACCGGCGACCTTATGACGAAGATGACCGGCGACCTTGACATGGTGCGGCATTCCCTGGCGTGGATCATCAAGACGATCATCGAGTCGCTCACCGTATTCGCGGCGGCGGTCGTCTACTTCTTCTTCATCGATGCCGAGCTGACGCTGTGGCTGCTGCTGCTGTCGCCGCCGATCTTCATCGTCGCCTTCATCTTCGCCAGACGCGTGCGCCCGATGTACGTTGAACTGCGGGAGCGCCTGTCGCAGCTGAATACGACCACGCAGGAGAACATCGCCGGCAACCGCGTCGTAAAGGCGTTCGCGCGCGAGCCTTACGAAATCGAGAAATTCCACGAGAAGAACGTCCATTACTCCAAGGCTAACAAGGCCGCGGCCATGGTATGGCTCGATTACTTCCCGTATCTGGAGATCCTGTCCCAAGCATTCACCGTCATCCTGATGATCGTCGGCGGACTGTTCGTCATGAACGGACGCATCACCTTCGGGGAGTTCTCGGCGTTTACCGCGCTGATCTGGGGCTTGTCCAACCCGATGCGCAGCATCGGAATCATCATCAACGACATCCAGCGCTTCTTCGCGAGCGTCTCCAAGATCATGGACGTGTACTACTCCCATCCGGAAATCGCCAACAAGCATAACGCCGAAGTGAAACGCCGTTACCAGGGCCGCATCCGGTTCGAGGACGTCACCTTCAAATACGACAACGTGACCGTGCTGCAAAACATCAATTTCAGCGTCGAGCCCGGCGAGACCATTGCCATCATGGGCGCGACGGGTGCGGGCAAGACGACGCTCATCAACCTTATTCCGCGCTTCTACGACGTGGCGAAAGGCCGCGTCTTGGTCGACGGCACCGACGTGCGCAAGCTGGAGCTCGACGAGCTGCGCGGCAATATCGGCATCGCGACGCAGGACGTGCTGCTGTTCTCCGACACCATTGACGGCAACATCGCTTACGGCGATCCCGACATGCCGGAGGAAGACGTCGAGAAGTTCGCCAAGCTCGCCGCCGCCCACGACTTCATCGGCAAAATGCCGGAAGGCTACAATACGATCGTCGGCGAACGCGGCGTCGGCTTGTCCGGCGGGCAGAAGCAGCGGATCGCGCTGGCAAGGGCCTTGGCCGTGCAGCCGCCGATTCTGATTCTGGACGACACCACGTCCGCTGTCGACGTGGAGACGGAGGAGCATATCCAGAAGAGCTTGCGGGAATTGGATTTCCCGTGCACGAAGATCATCATCGCCCAGCGCGTGTCCACGACGGCAGAAGCGGACCGCATCCTTATTCTGGACAACGGGCGCGTGATCGAAGAAGGCACCCACGCGGAGCTGCTGGCGAAGCGCGGTTACTATTACGACGTATTCAAGCTGCAGAACGAAGGCATCGGAAGGGAGGCGACGGCACATGGCCAGAAATAAATTCGATATCGACGAGAGTCTGGAAACGCCCTTTAACATCAAGCACTTCCGGCGCGCGCTCGTCTACATCAAGAAGCAGAAGAAGCCGATGATCCTCGCTTTCGTGCTGAGCGCCCTGTCGGCCGGCATCTCGCTGTCCGCGCCGCTCATCATGCAGCATGTCGTCGACGTGACGATACCGCACAAGGACAAAGGTCCGCTGATCGGCTGGTCCTTGCTCACGCTGGCAACCATAATCGTCAGCGTCATCCTGGCCACGATCCGCTCGCGGATGATGACCCGCGTCGGCCAAGATATAATTTTCGATATCCGGATGGACTTGTTCAAGCATCTGCAAGAGCTGCCGTTCCAATATTACGACGATCGCCCGCAGGGCAAGATTCTGATCCGGGTCGTCAACTACGTCAATTCCGTCTCGGACGTGCTGTCCAACGGGATCATCAACTTCATTCTCGAAATTCTGAACCTGCTCTTCATCGCCATCTTCATGTTCGCGGTCGACGTGAAGCTGTCGTTCGTCATTCTGGCCGGACTGCCGGTCTTCCTGTGCGTCATCCTTGCGATCAAGACCAGGCAGCGCCGGGCATGGCAGGCGGTATCCAACAAGAGCTCCAACATGAACGCGTACACGCAGGAGAGCATCAGCGGCATTCGCGTCACGCAAATTTTCACCCGCGAGAAGCATAACGAAGGCGTCTTCACCCGTCTGTCCAACAGTTACCGCGAGACGTGGATGCGGACGATGTACCTGAACTTCCTGATTCCGTTCTCGGTCGACAACCTGGCGACGATCGTGACGACGTCGATCTATTTCGTCGGCTTGCTGGCTCTCAGTCCGCAGGAGGTCACCTTCGGCGTCATTCTCGCCATGAGCAGCTATGCGGCGCGCTTCTGGCAGCCGATCTTGAACATCTCGAACTTGTACAACAGCTTCGTCAACGCCGTCGCCTACCTCGAGCGGATCTTCGAAACCCTCGACGAGCCGGTGACCGTCAGCGATATTCCGAAAGCGAAGGAATTGCCGCCGATCCAAGGCCGCGTCACCTTCGACGACGTCACCTTCGCCTATGATCCGGGCCATAACATTCTGGAGAACCTGAGCTTCGACATCCGGCCGGGGGAAAGCGTCGCGCTGGTCGGTCCGACCGGCGCAGGGAAGACGACGGTCGTCAACCTGATCTCGCGTTTCTACAACATCACCGGCGGCAAGCTGCTGATCGACGGTCACGACGTGGCGGACGTGAAGCTGAAGTCGCTGCGCAGCCAGATGGGGATCATGCTGCAGGACAGCTTCATCTTCTCCGGCACGATCATGGACAATATCCGCTACGGCAAGCTCGACGCCACCGAGGAAGAGATTATCGCCGCCGCCAAGACGGTGTGCGCCGACGATTTCATCCGCGAGTTCGAGAAGGGCTACATGACCGAAGTGAACGAACGCGGCTCGAAGCTCTCCCAGGGCCAGCGTCAGCTGATCTCATTCGCCCGTACGCTGCTGGCCGACCCGCGCATCCTCATTCTGGATGAAGCGACGTCGTCCATCGATGCCCAAACCGAGCGTCTGCTCCAGAAGGGCTTGAACGAGCTGCTCAAAGGACGGACGTCGTTCATTATCGCTCACCGCCTATCGACGGTGAAGAACTGCGACCGGATCATGTACGTATCCGACAAGAGCATCGCCGAATCCGGCTCGCATGATGAGCTGATGGCGAGACGCGGCCGTTACTACAAGCTCTACTCCGCACAGAAGATGGAAGCCTAGAGGCCTGCCGGCCGAATCAAAAGCAGCAGTCCATGGACGATTAACGTCCGGGACTGCTGCTTTTTTTTGAACAATGGAGTTGATCACGAAAGGACGGCTAACGTTGCCTTCCAATTGCGGCGCATCCGTGCCAGGACGCTTTCATGTCCTTCGATTTGGTCCGCCAGTTCCGATAACGCTCGCTGGACCTGCGACGCAAAATGGCGAAAATCATGATCGGGATCGAGCTCGGCTCCTTCGCGGATAACCGCATCCGACAGCCGCAGCGCTGGAGAAGTCGGCACGATGCGCATCCTCAGCCGCACCGCGACCCGCCGTAATTGCTTCGCGCACCGGCCGCCTCCATGACCGCCGTAGGTCACGATCATCACCGGCTTATCCCGCCACTCGTGGTACAAATGGTCGATCGCGTTCTTGAGCACCGCCGGATAGCCCCAATTAAACTGAGGCGTGACGAAGACGACTCCGCTCGCACTCTTGATCTTCTCGCTCCACGCCTGCGTATGAGGCTGGCTGTAGCCCGTCAACGCAGGAATCCCCGGTTCGTCGTCCATCGGCAACGGCCATTTCGCCAGATCGATCATCTCATACGAATAGTTCGAAGTCGTTCTCCCGATGGACCCGACCCATGACGTGATCTTCGGGCAGTTTCTGCCTGCCCGCACGCTCCCCATGACCAGCAGCACGGTCTTCTTCTGTTCCATGATTACACCTGCATCTCTTCTACGGCATCATTACTCTTGAAGACGAATAATTAGTACGCGATACAAACAATATAGTTTGCGTGACGTACTATGTCAATAGCTTTTGTGTTAAAATAAAGCATTGAAACGGGCCGACAAGCCTTCTACGGCTTTCCGAGCTTATTTGGAGTGATCAATAGTGCATAACAACCAGGCCGATTATCAAGAAAATCTCTCGATGATGGATAGCTTGATCCAATTATCCTTTCTCGTTCAAGGCATCCTCAACCGGGTCGGAGCCGAATACGACGTCTCCATCATCCAAATCCGGCTGTTCGGCATTTTGCGGGATCGGGAATTGAGTATGCTGCAGCTCGCGCAGTACCTCGGATTGGACAAATCCAGCATGACCGGACTCATTAACCGCGTGGAGCGCCGGGGGCTCGTCGAACGCAGCAATTCCCCCCGCGACGGCCGCGTCATCAACGTCCAGGTGACCGCCAAGGGACATGAAATCATCCGGGTGGTAAGCAAGAAGATCGCGGAGCAAATGAACGCCGTAACGAATCTCCTCGATGAGAAGGAACGCTCGCAGTTTATTGCGCTGGCCTCTAAAATGCTCTTTACGCTGAGCTGAACGGCAACGGCAGCGTATCCCCGTCAGTAACATAGGAACACAAAAACAGCAGCAGTCCAGGACGAGTACACGGCGTCCTGGGCTGCTGCTGGTTGTAGAAAGCAAATCCCGCTAACGAGGATTATGATTGCGCGATCGTTCCTGAAAACTGCTTGACGACTTCTACGACTTCCGCTAATTTCTCCGGTTTAAGCAGGCTGATCATCTTGGGGATGAATGCCTGAACGTCATCTTGAGAGAACGTGCCTTCATCTTGTTTTTTGAAGTTCGAGGTCAATATTTCTCTGGCTTCTTCCTGTTTGCCCTCTTGCACGCGCTCCAAAATAAAGTTCAAAAATTTCTCTTGTCCTTGCTTGTCCATTCTATATGGCCTCCTCAAGTCGATATTATGAAACCTTTTGGTTTCGCATTTTATTATAACACCTTTTGGTTTCATGTCAAACAACCCGAGTAAGTTGCGGCTGCCGGAAAGTTGCACCAGAAAGGGTGGATTACGTTAAATTAACATTCCTCGTTCTCTGATATCTATGCAGTGCTTTCCGGCGCCGCGCGCCTTATTCCGCCTTGGACGAAATGGCCGCGCCCGCAAAATCGTACATCGACTGCACGGCCAGGCGACCCGGCGAGGCAGGGGCGAAGGCCTGTCCGTCCGCATTGCGCTTGCTGAATCGAACCGTTACCGGTATGCCCGGGACAAGGTCGAAGAAATTATCCGAGAAGATGCCTTCCTCCTCCGACTGCAGCCACACTTGCTTGGCGAGGCTCCGTGCCGTCAGCACGAACGCCGTTCCTTCGCTTCCTTCGGCGGTCTCGATTGCGACGCCCGGTTCTTCCAGCGCCAGCGCCTTCGAATACGCGAAATAATGGTCCGCACGGTCGATGACTTCGCCATCGCTGCCTGCGAACTGCGCAACCAGCACCGTCCGGTTCGGATCGTACGCGCTGAATTGCCCGCCGGCCGATAACGTCAGCACTGCGGCAGCGGCATTAGGAGCGATGCTTGCCGCTTGGCTTTCTTCCGCAAGCAGCTTGCCTGCAAAATCGTACAAGCTCCAGCTCAGCGTCCCCTCGATCGCCTGCTGCTTATCGGATACGAGATGGAACTCGATCCGGTCCCCGTGCTGATAGATCGACAGCAATACGTCGCTGAAGCTTCTCTTCACGTAATACTGTACGGCCTTCCAACGGCCCAGATAGTCCATGCTCGACCAAGAGGCGACGGGCCAGCAATCGTTCATTTGCCAATACAGCGTCCCCATGCAGAAATCCATTTTCCGCCGATGCGCTTCGATCGCCGTCTTCATGCCTTCGGCCTGCAGCACCTGACTCATGTACAGGAACGACTGGAAGTCCTTCGGATCCTTCATGTACTTCTCGGAGTATTCTTTGATCAGGAAATTGCCTCTGCCATTCTTCTGGTGATGCAGCATCACGTCGGAATCGAGCGCCATCTCGTTCTCTTCCGCATACGTGCGAACCGTCTTGTGCTCCGGGAACGACTGGAAGCCGTACTCGCTCATGAAGCGGCCGATGTTATCGTTATAATGCTCGAACGGCTCGGACGCATGCCACACCGCCCAGTAGTGAATATCCCCGTGCGCGGAATTGTTCGTCGCATGTTGATTGCCGTCGTTCGTCAAGGCCTGCATCGGCGAAGACGGCCAGTACGCGATATCCGGCGCGAGCTCCGCGACCGCCTCGGGCAGAATCCGGTGGAAAACCGCCTCGTACGCCGCCCAAATCTCTTCGCGCTGCTCAGCGGTATATTGCTTCTTCCAGCCCCAGCCGGCGTTCTCGTCGTAGTTCCCCCAAGCGGCGTCTATCTCGTTATTGCCGCACCAGAGCGCAATGCTCGGATGATTGCGCAGCCGGCGGATGTTATCGATCGCCTCGGCTTTGACGCTGTTCAGGAACGGCTCGTCGCCAGGGTACATGCTGCAGGCGAACATGAAATCCTGCCAGACGAGAATGCCGTATTCGTCGCACAATTCATAGAAGGCACGCTGCTCGTAGAAGCCGCCGCCCCACACCCGAAGCATCGTGAAATTCGATTCGGCGGCGCTGGCGATTTCATGGCGATAGCGTTCCGCCGTGACCTCGTTCGCGAAACTGTCGTTCGGAATATGGTTGGCGCCTTTGGCGAAGACAGGCACGCCGTTCACTTCGAAGTAGAACGTCGATCCGTGCCCGTCAGGCCGGCGAATCAGCTTCACCGAACGCAAGCCGGTGCGCACGGACAATTGCGCGGCAACTTCAGCGTCTTGCATCAGCGACGCTTCGAAGTCGTATTGATGCTGCTCGCCCAATCCCCGCGACCACCACAGCCTTGGATGCTCAATCAAGATTGTCCATTCCATCGTCTGCGCGCCCGGCTTCAGCGTGACGGTACGCTGCCATTGCTGATCCGCCGCATCCAGGCGAAGTTCATAAGCGCCGGCTTGCTCCGCTTCGATTTCCAGCACCGCGGTTACGCGCGCTTGCGCCTCGGTCACGTCGTCCTGGCGGATGAACAGATCCTTGATCCGAACGCCGCTCCAGCCTTGCAAGTAGACGGGGCTGCAGATGCCGCTCGTCACGAAGCGCGGACCCCAGTCCCAGCCGAAATGATAGGGCGCTTTGCGGGTGAATACGCTGACCTTCTTGTCCTCGAGCTCGCCCGTCTTGGAGTCGTCGTTGGAGGCCGGCAGCCCGTAGCCGAGCTGCTCCAGCTTGGCAAGCCCTTCCTGAATCGGCGAACGGAAGCGAATGCGCAGCCGGTTGCCGCTCGCTAGCAGATGCGGCTTGACGTCGACCGTCCAAATCCGAAACATATTGTCCGCCTGCAGAATCAGCCGCTCGTTCAAATAAACGTCGGCATAGGTATCCAAGCCCTCGAACACGAGCTCCAGTTTGGACTGTCCGAACAATTCCTTCGAGACGTCAAACGCGGTCGCGTATTCCCAGTCCCGCTTGTCGATCCATTGCAGCTGCTTCTCGTTCATGCCGACGAAAGGCTCCGGAATCAAGCCGTTGCGAAGCAGATCCGTATGGATGCATCCCGGAACGACCGCCGGAAGCCACTGCTCGTCATCGCCGTTCTTAAAGGTCCAATCCGATACTGGCCATTTCATTACGTCCACTGTTTATCCTCCCCAAGGTTGCGTGCATATGGATGGTTTTTCAAACTCTACTATTGCGCCTTTTTCGAACCGATCCATGTTCAAAATCATTCGACGAAACGGTTGGAAACCCCTTTATAGGGGCGAGGGAATCATGATTGGCTGGGCTGGCGATTCGTAGGGGAGAGTAGTGATTGCAGCTCCAAAATAAATGAAAGCTCCTAAGCAAGTTGAAAAACAACAAGAGCCCGGAAGCTAACCGGACTCTTGTATCAAGCAGCGTATGGAATGGATTATAACAGAGCATTGTTCGGGATTGATGATGACAGAGCAGCCTTCGGAATTGGTGATAACAGAGAGGGCTTAGCCTTGATGAGATGGGACGATTCGCTTAGCCCCGCACGGGTTCTGTGTTTTGTTTGTAAATATGCGGGTTCTGCTGTCTGCAGGCTTCGATGACGGCAAGCTGCTGCCGTACCTGCTGCGGCGTAATTTCGAGCTTGTCGCCGCCCTCGATCGCGCGGTGAAGCATGAAGTACAGCTGCTCGGCCATGTACCTGTATTCGTCTTTACCATCAGGCAGCGAGAGTTCCCACTTGTCCTCATGCCAGACCAGCGTTTCGCGGCAGTAGGCGGGCAGGCCGTTCCGATCGACGAGCGGTTCGGTAATCAGCTGCTGAGCCGGTGCTTCCTCCGGCTTGAAGTACCTCCATTCCAGCCGTTCGCCGTTGCCGCGCAAGCCGCCGTTCGTTCCTTGAATGACGAATTGGTCGCCCGGGAAAAGACTGCAGGAGGACACTTCCATGTCCACGCTCGGACGTCCTTCTCCGCGCAGCAGCAATTTCACGTAGTCTTCCGCATCGCCGTACGTATTGGCCTGATCCATGATGCACGTGACTTCGGGCATGATATCGTTGCCGAACAGCTGGAGAGCTTGATCGAGCACATGCGAACCCAAATTAAGCAGGCTGCCGCCGTTGTTCTGCTGAAGCGTCTGCCAATCCCATCTGCGCGCAAACCGGCTGCTCGTGAAATCCAGCTGCACGATGCGGCCAAGCACGCCGCTCTCGATCACTTCGCGGATACGGACGTAAGCCGGCATGTAACGGGATTGCTGGAATACCGCCAGAATATTGCCGGTTCGCTCAGAAGCCTCGATCAGCTGGTCGACCTCCGCCGACGTGCGGGCCAGCGGCTTCTCGCAGAGTACGTTGACCCCTCGGTTCAGGAGCTCCAGAGATATCGGCACATGCTCATGACTCGGAGAGGCGTTGACGACCAGATCGAGCGTTTCGCTGGCCACCATCTCCTGCCACGTCGCATAAGCGCGGCATCCGAACTCCTGCTCCGCCCGCTTCCGGCGCTCCGGCAGCGAATCGGCTACCGCCGCGATTTGATAATTGTCCGGCAATTTGGACAGTGTTGCCCCGTGAATATCGCGTCCGCTCCTGCCTTGCCCGATAATGCCGACCTTCAAAATCGATTGACTCATGTGATCATGCTCCCTCTCATTATAGGATCATAGAATCGCAAGCGGATGAATGCGGATTTCGCCGCCCGCTGCCGAACTCTCGTAGATGGCTTCAATGAGCTGAACGGCCCGATAACCGTCCTCGCCCGTAACGACCGGCTTGCTGCCGGACGCGATCGCCTCGATCACGTTCTGCAGCTGCAGCTGATGATACAGATGGCTGATGCTGCGCGGATCCGAAACGCCTCCATAGGCAGGCGACGATTCGAATGCCGGCGGCGCCTCATAGCCGGGAACCGTCCAATGCACGACGCCCGAGCCCTCAAGCTTGATGGCGCCTTCCGAGCCGTACAAGCGGATGCTCGCCGGAAAGCCCGGGGTGATGCTGGTCGACGCCATAATCGTGCCGAGGGCGCCGCTCTTGAACTGCACGATGGCAACGCCCAAATCTTCCGCTTCCATCGCATGGGTCTGCGTCGCCGTGCGGCCGTATACGGAACGGGCTTCACCGGCGAGCCACAGCAGCAGGTCGATGGCATGGATGCCTTGATTCATCAATGCCCCGCCGTCCTCGGCAATCGTCCCTCGCCACGGCGCGCTGTCGTAATACTGCTGCGACCGGTAAAAGGGCACTTCCGCCTCGGCAAGCAGCAGTTTGCCGATCCGCCCTTCTTCCAGGATGCGCTTCGCCTCGCGATGGAGCGGCTCGAATCTGCGCTGCGAGATGACGGACAGCGTCAGCCCGCGCTCCGCCGCCAGCCTGCAGAGCTCCTCCGCTTCCGCGGCCCGCATGGCAACGGGCTTCTCGATGACCACATGCTTGCCCGCTGTCAGCGCAGCGCGGCCGATGCTATAATGGCTGCCGCTCGAGGTCGTGACGCATACGATATCGATATCTGTCCGCTGCAGCAGCGTCTCGTAATCCGCCGTCCATGCGCAGTTCTCCCGCTCCGCGACGGCTTTCGCCTTGGTTGCATTTCGGCTGGACACAGCCGCCAGCCTGGCGCCGCTCAACCCGCGGATCGCTTCAATATGAAAGTCTGCGATCGTGCCGCAGCCGATGATTCCGAATCCCGCCATCGTTCACCTCTTTTCGGATGGAAGCCGCCCCAGCACTGCCAACAGACCCTCGAGCGCCATGGCCGTCCCGTCCATCGCGGTGCCGCCCTCCGGGACGTAATGCGTCTCGAGCGTGAATAGCCCGGTATAGCCCTCATCCGTCAACGCCTGAAAATGCGCCTCATACGGAACGTCGCCCGATCCGATCGGGACCGCTCTCGGCTTGCCTGCCGCATCGAGGACGACGTCTTTGAGATGCACATGGGCGAGCAAGCGGCGAATCGCCGCATGCCCATCCGGGAAGCTGGGCCGGTTGCCGTACTGCTCGTTGCCCGGATCCCACAAGACGCGAAGCGCGGGGGATTGCACGGCGGCCGTCAGGCGCGCGACCTCGGCAGCGAAGCCGCCGTTGCAGGAGGGCTCGTTCTCGAGCAGCAGCAGCATGCCGCGGGCTTCGGCCAGCTTGGCGGCGCGCGATAAGTGGCCTACGATCTCGGCTTCGAACCGTTCGATCGGCTCCGTCTCCCGCCAGAACGAGAAGATACGGATGCGATTCGTGCCGAACCGTTCCGCAAGATCCATGGCGCGTTCCAGCATCGCGAAATGCTCGGCGGGCGACCGTTCCTCCTGGTTGAAACGGTCTCCTTCCGCAACCGGCCTTGACGCATCAAGCGCGCATTTGAATACCGGGGAAGCGACGCAAGAGATAAATAGGCCGCGGCTCTCCGCTTCCGCGCGAATCCGGTCCGCCTCCGCATCGCTTAAGGCGAGCACGTTGCGGCTGTCTATGCTGCGCAGCTCGACATGCTTCAGCCCTCTCACCGCAGCAAAATCCAGTGCGGCAAGAACATCGGACGAGACCTCGTCCGTGATGACGCCTAATCGATCGCGTATTCGATCCACGTTGAGCAGCTCCTTTCATTTGTTGTTCGTGAGCGGTGAATTGACGGTCGACCGGGGCAGGCATTGGGGCGTCCGTGCCCGCTGCCGGCTCGGGGCGCGAATTCCTGCTGCTGTGGCAGCTTTTGTGGCCCCGCAGTTCGGCTCGGGGAGCCAATTCCTACTGCTGAGGCAGCTTTGGCGGCCCCGCAGACCAGTTCAGGGCGCGAATTCCTGCTGCTGCGGCAGCTTTTCCACCAATGTAATGTACTAGGTGCAGCTCTTGATCACATTTAGCTGTTTTTCCGCCAATGTAGTGTACATGGTGCAGCTCTTGATCACATTCCGCCGCTTTCCCGCCAATGTAGTGTACGGGTGCAGCTCTTGATCACATTCCGCCGCTTTCCCGCCAATGTAATGTACCGGGTGCAGCTCTTGCTCCACACCCGACGCTTTTCCACCAATGTAGTGTACTAGGTGCAGCTCTTGCTCACATTCCGCAACGTGCACCTGCGCAACGCACGCCGCCGTACATGCGCTACTCCAATGCTACCTCGTCACGCCAGACCGTCTTCCCGCCGACAACCGTCTGCATCACCTGAATTCTACCGTTCGCCTCTACGCGAAACAGCGTCAAGTTCGCTCGCGCGCCGGCCTGCAGGCGTCCGAGATCGGACCAGCCCATCGCTTCCGCGGGACGCTTCGTCACCGCGTCGATGGCTTCCCGCAAGCCGATGCCGGCGAGCTTCATCGCGTTCTCGATGCCGCAGACCAGCGGCTGCGCGGAACCCGCCAAGATGCGCGAATCGGCTGCTGTCTGCAGCCTGCCGTTATCCAGCAGCTCGACCGACTGCCCGATCTCGCTGGAATAACGCCCCGGCGGCATGCCGCCGAACTTGACGCTGTCGCTGACGAGAATGAAGCGCCCCTGCTTCGCCCGAATCATCGATTTAAGCGCAGCCGCGCCCAGATGATGGCCGTCCGCGATGAACATCGCGGTCAACGCATCCTCCGCCAACTGCTCCCAAATATAATTCGGATGCCGCGGCAGCACCGGATGGGCACCATTGCCCAGATGCGTCGACATCGACGCGCCGGCGGATACAGCCTCCTTCAGCTGCTCGGCGGATGCCATCGTATGGCCGAGGCTGACCTTGACGCCGGCCTCGCTGAGCTGCCGGATGAACGGTGCAGCGCCTTCTTTCTCCGGCGCGACCGTGCACAGGACGATACGCCCCCCGGCTGCCCGCTGCCAATCCGAGAATTCAGCGATATCCGGATCGCGGATATGCGCCCGGTCATGCGCACCGCGCGGCCCGTCTTCGTCCGACAAGTACGGCCCTTCCAAATGAATGCCCGGAATCGCATCGCCGAGCAGCCCGTCATGTTGACATGCGGCATTGATCGCGCTCATCGCCTGGCGAATCCGCGCCGCGCTGCCCGTAATGACGGTCGGGCAGAAGCTCGTCACGCCGCGCGCGAACAACGCCCGCGCCACGCCGTCGACATCCTGCTCCGTCGTCGCTTCGCCGTTCAGATCAAATCCGGCGAAGCCGTTCACCTGCAGGTCGATCCAGCCCGGCGAGATCCAGACCTCGTCATCAGCTACAGATCCATTAGCTCCCCTAACCCCGGCTGCCTCAGCCCCCGAAGCCAAACTATCCACTTCGTCTCCTTCAGCTCTTCCGTCTCCTTCAGCTCTTCCGTCTCCTTCAGTTCTTCCGACTCCCTCGGCTCTTCCGTCTCCCTCAGCCCTTGCTCCTGTGACTCCACTAGCCCCGCCTTCCCCAACCGCCACGATCAAACCATCCTCAACCTCGATATGCACCGGTTCGCCGGTATCATAGCGCCTTCCGGTCCAACGCTTACGCATGTCGGGCCTCCCTCCTCCGTGCAGCAAACGTGCTATTCCTTCACCGTTAGCCCGGCGAGCGCTGCCGATGCGCGATCCAGATAGAGCGTCCAGTTCGGATGCGTGCGCAGCATCGTCGAAGGCACTTCCGGGGTAATGTCGCGCTCAAGCGTCCGCTTCACCGCTTCCGCCTTTACCGCATGCGGAACGCAGGAAAGGATAACGCGGCTCTTCAAAATCTGCCGCACGCTCATCGTGATCGCATGCGTCGGCACATCCTCCAGTCCCGCGAACCAGCCTTCGCCGACCTGCTGCCGCTTGCACGCTTCGTCCAGCGCCACCAAGATATACGGCTCTTCCGTATCGAAATCCGCCGGGGGATCGTTAAACGCAATATGCGCATTCTCTCCAATGCCGATCATGGCCAGATCGATCGGCGCTTCGCCGATCGCCTCGTTCAACGCCGCGATCGTCGCGCTCACGTCACCAGTGCCATCGACAAGATGATAGCTGCCAAGCTGCACCTGCCGAATGAAACGTTCCTGCAAATACGCCTGGAAGCTCGCGGGATGGTCCGCCGAAAGGCCCGCGTATTCATCGAGATGGAACATCTCGATCTTGCTCCAATCCATATGCTGCGCAATGAACGCCTGGAAGAATTCGAACTGGGACGAGCCCGTCGACAGCAGCAGCCTCGCCTTCCCTTGCCGGCCGATCGCCTCCCGCAAAACCTCCGCCGCTTGCGCCGCAGCCTGCGCTCCTAGTTGCTCCGCATTGTCCAGTACGTGAATGTTCATCTCGATCCCCATCCTTTTCAAAGTGTGATCAGATCCGCGATGCGAACCGCTCTTCCTTCCCGTATCGACCGGTTGGCCGCGAAGCCGATCGCGCAGGACAGCGCCCCGTCGCGGCTCGTCGCCTGCCTGTCGTCGGACTCGCCCGTCAGCAGCGCCCGAAGCAGCCGTTCGTCGCCGCCCCCGTGACTGCCGCTCTCTTCGCCCAGCGGGATGTCGATCACGGCTTGATGCCGATCGAACAACCGTATCGATTGAATCGTATGTCCGGCGTACGGACCGACGGCGCCTTCCGTATACGCTGCTTCCAGCCGTCCTTTCGTGCCGGTAATGACGATGCGAAAGCCCTCATAAGGCGCATACGCCGTCAACGAGTAGCTCATCATCGCGCCGCCTGCGTACCGGGCGGTCAAGCTGACCGTATCCTCGATGTCGATCTCATCGGCGAAGACGCAAGCGTCCCGATAATACTGATCCACGTCCTCGCAATCCGAATAGAGCAGCTTATGGCCCCCTTCGCGGATATCGATGTGAAACTCGCAGCTCCCCGCATAAGCGCACCCGCTGCAGCGCATGCCCCTTTCCTTCCGGGTCGGCCCGTAGAACCGAGTCGCTCCGAAAGCCTGCACCTCCGCCGGCTCATCCCCAAGCACCCAATTCACGATATCGAAATGATGGGTCGACTTATGGACGAGCAGTCCGCCGGAATTTGCTTTGCGGCGATGCCATCTGCGGAAGTAATCGGCCCCGTGCTTCGTATCCAGATGCCATTCGAAGTGCACCTGCGTAATCGTCCCGAGCGTGGGCTCGGCGGCCGCTTCCTTCAATCGCCCCATGAATGGCATGTACCGCAAATTGAATGTCACCGTGACCCGCTTGCCGGTTCGGCGTTCCGCATCGAGGATGAGCGCGCACTTGTCTTCGTCGATCGTGAGCGGCTTCTCCGAAATAACGTCGCAGCCGGCGAACAGCGCCTGCACGATGTACGTATGATGCGTGCTGTCGATCGACGTGACGATCACGACATCGGGCTTCGCCTCGTCCAGCATCACGGCAAAATCGTCATAGACCGGCACATGCCCTCCGATGCGCGCCTGCAGCAAGGCCGCCCGTTTGGCGTTCGAATCGAACACGCCGACGATAACCGCAATATCCGCATATTCCCGGGCCATCGGCACCGCATACATGTAGGTGCACCGATTGCCCGCGCCTACAAAAGCATACCTTTTCCTATTCAGCACCTGACCTCCTGCCTCCTTCCGGCAAACCACCGCCATCCAACACAATCGCATTCGCCCGGACAAGCTAGAAGAAGTCCGTCATATACGACAGCCGCCGCGGAATCGCCCGCTCCCACGCCTCAACCGCCTCCGGCGATCCTTCCAGGCGGCCTTGATCCGCCAGCTGCGCAGGCCTCCGGCATCCGATCATCATCGCCGAAAAAGTCTGGATCGTGCAGCCGACTGCAACACGATTCGTCGCTTGTCTATTCCCTGCTTCTCGTTCCGCCGCTTCACCACCTGCGGCTTCCACGGCCTCGGCATCAACAAGCACCGCTTCCGCATTCCCGTCCGCGCCTACGGCAATGTCCCACAAACCGCGGTTCCAAGCGGCATGCTCGTCTTCGAGCCGAACGCGCAGGCGAACCTCCGCTCCGGCGAACCGATACCGGTTCAAGAACGCCGCCGCATCCACGACGCGAAACATGAAATTCGTATGCACCTCATGCTCGATCTTGGGCTCCGACAGCGCGAAAGGCAATGAATCGTCCCCCGGCGCAGTCAGGCGCAGCCGCGAGACGACCGAATCATGATTGCGGATGAACTGCCAGAGGCCGTTCCGGCTCTCCCGGTCCAGACAGACAAGCTCATGGATCGCCATCGTCCGCTCTTTGATGTCATACAGCATGTAACCGCTCGGCTGCCCCCCGTCCGCGCCGGCATACACCGCCAAATAGCCGAGTTTCCGTTTGAAAACATGCTGCAGCCACCATTTCTCGTCCCGCAGCAGCATCCCGTTATACCTGGCCGCATACTGATCATAGACCCCGCCGGCCTGCGCCCAATCGGCGGCCTGCAGCCGTTTCACGATGCCAGGCGCGTCCGGATACTTAGGAGCGGCGCTCAACTCCAGCGCGTACATGCTCTGCACCGAGAAGTTCTCCCACCCATACTTCCGGTAGAACCCATATGCGAACGGATTCAGCATCGAGACGGATTGCCCGCTTTCCCGCATCGCCGCAAGACTTTGGACCATCAGCTTGCCCACCATGCCTTGTCTGCGCATTTCCGGGTACGAGGCTACGTGAGCGATGCCGCCCATCGCCATTTCGATCCCCTGCACGTAGATGCCCAGCGGGAGAATCGCCAGCTGAGCGGCCAGCTGTCCATCGGCATAATAGCCGAGATACTGCTCCATGTTCATGCGGGCAACCCGTTCCTCGATATCGCTCTCCGTGAACTTGACGGCGAACGCAGCCTGCGTCAGCTCGAGCGATTGCCGGGCTTCCTCCTGCCTGATCGTTCTGATCATGTTTCTCCTCCTCCTGCCAGCGATGCTGTTTCCACTTCCCTTTTCCATGCTGCTGCCGACTTCTTGCCCCCACTATAGCGAATCGCCGCCCCGTCTTATACAGGCAGTATTTGATATCGTTCATTTTATTTCCGCAACCTAAAAATACAGTGAATTTATAAAAATAAGACCATTGTTCAAACGCGGCCCATTCTATAAAATTAATGTAAACAGGCTCATACGTCCTTATATTTTGAAAACAGACCACCACGAAAGGGTTGTTTTCATGAATCGAATGGTATCCATGCTCGTAACTCCCTATGCCCGCATCAAGTCGCCGCCGCTGTTCTTCTGGCTGCTGCTCAGCTACATGACCATCGTGGCTCTGCTGAGTTCATTCATTCTGTACTCGGTCTTCTTCTATCGCGGCCACGTCAAAGACGAAGTCATCACCTACAACAACCTCAACTTGACCAACACCAGCGACAATTACGAGGCCAAACTCAATCTGATCAAGAACTCCGTCCTCTCCTTTTCCATGAACGACCGCCTCGCCGCGCTCGACAAGCCGACGTTCGATTATACGGCCGGCGGCAAGCTCATCGACGAACTGCAGGTTTTCCTCGCCAATCAATCGCTGTACCTCGACAATATGATCATCTATTTCAAGAAGAGCGACGTCGCCATCGAGAAGTCCCGCGGCGCCGACGCCGACGTCATGTTCCAGCGCTATTACAACAGCTCCGACTATTCCTACGATTATTGGAAAACGCAGTTCGACCGCCCGTACGTAAGCCGCATCCTGCCGGCGTCCGCTTTCTCGGAATACGACTATTCGAACAGGCAGCTCAGCTCCAGCAAGCTGCTGCCGATCGTCATTAAGAACAAGACCAATCCGTCCATTCTCATCATCGCCTTTGCCGATGCGCAGCGGATGTACAACGATTTTCACCAATCGATCACCGACGATTTCTACATTCTGGATAACGCGCACCGGTCTTATTTCGCCAGTGCCGGAGGCGGTCTGGAGGACATCCCCGCCTTCGACGGACAGTCTCGTTTCGTGAAAGAAGGCAGCAATTATTACTTCTATAAGAAAGGCCCGTCGAGCGGACTTACCTACGTCAACGTCATTCCGAACGACAATATCTCGCAGATGCAATGGAACATCAACTTCGTCATGCTGCTCGCGCTTGCCGTGGTTCTCAGCCTCTTGGCCTCCTTCTTGTTCAGCCTGCGGCTTCGTCTCCCGGTAAAACAGCTCGTGAAAGCGATCCAGCTGCTGACAACCGGTTCCCCTTGGCGGAAGCACAGTGCAATCAAGGAATTTGCGATCATACAGGAGAAGGTACGCCATCTGCTCGATTCCAATATGGACATCAGCCACCATTTGGAGGAGAAGAACTCCCTGCTGCGCCACTATGCGTACATCAACCAGCTGAAGAACATCCGAACCAATGCCGGTCATCTCAAAGATCTGATCAAGAGCAACCAGCCGTACAGGGTCGTGCTGTTCAAGCTGACGTTCAGGCCGATGCTGCTGGAAGAAATCGGCGACGAGGAACGCGCGGCTTTGTTTATCCGGGACTATATCAACAATATTTTGACCGAGCAGTACCCGGAATCGCTGACGCTCCAGTTGGAATGCGATCAGCTGCTCTCCGTCATCTATTCCGACGAAGCCGCGTCCAGTCTGGACACAACGCTCGAAGGGGTCAAAACCGTGCTGGAGCTCGACCGTTCCTATTGCTTCTCGACCATGGCAGTCAGCAGCCGTTACGAGCATCCCGACGACTTCAAGCATTCGTTCGAACAGGCAAAGTCGATGCTGCAGCTCCGTAAGTTCAACGGCACGAACCAAGTGCTGCGGGAGATTTCCGATGCGAAGCTGACGAATTATTATTTGATGCCCGCCCAGGAGGAAGAGCTTAACGCCTGCCTGACCAACGGCAACGAGCCGCAAGTGATGCAGTTCGTGAAACGCGAGCTTGCGGCGCTGCGCAAGAAGGATGCGACCGAGCATGAGGCAAGTAGCTTCGCGGACTATCTCGTTGACCGGACCAAGCGGGCTTTTATCGTCAATCAGCTTGACGGCGAGCTGCTTCGGACGATGCAGGCGCAGCTCCAACACTGTCATGCCTTTGAGGAATTGGAGCAATTGTTCGCGGAATGGCTGCCGCGGCTGATGGATCTGATCCGAAGCAAGAAGGAGAAGAAGGATCACATTACGAGCTTCGTCTTCGACTACTTGGAGCAGCACTATGCCCATGACATTACGCTGGACATGATGGCCGACAAGCTGAACATTACGCGCAGCTATCTCTCGACGTACTTCAAGGAAAAGACGGGCACGTACTTCGTCGATTACGTTAATTTAATCCGGGTAGGCCGGGCGAAGGAGCTGCTCTCCCGCTCGGACGTCAAGATTCAAGACGCCGCCGCCCGGGTCGGCTACCAGAACATTAATTCGTTCAACCGGATGTTCAAGAAATTCACCGGCGTGACGCCAAGTGAGTTTCGTAAGGTCGAGCGGGCGTAGGGATTTTGGGGGATGCGGGCTGTGGGCCGCGGGGGGCCGGGCTGCGGGCTGCGGGATACAGGGGCAGGGCCGTGGCTGCGGGGACCGGGCCTCAGGCTGCGGGGGCCGGGCTGCGGGCTACGGGCCTCGGGATACGGGGGCCAGGCCGTGGCTGCGGGCCTCCGAGCCTCGAGCTTCAGGCCGTGGGCTGCGAGCTGCGGGGGCCGGGCTCCGGGGCTACTGGCTACGGGCCTCCAGCTTCGGGTCTCGGACTCCGAGCTTTGGGCCTCGGGCTGCGGACTCCAGGCTGCGGGCCTCGGGCTCTGGGCTGCAAGCCCTCAGGTCTCAGGGTCCGGCCTCCTCATTCCGAGTCTGTATTTATAACGAATCGTACGCGCCTTATATGGTCGATATGACCGACTAAAACGGAATAACGAATCTGACGCGCTCTATTTCGATTCACATCGCTGAAAACAGCCCATAATCAGGGTCATGAGGTCAATTAGCGTCGCTAGGATTCGTTACGTTCAAAAAAGCAGGCAAAAGGGGCGAATAGCGCCATCTGGATTCGTTAGAGTTGGGTTCCGGCGCATCTCCGCCCAACCGCTTCCCAACACGCCGACTTCCGACACACCCCCGCCTAACCGCTTCCCACGCATCGACCTCCGACTGCACCCGTCTAACCGCTTCCCACTCACCGTCTTCCGACTCGCCTCCGTCCCACCTCTTCCGCTAGGCCGAACTCCAACTTTCTCCCGTCTAACCACTTCCCGACACGCCGTCTTCCGACACACCCCCGCCTAACCGCTTCCCGACATACCAATTTCCGACGCGCTCACGTCCCACCACTTCCACCACGCCGATTTCCGACACGCCTCCCCCAACCGCTTCCCGACACAACAACTTCCGACTCGCACCTGCCTAACCACTTCCCGCTACGCCGACTTCCGACTCACACCTGTCTAACCATTTCCCGACATGCCAACTGCCGACACACCTCCGTCTAACCGCCTTCACTGCGCCGACTTCCCGACGCGCCTCCGCCCGACCGCTTCCTGCCATACCGACTTCCGACTCGCACCTCTCTAACCGTTCCCGCGTCGCCCTCTTCCGACGCGCCTCCGCCCAACCGATTCCAGCGCACCGTCTTCCGACACGCACCCACCTAGCCACTTCCCGCTACGCCGACTTCCGACTCACCTCCGCCTAACCATTTCCCGACATGCCAACTGCCGACACGCCCCCGTCTAACCGCCTCCACTGCGCCGACTTCCCGACACGCCGACTTCCGACTCGCACCTCTCTAACCGTTCCCGCGTCGCCCTCTTCCGACTCACCCTCGCCTAACCGCTTCCCACCACACAGACCTCCGACTCACTCCCGTCTAACCACTTCCCGCTACGCCGACTTCCAACACCCACCTGTCCCCCATAACCCCCCGGGACCTCGGTTCGCCTCAATCGAACAAGTCGGTGCTCAAATACTTGAGCCCCGAATCATTAATAGTGAGCGCGATCCGGGCACCGCGTTCCCGCTCGCGCAGCAGCCTCATTGCCGCGGCGATGTTCGCGCCCGATGAGAAGCCGGCGAAAATGCCTTCCTTGCGGGCCAGCTCCCTTGCTGCCGCAATCGCTTCCTCATCCGATACGGTCAGATAATCGGTGACGTCTTCCCTGTCCAGCAGCGGCAGCTTCATGCTGTACCCGCCGCCCTGGATGCGGTGATTCGGATTCGTAACCGGCTGCCCCGCGAGATACGGAGCCGACTCGGGCTCAACGACATAGCAGCGGATGGCGGGATTGCAGCGTTTCAACGCCTTGGCGCAGCCTGCGAACGTGCCGCCGCTTCCGGCGAAATCGACGAAGACGTCGATCTCGCCTTTTGTTTGCGCCCATATCTCCATCGCCGTGTGATGCTCATGCGCGTGCGTATTGCCAAGCCGCTCGAACTGATCGGCGCGGAAGGCTCCTTGCTCGCGGACGAGCCGCTGCGCTTCCGCTTCCACGAGCGCGAGACTCTCGCCCGACACCTGGCCGGGAACCGGGCCCGGCGCCTGATCCACGAGCACGACCTCGGCGCCGAGCGCCCTCATCATGCGGGCCCGTTCATACGAATTCCCTTTGGACATGACGGCAATGAACGGATAGCCTTTCACCGCGCAGACGATGGCCAGACCGGTGCCCGTATTGCCGCTCGTAAGCTCGACCACCGGCTGGCCCGGCTGCAGGCTCCCGTCCTGTTCCGCTTCCTCGATGATTTGCAAGGCGATGCGGTCCTTCTTGCTGAAGCCTGGATTCAGGTACTCCAGCTTGGCATAGATCGCACCGTCCAAACCGGCTGTAATTCGCGATAGATGGACCATCGGCGTATGGCCGATCGCTTGATGGACGCCGCTTAGCAGCTGCTGCCGTTGATCGCTCATTCGTTTACGAACCTCCATGCCGCGGAATCGCAGGCCGTTTCATCGGGTCCAGCCAGTTCTTGACGATGACCTTCCCCGACTCTACCGCCTCCTGCAGCTCGTGAATATCGAAGGCCAGCAGCAGCCCGGGAACGATAATGCCCGCCTCGTACCGATGCTCCTCCGCCTCCGCAAAAGCACGGAAGCTTGCGAGCAGGCCCTCCGCATGCAAGCCATGAACCCTGCTCAGCACGGCTGCATACAACGCGGTCAAGGCATGTTCTTCCTGCCCGTAAAGCGTCACTTCCGCCCGCTCCCAGCCTGGCGTTCGCTGTAGGCTGCCGATGGCGGCCAGCGCATCCGCCACCCGCATTCCCTGCAGCGACCGGCCCAGCATCCGGACATTATAGCCGCTGGCCATCTCCGGATCGAACAGGCCGAAGGTGCAGTCCGGCGTAAGCGCCGACGGACCGGTTCCGCGCGGATGAACGACCGCCACGGCATCATAGCCGTCCTCCCGGAATTGTTGAAGCGCCGCGTCTTCCATGCCGCCGATGGCAAGACAAATGCGCTGCAGTTCCTTGCTGTCCGTGAACCGGCGAAGCGTCCCCGTAATGATCATGCCTTCTTCGCTCTCATAAGCGATGCCGCCATTGCCATCAGGCTCCAGCGGTGCGGCCTGTGCCTGCTGCTGCGGATGCTTCCCCAATCTCCCGATCTGCGCCTGCTGCAGCGGCGCGCCCTTAAGCTTCCCGCTTCCTGCCTGAATGTCCCCGCCATGCGCCCGATCTCCCTGCGACTCCTCCTCCGGCTGAAGCTGCAGCAACGACCGCAGTCGTTCCCGGACATCCTCCTGCTTCGGCTTATCGGGGAGCGCCTCCAGCCGCTCCCGGATAAGCTCCAGGAGCGATCCGCCCGGAGTGTTGCCCGCGGTGCCCAATGCCGAAGCTCCGTCGCCCGCCGGACCGCACAGCAATTCCGCTTCCGAAGGCAAACGCTCGTAATCGATGTCTTTCTCCGGCACGAACGCGACTTGAAAAGCGCGACAGAAGAAGCGAAGCACCTCTTCCCGCATATCCTGCCAGAAGCCGTGTCCCTTCATCACCGTATGGAGCTCCACCTGTTCCTCCGCATCAAGAAGCCGGTACAGCTTCTTCGCCTCGATGAACGCATCGCGCACGCCGTCGATCGGGAAGAAGTCGAACATCGCGCTGCCGATGTGATAGGGCCTCGGCGCTGCCGCCGTCACGAGATCGCCGTGATCGAGGCCGCGCTGCATGAAACCGGGCAGGCACTGCTCCGCGTCCTGCGCCATGATGCGGTAAAGCATGGAACGCAGCTCCGTGATATAACAGCATGGAGCGACTGCCTTCACCCGGTCGTCATATGCCCCCATATACGCCGACATCGTGCCGCCGCCGGAATTGCCGGTCACGCCGACGCGCTCGGCGTCCACCTCCGGCCGTGCCAGCAGATACGTCAGCGCGGCGATATTGTCGCGCATCATGTAGGCGCCGAGATGCTCGCCGAGCAAGCTCAGCTTCTGATCCAGGAAACAGTGCGCTTCGACCGGATCCAGCCATTCCCCGGAACCGGAACCAGTGCCGGTTTCGGCGCTTCCTCCCGCTTGAGGCAGCCGCCGCTCGCCCTGTCCGATCGGATCGAACGTAAGCACGCAGAAGCCGTTCAAGACCGCTTCGACGCAGAACGAAACGTACGCATCGTACGCTTTTCCCTCGTTGGAATGGCCGCACAGCAGCAGCAGCCCGGGCAGCGGGCCGGCACTTATCTTCGGGTAATAGAAGTTCCCCGACGCGAACAGCCCGGGAGTCGTTTCGATACGCACCTTATCGATGAGATAGCGGCCTTGGTCCAGCGTTCCCGTCACATGCGCGCTGCCTCCGGCGTCTTCCGGCAGCGGGCCGATGGACGCGCGAACCGCTTCCCGTACCTGCTGCTGGTACGCCAGCGCCTCCGTTTTGCCATTCACCTGCCGAAGCGCGGTCTTCCGCTTGACCAAATAATCGGCGTTCAGCCGATCGAGATAGCCGCGGAACGGCTGCCGATGGTACCGTTCAAGATCGGGATAGTCGTCGATATAAGACAGCTCCCGCCTCCGAATCGCCTGCTCTTCCTGCATGGAGATTGTACGCATAGCCGAACTCCTTTCGTCTCTCTTTCCGCTTTGCTTTGCCTCGTCCCGCAACACTTTCCGCTCTGCCATGCCTTGCCTCGTCTTGCCTTGCCTTGCCATACCCTGCCCTGTCACGTCAGCCATAAAACAAAGAGGAAGAGAGTTCCCTCTCCCCCTCCAGACTCCTCTAGTCATCGCTCCCGCCAAGATTGCTTACTTCCATTCCCCGACAATGCCGCTCTCGTCCAACTGCTGGTTGACCTGATCGATGATCGCCTGGCCGCCTTTGCTGAGATATTCCTTGACCATCTTATCCCAATCCGAAATCGGCTCCTGGCCGACGATCATCCGCGTCTGGTGATCGGCGATCGTCTGATCCAGCTCGGAACCGTTCGCGAACAGCAGGTCGGAGTGGATCCGATTGACCGGATCCAGATACGTTTTCGTCGACTTCAGCAGATCGACCGCCGATTGCACGAATCCTTTCGTGAACGGATCCTGCAGCACCATTGCCGGCTGCGTATCCTCGTCCGTCGGCGCCCAGTACCGCAAGCCTAAATACATCGTCGGCATCTCGCTGGCCGCACCGTCGATGTTGATGGCCACGCCGTTCTCCATGTTGTAGCCTTTGCCTACGCCGCCGTTCTGCCAGTCAAAATCCGCATTCTGATCATTGCGTTGATCGACCGGAATGAACGTCATGAAGTAGTTGATCATTTCGAGGATGCGGTTGATTTTGTCCGGATCGTCCTTCAGCTTCGCGTTCAAGCTGTGCAATTCATAATAGCCCGGCAAGCCGCTGAAGCCTTGCTGCCCGTCATCCTGCACGAACGGCGGAATGACCGCGAGCTCGGCCGCCGGATTCGCTTCCTTCAGCTGCTTGAAGCGCGTTTCCGAAATATCGTACGGCTGCTCGTAGAAGATACCGGTTTTGCCGGCGAAGAAGTCTTTGCGGGCGTCGCTCGACTTCGTGACGGCCCAGTCCTTGCTGACCGCGCCTGCCTGATACAGATCATGGAGCACCGTGACCTGCTTCTTGAAACCGTCGGAAATATTGCCCGGAATCAGCTGGCCCTTGTCATTCTTGTTATACCAGCCGCTGTCCCACTCCGCGCCCATCCAGGAACCGTAGACGATCCCCTTGGCGAGACCTAAGCCGAGCGTATCCTTCTTGCCGTTCTTATCCGGATCGTCTTTCGTGAAGGCAATGGCTACTTTCTCGAACTCGTCGTAATTCGTCGGCATCGACAGGCCGAGATTGTCGAGCCAGTCTTTGCGGATGATTGGCTTCTTGCCGTATTTGGCCGGGAAATAATTCGGAATGCCGTAGATCTTCCCGTCGACGGTCACGGCGTCCCAAACGTTCTTCGGTATGCTCTTGAGCGCCTCGTATTTATCGATGTAGTCGTTCAGCGGGAGGAACGCGCCCTGCCGCGCCCATTTGACGAAGTTGGCGTCGACGCCTTCCATGCCGATCATATCCGGCAGGTCGCCGGCCGCCATAACGACCGGCAGCTTGTTGGCATACTCGTCATAAGGCACGAACTGCGACTTGAGGTCGATGTTGAATTTCTCGTCGATCATCTTGGCGCCGTTCCCGTTCGGGTCCGGAAGAGGACTTGCCCAGGTGCCTTGAATGGCGGAAATGTCGAGTTTCTTGGTAACCGGATCGGCAGCGGCTTGATTATCGGTTTTATTATTCGTCGCGTTCGCTGGTTGATTGTCCGTCGTTGCCGGAGCATTGCCATTGCCGGAATCGGTCGTTGGCGTCGTATTCGCCGTATTGCTCTCTTTGTTGTTGTCGTTAGAGCCGCCGCAGCCGGCAATTCCGGTTACGAGGCAGACAGCCGCGATCAGCGTCACGAGTTTCTTCGTACTCGGCGCTTTCATCTTCGTTTTCATGCTTAACCCCTCCCAAAATATCCATCCTAAGGTTTGCCGAAACTTTATGCGATCGCCTTGCTGCCGCTTATCCTTTCACCGATCCCAGCATCACCCCCTTGGCAAAATGCTTTTGCAGAAACGGATACACGATCAGAATCGGCACCGTCGCTAAAATAATGGCTGCCATGCCGATCGTCTCCGGCGGCGGCAAGTGCGCGGACTGCGCGGCGTCGCGCGCTGCCGAGGCCAGCGTGTTAGTCGCATCGTCCAAAATGACGATTTGGCGCAGAATGACCTGCACGGTCCATTTTGCCGGATCATTCAAGTACAGGATGGCGGTAAAGTAGGTGTTCCATTGGCTGACCGCATAGAAGAGGCCGAAGGCGGCAAGCGCCGGTTTGGAGAGCGGAAGAATGATACGGGTGAAGATTTGCAAATCGTTCGCGCCGTCGATGACGGCCGCTTCGTTCAGCTCCTCCGGAATGCTCAGGAAGAACTGCCGCATGACGATCAGGTTAAAGGAGCCGATGGCATCCGGGATGATGAGCGACCAGTAGGAATCGATGAGGCCCGTCGCTTTGACGATCAGGTAAGTCGGAATCATGCCGGCGCCGAAGATGAAGGTAAACAAGACGAGGAACAGATAGAACCGCTGCCCCCATAGCCTTCTGGTCAGCGCGAACGCCATCGTGGAGGTAAGAAGCAGGCTCACGACGGAGCCGACGATTGTGATATACACGGTCACGCCGATGGAGCGGATGAACTCTTTGGAGTCGAAGATGAATCGGTACGCGTCCAGCACCCACGTCTTGGGGAACAGGAGCAGCTCGGTGTTCACGTACTCCTCGTAGGAAGAGAAGGATACCGCGATAATGTAATAGAACGGGAATATCATGACAAACGCCAGCAGCAGCAGCAGGAACAGGTTGATGCCGTCGGCAATACGGTCCGACAAGGTTCGTTTGATTGGCATTGCTCGCTCACTCCTCCCTTCTCAAAATACGCCTTCTTCCCCGAACTTCTTGGCCACCTTGTTCGCGGCGAGAATCAACACGAGGCCGACGACGCCCTTAAACAATCCGACTGCCGTACCGAAGCTGAAGTCTGACTGCTGGATGCCTTTGAAATAGACGAAGGTGTCCAGGACGTTCCCGACCTGCATCGTGAACGGATTCAGCATCAGGAAGATTTGCGTAAACCCGGAATCGAGCACGCTTCCCAGACGCAGGATGAGCAGGATGACGATCGTGCCACGAATGGCGGGAAGCGTAATATGCCATATTTGTCGCCATCTGTTCGCGCCGTCCACAATTGCCGCTTCATAGAGCGTCGGATTGACGCCGGACAAGGCCGCGAGGAAAATAATCGTGCCCCAGCCCGCTTCCTTCCAGATGACCTCCAGCACGATGAGCGGCATGAACCAGCTCGGCTCCTGAAGGAACGAAATCGGATCCATGCTGAAGGAGAGGTCCAGCAGCTTGTTGACGATGCCTTCCGTCTTCAGGAAGATCGTCACGATGCCGGCAACGACGACCCAAGAGAGGAAATGCGGCAAATAGACGACCGATTGAACGAGGCGCTTCACCCTTTGATTTTTCACTTCGTTCAGCATGAGGGCGAGAACGATCGGGATCGGGAAGGCGAACACGATCTGCAGGAACGAGAGATAAAGCGTGTTCCAGATGACCCGGATCACCTCCGCATCCTCGAAGATGCGCTTGAAATGCTTCAAGCCGACCCAGTCGCTGTGCATGAACCCTTGGAACGGACTGTAATCCTCGAACGCGATAATGTTGCCGAGCATCGGCACGTACCGGAACCAGATGAAATAGAGCAGGCCCGGAAGCAGCAGCAGAAACCCGTAGCGCTCCCGGAACAGCCGGGCAGCAAGCGATCTTTTCGGTGTCGTTGTTTGGGCAATCACCGTCGTTCCGGCTTCCGCCGGCGTCGTAATAGCCATGCCTCTTCGCCTCCTTCGCGATTGGTCTATGCCTTGATATAACGGATGAAATGCGGCAGCGCGACTTCCGGGCCGGCAATCTCCGGCACCCATCGCTTCTCCCATTCGAAGGACAGCCAGCCTTCATAGCCTTTGTCGGCCAGCAGCCGGACGCATTCCCGAATGGGCACGTTGCCCTCGCCGCACAGCGCGATCGGTCCATGCATGTCCGCGCCGCTCGTGTCTTTGATATGCGTATGCTTGATATAACGCCCTAGTCGTTCGTAAGTCGTTTCAAGCGGCTCCCCGTCGCCGTATTTGTACGGATTGTTGATGTCCCAGAGCACGCCGAACGCGCTGGAGTCGACCTGTTCCATCACGGCCTGCAGGCTGCGCGAATCCGAGAAGTCGCCGTGCGTTTCGATGAGCACGCTGACGCCCGTGCCTTCCGCATGGCGGCAGACCGCCTGCAGCCCCCTCGCGACTTGCGCGATCGTCGCCTCGCGCTGCCGCTCGTCCGGAATCGCATCTCCGAACACCCGGATATAAGGAACGCCGAGCTTCTCGGCCAGATCGACCGCCGCTTTGCCTTCTTCGATCGCGGCCTCCAGCTTCGCCGGATCGTGAAAGACGCAGGACGTGTCCAAGCTGATGATGGCCAGTCCATGCTGCCGCAGCTGCCGCATCGACCGATCGATATGTTCGGGCAGGAACGGCGTGCATTCGTGAAGCATCATTTCTTGCCCGATGCCGCGGATTTCGATTCCGTCATACCCGAGTGCGGACGCTTCCTGCAGGATCCGCTCCCAGCTCCAGTCCGGGCATGCCAGTGTGGAAAAAGCCAATTTCATGGACTCGCCTCCATCGTCGCTCGTACTTGCTGATTTCACTGTACCGGATGCCGCGGCGGAAAGAAATTGGACCATTTTTCAATCGTTCATTGATTTATCGCTGTCTATTAAATTCGTGAAGAATTGAAAAAAGCGACCAGACCTTTACGGAAAATTCGTGAACCATGCGAAATTGCTGCACTATCCCTTGGCTGCCGGAAGGCGCACAATGACTGTAGAGTGGAATTTGGAAGGAGAGGATCCAAGATGACGTACGCGGTATGGGCCGTGAACGACGGCGAGAAAGTATTGAAGGACGATCCGGCGAATCCGAATAAGGACGGCAACAGCGTCTGGGACGGACAAACGATCCGGCTGTTCGGCGCCAGGAACGAGACGGTCGCCTTTCAAGTGATCGTGGAGACCGGCGATACCGAAATATCCGGCCTCTATGTGGAGATGTCCGAGCTTGTCCATGCGGAGCACGGAGAGTGCCGAATCGAGAACGCCGCTGCACTGGACGCGGATCAGACGGATTATGTCGGACGGCGAATCGAAGTGTTTACGCAGCATTACTTGTATGTCTCCCCGGACCTCAGCACGGCGCCCCAATGGTTCTATGAAGAATCCGCGCCGCCACTGCACCGCTCCGGCTGGATCCCGGACGCGCTTATTCCCGCGGATGCCCGTCCGCGGCAGGGCGGTCAGCCGGTGCGCGTGTCCGCGCGTTCGAATCAAGGCTTCTGGATTGACGTCTACATCCCGCGCGAAGAGGCGCTGAAACCAGGCGTTTATCGCGGCAGCGTCACGGTCCGAAGCGGCGAAACGGATATTCGGACGCTGCCAGTCGAGCTTCAGCTCTATGACTTCGCGCTGCCTGACGAGAATCACTCGCTCACGTTCGTTTATACCAATGACGTATCCGAGTATTTCCCCGATACGCCGGACATCCGGGACCGGTTCCGCCGAATGGCGCACCGCCACCGCTTCGACCTCGTCGGCTCCGAGCCCCATGGCAAGCCGTTCGATGAAGAGATGCTGGAGCAGTACGCCCCCTACCTGAACGGATCGTTCTTCACGAAGGCGAACGGCTATGAAGGACCCGGCGAAGGCGTCGGGGAAGGCGTGTTTCCGATCGGCATGTACGGCTCCAAGGTACTCGGCAGCGAACCGGAAGCGATGCAGCGTGAAGCGGACAAATGGGTCTCGTACTTCGAGGAGCTGAATTGGCCCGGCACCTACTTCTGCTATCTGATCGATGAGCCGCTGCCGGCCAAGTATGAATGGATCCGCGAACAAGCGAACATCATTCACGGCTCCGAAGGCGCCGGCAAGCGGCTCCCGCTGCTCACGACAAGGTGCTATACGCCGGAGATCGAGGATGCCATCGATATCTGGTGCGCGCATACAATCGATCCGGAATCGGCGGAGCGCTGCCGGGAAACCGGTGACAAGCTGTGGTTCTATAACGGCTACCGGCCTTATCATGGTTCCTTGATTCTGGAAGCGGAAGCGGTGGACATGCGGGTCAACTCGTGGCTGCGCTTCCGATACGGCATCGAGGGCTACTTCGTCTGGCATGGCACGCACTGGCGGCATAATCATCAAGGCCCGCGGGGACGCTGGAATCAGAACGTCTTCGGCTATGCCGTGACGTTCATGTACGTGGCGAAGAACGAAGCCGCCTATTACGGCGAAGACGGCGTTCACTTCGGCAACGGGGACGGCCTCTTGTTCTATCCCGGCCGCGAGCCGTTCTTCCGCGAGCAGGACCGCGGCATCGACGGGCCGATCAGCTCGATTCGGATGAAGAATCTGCGTCGCGGCATCCAGGATTACGAATATTTATGGCTCGCCGCGCAGCGCGGCCGGCAAGCCGAGGCGGACGCCATCGCGCGCGAAGCGGTCCCGGCCGGCATGCACGAGACCGTCGCGGACGGCCAGGCCTCCTGGTCCTCCTGCGGCAGCAAGTGGGACGGCTACCGGAGGCAGGCGGCGGAATTGATCGCCGCGGCTGCGGTAGAGCAAGCTTAGTTGAGCGGATCGAACGTGCTCGTGTATAAATAGACGCCAAAAGGTGACGCAGCGGCTTCATGCTGCGTCGCCTATTTTTTGCGATTTCGGTCTGCTGCCGCTTGTTCGGGCATTTGGGCGCCGGTTACCGGCATGAAGCTCGCGGACAGATTAACGACCGAATTTCGTCACTTTACAATTCGTATAGATCCCTAGCATAATGTGAGGGAATCGACCGGTACTCTAGTTGCGTCAGCATTCAGTTAAAGCGGAGGATACATAATGAGTAACTATGACCAAGGGAACACAGGCTTAGGATTCATCTGGAGATACACGCTGCAGTGGTCAAATGAAACGCCGATCAATTACCCGCAAGTAATCGCAGGATTTATCGGGATGGCAGGCTGCCTTGCCATAGGATTCTATTTGAACAATCTCATGTTCGGATTACTAGCTACTTTTGGCGTCATGATCACGACGGATACCGCGTCCGACGGAACGACCAGGACATACATAACCGAGCTGTTTCGTACACTGGCGACAGGGACGGTTGCCATCGTTATAGGCATAACTATAGCAGGACACGGTTGGTTGACGGCTGGATTAATCGTAATGATCTCGACATTGGCGGCGCTGCTGGGAGGAATAAGCAGGTCCGCTGCGATAGCCGGCGTCCAACTTGTGATCCTTGCCATCATTGGTTCCAGCATGGGCGATGGAGGATTGGATCAGGAGATGTTCAAAATCCCTGTTTATTTTGCAACGGGTTCTTTGTTAGGACTAATCGTAGCTGTCATTGCCGGCTTCCTCATGCAGCAACCGCGGGACCGCGTACGATCCGCTCCGCCCGCTAAAATTTCTTATAAGCAGCGATTTACGCACTGGCGACGTAAATTAGCCCATTTTGCAGGCTGGAAATACACAGTTCGTGTCGCGTTATGCATGACGGCGGCACAATCGATCGGGATCGTCCTCCATCTTGAACGTTCCTATTGGATCGGCTTAACGGTGGCGATTGTCCTCAAGCGTGATTTAGCCTATTCACAAAGACGTATTTTTCAACGAGGCCTAGGTACGGCGGCGGGCGTACTGCTCGGAAGCTGTCTGTTGCTGTGGTCTCTGCCGCAATGGGATAGCGTGGTCGTTATCGGATTGCTTGGCGCGCTTCGTCCTATTTTCAAAAATCGAAGTTATGTGATCTATGCCATGCTTATGACACCGTTGATGTTCATGATGTTCAGCACCGGCAGTCCGGTGACGTCGCATCTGTTAGAAGATCGATTACTCGATACAATGATCGGCTGCGTGCTTGCTTATGTGCTTGGTTTCTATATATGGAAAGACAACTCCCAAGGAAACGTTAAGGAAGCATGATTGGCGCCGGCGTCAGCTAGTGATAGGATAAAGCTAACATCGATTGTAATGGAGGGCTAAACTCTTGATTCGGATTATGGCATTCACGCACGAAGGGGAGGTACATGAACGCCTCTCGCTGAACGAGCTGCCCAACGACCAATACGCATGGTTTTGGGCAGACTTCGACCGTCCCACGCAGGATGAAATCAGTCTGCTCACCGATAAGTTCGGGTTCCATAAGCTTGCGGTGGAAGATTGCCTGCACCATCTGCCTAGGCCGAAGATCGAATTCTATAGCGATCACAGCTTCGTCGTGATTCACTCGCTGCAAGGCGAGAACCTTCTGCCGGAAGAGGTGGACCTGTTTATTGGCGAAGGTTACATCGTCACCTTCCATATGGAGCGTAACGATGTGGTGAACCGGGCGATGGAGAAAGTGCATCGCAAGCGGCCTATGGGCTCATCGCCCCGTTACGCGGCATTTCTCGTCATCGACGAAATGGTCGACGACTTGTTCCCGGCGCTGCTCCAAATCGAGGATCGGCTGGATACGATCGAGAATGAATCCATGCGCAGCAATGCGGCGGGCGGGATTTTCGATCGGATCTATGACATTCGCGCCGATTTGCTCAAGATGCGGCGCGTCATATACCCGATGCGAGATCTGCTCTATCGCGTCGTGAACTCGGAGAGGCTCGAACTGGACGACGAGAGCCGTCTGCATTTCATGGACGTCTATGATCATTTATTGAAACTGTCCGAGAAAATCGTCGACGACCGCGAGACGACGGCCGACATCATCGAGAACATCAACTCCGTTCTGAACCAGCGGACGAACGAGGTGACGCTGCGGACGAACGACATCGTATTCATACTCACGATTATTTCGGTCATTTTCATGCCGCTCTCCTTCATCGTCGGCCTGTACGGCATGAACTTCATCGATATGCCCGAGCTTCATTGGAAGTATGGGTATGTCTACGCTTGGACACTTATGATCGTGATCGTGGCCATCATGGTATACGTATTCCGCAAGCTGAAGTGGCTGACGTGGAACAGCAATGGTAGCGGCGATAGGAAGTAATGGAATCGTAACAGCCGGATCTATTAGGCAGCCTGCCCGGCTTATACGAACGGGACAGAATAGTTATAACCAAAGTCTTCCTGAAATCAGGGATTACATTTGATAAAATCATCCAAGAAGCTCGTTTTATGGCTGTCCTTTTCTCAATTAGACGGGTATCTATGTCCCGCAGCATGATCATGCGTATATCCTGGATAGACGCGCTAAGCATTGAGCAAGAAGAAACGGAGGAATGAATGAATACGATTAAACGCGAGAAACTGAATGTTGCCTTAACCCGACAGTTCAAGAAGGAAATCATCGCGGCCGACTATCGGACGGTACCGTTACAGGGCGGAACCGTGGGAAATGTGCACCTGGTATCGGGGACCGCCGAAACCGCGGAAGGCGAAATATTGCCGTTCCGGATCGTCCTGAAAATCCAGAAGGAATGGGAGCGTTACGGCGACCCGGGTTCATGGCGCCGGGAATATGATCTCTACTCGTCCGACTTGGGAGCGGCTTTCTCCCCGTCCCTCCGTTGGCCGACATGTTATCATGCCGAGTTCAATGCCGAAGTGAATGAATACCGGCTGTGGCTGGAATATATCGACGGCGTAAGCGGCTTGGACTTGACCGCCGACATGTATGCAGAGGCCGCGCTGGAGTTAGGGCGTTTTCAAGGCAAGCTGTATGCGGAACAGCCCGCCGTGCTGCAGAGCCTGACCAACCTGAGCCATGCGGATTTCATGAAGAATACGTATTTGCATTACCGCTCTTGGCCGGTCGTCTACGATTATATACGTTCAGAAGACTGTGAATTGCCGCTGCATCTGCGGCAAATGCTCATCGAGATCGACGAGCAGGCAGACGAGATATTCGCTCGTATTCACAAATTGCCCCTCGTGCTCTGTCATCGCGATTTCTGGGTAACCAACCTGATCCATGCCGACGGGAATTTCGCGCTCATCGATTGGGATACTTGCGGCTGGGGCTGCCTCGGCGAGGATCTCGCAAGCCTGATCGCTGACGAACCGGATATCGATCGCATGGTCGAACACTACCGGCGATGCATCCCCGCGTATTACAAAGGCTTCTCGGAGCATGCGGACGTATCCCGCATCGAGGATCATTGCGTCTATGAGCTAATCCTTCTCGTATTCGGGTACAGGCTTATCGAGGGGTATCTCCACGCAGAGGCCGATGACGGGAAAACGAAGCATGTCCATACGCTCCAACAAATCCATGAAATGAAGACCGCGCCATTAATGGTCTCATCCGGTTAACTTCCTAATTTCTTTTTGGCCTCTACCTCTTTTGGTTCGCAGAGGACTTTTATCACTACTGGGTTAACTAATGGGTGAACTAAAAATGATGAGTTCCCGGCATCCGACGGGGCTCTTTTTTTTTGCTTTTTCATTGAAGTAACGGGGGTTTGTGCAACTATCCAAGTATTGGAGGCGTAAAAAGTGTAGTATGGTTTTACTGCGAAAGAGGGGGTTGAAGATTGAAGATTCCCCCTTCTGAGAGAGCGATAAGGGAGGCCGCGATGACAGAGACCGCATTCGACGAACCGTTATTTGCAAGCTTGAAGCCAGGCTTAACCTCGTTCTGTTACCGTATGCTAGGCTCCATGGACGATGCGGACGACGCCGTTCAGGAGACGAGCATTCGGGTCTGGCAGGGCTGGAGCACGTTCAGACAGGATTCCTCGTTCAAAACGTGGGTCTATCGGATTGCCTCCAACCTGTGCTTGGACAAGCTGAGACAATCCAAACGCCGCGCGCTTCCCGTTGACCTGTTCGACCCGGCCGTTGCCATCGTCGAACCGCGCGACACGCTGCCGGACTCTGCCTGGATTTGGCCGTCTCCCGACTTCGGGGGCAATCCGGAGGACCGGCTCGTCCGCAGAGAGACTCTTCAACTGTGCTTCATCGCGCTCCTGCAGACCTTGCCTCCGCGCCAGCGCGCGGTACTCATTATGAAGGATGTATTCGAATGGTCCTCCAAGCAGATCGCGGAAACGTTGGCGATGTCGCCGGCCGCGGTGAACAGCGCCTTGCAAAGAGCCCGAGAAACGATGGACCGGGCGCAGCTTCGTTCGGATGCGCTCAGCAGCATGGACGTTCAACCGGATCAGCAGCTGCTGTCCCGGTATGTGGAGGCCTTCGAGCAATTCGATATTGCTGCGCTCGTCGCGTTGTTCCACGAAGAAGGCTGCATGTCGATGCCGCCCTTCGAGATGTGGATTCGCGGCAAGGAAGATTTGTCCGCCTTCTATTCGCTTACTCGCTGGCATTGCGAAGGTTCGCGATTCGTGCCCATTACGGTGAATGGCGGTTATCCGGCGTTGGCCCAGTATATGCCGGGCAAGGATGGCTCCGGCCTGGTACCCTGGGGCATCCACGTCATCGAAACCAAAGAAAATCAAATCCTGCACGTTCAAAACTTCATCCATACGCCATTATTTTCGCGATTTGGGCTGCCCGAGCGAATGGACCGATGAATTTCGTCATTGGCTGACGTCTATATCATTGAGCATGACCGAACAACGAATATCCAGAGAGGTGTGTTTCTAAAATGGAAACGAATCAACCGACGAAAGTAACCGTGCAAGCCGTCATTCAAGCCCCTGTCGAGAAGGTATGGCGTTATTGGACCGAGCCGGAGCACATCACGAAGTGGAATCAAGCGTCCGAGGACTGGCATGCGCCGAGAGCCGAAAACGATCTGCGGGTCGGCGGCAAGTTTCTAACGCGGATGGAAGCGAAGGATGGGAGCATGGGCTTTGATTTTGGCGGCGTCTACGATGTTGTTAATCTGCATGAGGCGATCGGCTACACCATGGAAGACGGAAGAAGAGTGGATATTGCTTTCATCGATCAAGGGAATGAGACGAAGGTCATTGAAACGTTCGACGCGGAAAGCTCCAATCCCGTCGAGTTTCAGCAAGCCGGCTGGCAAGCGATCACGGACAATTTCAAAGCCTATACCGAACAAAACTAATGAATCGCAAGAAAGACGCCGGGGAAGATGCCCGGCGTCTTTCTTATAGAACCCAAGTATGAGCCTGCTCTCCGTTAGCCTTAATCTTGTGCCGCATCCATGTTCATGCAATTAATGGCCCACAGATGGCCGTCCAAGTCCACGAAGCCCCAATGATACATGAACCCATGATCTTCAGGTTCAGCGTGCAATTTCCCGCCCAAGGAGACCGCGGTATTCACAATGGATCGGCAGTCAACGTGCGGCCTCTTTTGAGCTTATTTCGAGCTTATGTTGAGCTTGCTTCGAGCTTCAATGCACAAGCAACAGCTTCTCAATCGCAAGCAGCACTTCGTCGAGCTTCTCCTGGAAATCAGCCAGCAGTGCTTCCGCGGCTGCGCCCTGATGATGTTGAAGGTCATTTTGCAGCCGGGCAGCCACATCCGCAAGCGCCGAAGCCCCGATTGTCGTCGAGACTCCTTTCATGGTGTGAGCCAGCATAGCGGCCTGCTTGGAATCGTTGTCCGCTAGCGCATGCCGGATCTCTTCCGCTGCCTTGGCGTGATTGCGCTCGAACTTCTCCAAAATTTGCATGTATAGACGCTTATTGTTATTCAGCCGCTCCATCGCCTGATCGATTTGGAGGACGGACCACTGCTTGACCGACTTCGGCGGACCGGCTGCCGACGCGCGGGCGGACTGGTTCGCTTTCGACATCAGAATCGCCCGCTCGAGCACGCTGAACAGCTGGACCGGTTCGAACGGTTTGGAAATATAAGCGTCCATGCCGGCGTCCATCACTTTCTCCTTGATGCCTTTCATCGCGTCGGCCGTCATGGCGATAATCGGAATGTTCCGCGCGCGATCCATCCCTCTTAACTTCCGCGTCGCTTCGTACCCGTCCATGACCGGCATCTGCAAATCCATCAAGATCGCATCATACCGGTTCCGCTCCACCAGACCGACGGCTTCTTCCCCGTTCACGGCCACGTCGACGCGCAGCACGATCTCTTGGAGAATCTCCTGAGCGACCTGCTGGTTGATTTCGTTATCTTCCACCAACAGCACCGCCGCTTGGCGAATGGAAGCGAATTTCCCGGGAGCTGCATCCTGATCTTGAATCGTCTTGAGCTTCGGCGGCGTCTTGTGCTGGAACAAGACGTTGATTTCATTGTATAAATGCGATTGACTGCTCGGATAATACAACACTTTCTCAATCGCCGACGAGGCGATCTTCTCTTGCAGCTCGGGTTCGTGATAGGCGCTGACGAGCACGATGACCTGCATCGAAGCCCCGTACGCCGCCCGCAATCGATTGGCAAAAGCAATCGGATCGGCATCGCCGAGATTCCAATCCACGATAATCAGATCGTATCGGCCGCTCTGGCGCTTCATAAGCTCGGCGGCATCGCGGGCGGAATTCGCGGCGCTGACTACGAATTGAAACTGTTCCAGCTGATTCTTCAACACGATCTGCATCTCCGGATTATCGCAGACCAGCAGGACGTTCATGAAATTCCGGTAGAAGGCGGCCGTTCCCGAGAAAGCAGGACTGGTCGCCTCCTTAAACCGGGCGGTAAACGAAAAACAGCTGCCTTCCCCCGGCTCGCTCTCGATTTCAATCGTGCCGTCCATCAGCCCCACGAGATTCTTGCTAATGACAAGCCCGAGTCCCGTGCCGCCGTACTTCCGGGTCGTCGACATGTCCATTTGCGTAAACTCGCGAAACAATCGCTGCTGCTGCTCATGCGTCATCCCGATCCCCGTATCGCGCACGGCGAACCGCAGCATGACGCCGTCGCTAGCTCCTGCGACTCGCTCGACCGATACGGAAATCTCGCCGTCATGCGTGAATTTCAGCGCGTTGTTGGATAGATTCAATAAGATTTGATTCAGCCGCAGCGAATCGCCCTTGAGCATCTGAGGCACTTCGTGCTGAATCGAGAAGTGCAGCTTCAGCCCTTTCTCGTAGGCGCTGAAGCTGATCATGCTCGAGATATTGCCCAGCACTTCGTACAAATCGAAGTCCGCTTGCTCCAGCTCGATTTTATTCGCTTCGATTTTCGAGAAATCCAGAATATCGTTAATGATCGTCAGCAAGCTTCTAGCCGAAGTAATGGTCTTGTCGACGAAGTTCTTCTGCTGATCCGATAGATTCGTTTGCTGCAGCAAATAGTTAAAGCCGATAATCGCATTCATCGGGGTGCGGATTTCATGACTCATGTTGGCAAGAAACCCGCCTTTGGCATGACTGGCGGACTCGGCCAGCTCCTTGGCCTCCCGTAATAGCGCGTTCTTGCTCTTCATCTCCGCCGTACGCTGCTCGACCAAGTCTTCGATCATGCGATTGATCGACAGGGACAAGCTGTCGATTTCGTCGCCGATCTCGATGTCCAGCTTATCGACGGTCAAGTCGCCCGCGCTAACCTTCTTGACGACGTCGCCGATTTTGTTCAGCCGATTGGCGATCGTGTTGCCGATCTTCTCCGTCGATTGCGAAGCCAAATAGACGCCGATGAGCTCCCCATGGTCATCGAATACCGGAACGCCGACCGATACGATGGCCACGCCGTATCTTTCTTTCTCCCGCTCCTCCCGGATTCGCTTCTTGAGCGTGACTACTTTGTCCGGCAGCAAGCCTTTGAAGAGATCCAGCGGCATGCCTGGCTTCAGGCCCATATTAAACGTTTGGCCGGGCGAATAATAAACGATTTGCTCCAGATCGAATATCGTGATGGCACTGTCTTCGGGAAATAGGGATTGCGTTAAGGCTGCGGACGAAATCAGCTCTTGTAATTTGGGATGCATGGCTTGTACCTCTCGCGCCGCGGGATAGGAATGCAGGAATTCCGCACCGGCCGGGCCCTTCGTTCATGTTAGCTTTCTATCTCTATTAACGGCTCCCATCCTGCGATTGTTTAGCATAGCCGATCTGGAATTGAGCGGACGCCACCCACTCTCCCCGCTCGAAATCCCTGCCTCGAACGAGCACCCGGTCCGTATACACGTCTACATAATAGCCTTGGCTGCCATCCTTGTGCGCGTCGTCATCCGTCCACAAATAGGCGACCGAAGATGCATTGAACATGGCCGGCAGCCTCCCCGCGCCCTCGAAGAACGTATGCGGCGAACCCAATTCCCAATGGGTATGGCCCGTAAACAGGATGGCCTGCTGATGCTTCGACAGCACTGCCTTCAACTCCTCGTCCTGGGTCACGCCGTACCAGTTCTGCGCTTCCAGCGAGCCTGCCACCGTATTCATCAGCGGCTGGTGCAGGAACACGAACACCGGCTTATCGGGCGAAGCCGCTTCGCCGAGCTTGGCATCCAGCCAATCCAGCTGCTCCTGGGATAAATCGGCGAAGCCCTCGTTCCCCGTTTCCGTCCCTAGAAAAATAAAATGATAACCGTCGATCCAATGGTCATGATAAAGCCCCGCCGTTCCGGTCATGGCCATGAAACGCGGCAGCCGCTCCTGCCAATCTTCATGATCGACATCGTGATTGCCCATCGTCATGTACAGCTGCGGCAGCTGCGCTTGATTGTCCTCCCAAATTCGAGCGAACGCCTCGTATTCCTCCAATTCGCCGTGATCCGTAACGTCCCCGGCATGCATGATGCCGCGGCTCTCCGGCGCATTCGCCGCAATGTCCTTCAATGCGCGGTCAAAGTTGCGATTGTACTCGTGCTCCGCGTCCGCAAGAATATGCGTGTCGGTAATGACCTGAAAACTAATGACCGGCTTATCTGCTGCTGTATCCATTCCCATGCTCCCTCCGATTAAGGACTAATGTCCTTTGCTGCTAATATTCAAACCGATAACCCCGATCACGATGACGCCGATCCATAAGTAAGAAGCCGGCTGCAGCTTCTCCCCGAATATCGACAAGCCGGCGAACGTGATCAGCACGATGCCGATCCCCGACCATACCGCATAAGCGACGCTGATCTGCAAATAATGAAGCGCATAGTTCAGCATCGTGAAGCTTCCCCCGTAGAAGACGAACATCAGGATCGACGGCGTCAATCGGGCAAAACCGTTCGATAATTTCATCGATACCGTGCCGGACAGCTCCAGCACGATGGCGCATCCCAACAAGAACCAGCCCATGCCATCCCTACCTTTCGTCGGCCGATAGGCGGAGTTCATGGAACGACGCGATCACTTTGTCGGCATCAGGCAGCTGCAGAACGCTTGACGCATCTGGCTTGGCAATGCCGATGGTAACAAAGGCTCCCGCCGACCTAGCCATTCGCATATCGCCATTCGTATCGCCTATTACGGCAGCCTGTGCAGGCGTCACGCCTAATCGGCGGCACGCGAGCATTGCCATATCCGGAAACGGCTTCCCTCGCTCCACCTGGTCAGTTCCGATGATAACGTCGAAATATCGCTCGAGCCCGAGCCATTCCAGATGCTTGACCGCCCCGCTCGTCTCGTCAGCGGTAACGACGGCAAGCTTCAGGCCGCAGCCTCTGCACTGCTCCAGAAATTCGACGACGCCCGGCAGCGCCTTCGCATCGCGGGCGATATCCAGCTGCTCCTCCGCATACTGCCTGCTGGCATACGCGGCTTCCTTGGCCTCCGCCCAAGTCATGCCGAGCCGATGCCCCTGCCAAGCAAGCGTAATCATCAGGTCTTCCACGGTCCCCATCGAGAGTACGCCGTTGCGGTCATAATCCACGACTTCGCCATGCCGGTCATGTCGCGTCCCCCATAGCGCGCTGAGATCAACGTCCATCGGCGGCAGATTCCGTGCCTCGAGCTGCTTGGCGAATTGGGTGAACACCCGCTCGCTCCACTTGCCCCATGTATAAATAAAATCCAACAACGTGCCGTCTTTATCGAACAATATCGCTTCGATCGGAAAGCGCTCGCCATCTGCGTACAACCATGCCACACCGATTCCCCCTTTTGGGATCATTATAACGAAACGCGCCTATTCGTTCAATAATTTTTGAATTTATTATTTTATGGTTATATGCGCAAGATCGCATATCCCCTATTATTGCATGAATTTTCGATTATTGTTATGATGAAGGCAATAAGAGATATTTTACAAATTCAATATTTTTTGAATATATGCGAGGTGCGTGGATTGAAGAAATCAACATCGGGGAAGATGAGAGAGCCTGCTTCCAAGCGCGAGGAGCTGCGGGTCAAGGTTATCGACGCGATCGCGCAGACGATGGACTTGTACGGCGTTAATTATTCCTTCGGCCAGCTCTACGGCATTCTCTTCTTCGAGGATCGGCCCATGACGCTGGACGAGATGCAGGCGAGCATGAATATGAGCAAAAGCAACATGAGCTATGCGGTTCGTTCGCTCATGGACTCCAGCATGGTGTTCAAGCTGGAGGAGAAAGCCGACCGCAAGGATCTCTACGCGGCGGAGACGGACTTCTTCAAGGCGTTCCAGCTGTTCTTCGCCACGAAGCTGCAACGGGAGATCGATGTGATGCGCGGGGCGCTCGACGCGGTGATTCCGATGCTGTCGGAGACGATTCTGGAAATGGATACGTCGGAGGAGGAACGGAAGCTGTGCCTGCAAGATTTGCACAAGCTGAAGCATGCCGTTCATTATTACGAATGGCTGCAGCAATTCGTGAACAAGCTGCAGAACGGCACGTTCTTCGACGGTCAGCAGGTAAACGAGTAGCGAGTAGCAAGTAGAAGGTTGATCGAAGCCGTGGCGACAGGAAGCCAAAAAGGAAGCAGATGAAATAGATAAATAGATCAAATAGCTAAAATGAAGGGATGTACCGCTGGTCTACGCAGACCGGCGGTACATCCCTTTGTCTTATCGTTTGGAGTTGCTTGGCGACAACTTCGAATGAATTGTCATGCTGCTGCTGGACGTGTCTTCTTGCGAATCGATGGTTGCGCCGCGGTTCCACAGGCTCTCCATCTGCTCCAGCGAGCGGCCCTTCGTCTCCGGCACGAACACCATCGTGAAGATGACCGTAATGACCGACATGACGCCGAAGATCCAGTAGGTTGCCGCCGAGCCTGCCCAGCTGAGCAGCGACGGGAAGGATTGCGAGACGGCGTAGTCCGCGACCCAGAGGAACATCGATGCGACCGAAATCGCCAATCCGCGCACCCGGTTCGGGAAGATCTCGGAGAGCATGACCCAGACGACCGGCCCGAGCGAGACAGCGAATGCCGCCGTGTACGCGAGAATCAACACGAGCACCAGATAGCCGGAGCTGTGACCCGTATGGAACAACAGCCCGATCAACCCAAGGCAGACGGCCATAACGGATGTCCCCGTCAACAGGAGCGCCTTGCGTCCCGCTTTGTCGATCAGCCAGATCGACAGCACGGTGAAGACCATGTTGATGAAGCCGACCAGAATCGTCTGAATGAGCGCGGCATTGTCCCCGGCTCCGGTCTGCTTCAAGATTTCGGGCGCGTAATAGAGAATCGCATTAATCCCGGTTACCTGCTGCAGCACGGCTAGTCCAATGCCGACGAATAGCGCGAAACGGATGCCGGGCTTGAACAATTCGCGCATCGAAGAGTGCTGCTTGAACGACTCTTTGATCTCAAGCACTTCCTGCTTGGCCGCCGCTTCGCCGTGAATGCGCAGCAGAATGTTTAACGCCTTCTCCGGTCTGCCTTTCTTAATAAGCCAGCGCGGGCTTTCCGGAACGAGGAACAGCAGAATCATGAAGATCAAGCCCGGAATTACGCCGACGCCGAACATCCAGCGCCACCCCGTCGTCACATCCCAAGCGTCCGAGCCGCTGCCCGCGATGCCCGAATTGGCGAAGTAGGTAAGGAAGATGCCGGTTACGATGGCGAATTGATTCAACGCCACGAGCCTGCCGCGATAACGAGCCGGCGCAATCTCCGCATTGTACAGCGGACAGAGCGTCGAGGTAATGCCGATTCCGAGGCCGCTGATCATCCGGGCGATGACGTAGCCGGTGAAGGTATCCGGCAGCGCGGTACCGATCGAGCCGATGATGAACAGCCCGGCAGCGCCGATCAGCGCTTTCTTCCGTCCGAGGGCGTCGCTGAGCCAGCCGGATGCAATCGCGCCGACGATGGCGCCGATGATTAGGCAAGATACCGCCCAGCCGGCGCCGAAGTCGCCCAAGTGAAAACGGTCCTGCAAGAAACCGACCGCGCCGGACACGACTGCCGTATCGAAGCCGAACAACAAGCCGCCGACCGCGCCGATGATGGAGATTAGCGTGACATATTTCATGTTCAGCTGTGCGTCCTGACCGGCTCTAGCTTCCGATGATGTCGTTGTTGTCATATTTATATTCTGTCCCTTCTCTGACGTATACAGATGGATTCGTCCCGCCTTGCCGACGAGGACAGATCCCAGTATAGCATCGGCGAATTGAAAGAAGGCGAGCGAACTTCTTCACTAATTTGCGCAGTTCTCGCATAATTATTGGCCCGGTCTGCGATCAGGACGAAATCGCGGGCGAACCGGACTTTTATGCGGCGAATCTTATAATAATCCATGCCCAAACGATAAGACGAAGAGGAAGATGATGGACTTGGTGATTCATTTGAGCTGCGACCGGTATTCCGAGGGGGCGACGCCGGTTACTTTTTTGAATACGCGGCTAAAATAATTGGGGTCCTTGTACCCGACTTGGTAGCTCACTTCCTTCAGGCTCAACACGTCTTCCTCGATCAATTGCTTGGCCCGGTCGATACGCAGCCCCGTCAGGTAATCGATGAACGTTTCCCCGACATGCTGCTTGAACACTTTGCTGAAGTAGAACTGGTTGAGATGCACCGATTCCGCGGCCTCCTCAAGCGAGAGATCCTCGGCAAAACGCTGGCTAATATAGTGCTTGGCCCGATCGATGATCGTCAATGTCTGCTCCTCGCGGATGTCCCGAATCCGCTGCAGAGCGGACGTGACGTAGCTTTGCCAGCCTTCCCCGCCTGCCCTCTGTTGCGGAAGCGGCTCCTGCCCGCCTTGCTGCAAATCATCGAATACGCAGATGGGATCCGAATACGTCGAGGCGAATACCGCTTCGAAATAAGATTGCCGCATCCCGTCCGCGCCGCTCCGAAGCGAACCGATGCCGATGGAGATATCCTTCTTGATCAAGGATTTCACGGTATCGGCCAGCTTGCGCGCGAAGCGGACAGGCTCTTCCTTCCAGGTATCCGCCGCTTGAGGCGGTTTACGCAGGAACACGGCCAGGTGATGCTCCACGATGGAGCTTACGAGACAGGGGCCGAACGATTTGGCAGTACGGCGGATCGTCTCGTACAACGATTGACGATCCGGCGCGAATTCGGAGCCGGGGAACGCCGCGACGAGGCAGCGGCATTCCTCCAGCGGAAATTCGAGCCATTCCGCGAGCTGCTCCGCACTGCTGCCTTGCGTCTGATCCATCATTAGAATCAAGGCCAGCTCGTTCTCCACAAGCGGCTGAAGCGTGGACACTTTATTGATCAAATGCAGCTGCTCGGCTCGCTTGGCCCTCTCCTCGTCCAGCTCGGCCGCCAATCTGCGCAGCAGCGACGCCACCTGCTCGCGGCTCGCGGGCTTCACGATATATTCTTTGACGCCGAGCGACAGCGCCGCCTGCGCATAGTGGAACGAATCATAAGCCGTTACGAGCACGAACTTCGCGTCCGGCAGCAGCTTCCGGATTTCCTGGAGCGCCTCAAGCCCCTGAATACCGGGCATCTGGACGTCCATCAGCACGATATTCGGCCGCCGCTCCTCCGCCAATTCGATCGCCCGCCTCCCGTTCTCGGCCTGCACGATCTCGAATGTATCCGGCAGCATCCGTTGCACGATCCATTCCAAACCCTCTCTCTCCAGCGCTTCGTCATCCGCGATCATTAAACGGTACATCGGCTGCTTCCTCCTTCGGTGTCATCGGAATGCGAATCGTGAACGTCGTGCCTTGCGCGGGCGCGCTGCGGATCTCGACCGCATCGCCGCGTCCGGTGAACAGCTGCAATCGCCGGAACACGTTGCGGGTTCCGAGGCCTGCCGACATGGATGCCGGTTCCGGCCGCTTCGTTCCCTGCGGCAAGGCCGCATCCTCATCCGCATCCGAATCCTGTTCAGAATCGGAGTTAGGTTCATGAGGCTCGTAGTTCAGCTGCAGCAGCGACCGGCGGGTCGCTTCATCCATGCCGACGCCGTTATCCGCGACTTCGATGACGGCCTCCGATCCATCGACGGTGACGGCAAGCCGAATGACGGCTCCCGCTTCGATGCTCTCGATGCCGTGCACGAACGCATTCTCCACGAGCGGCTGAACGGTCAGCGCCGGGAGCTTGGCCGACAACGCCTGCTCGTCGATCTCGGTTTCGAACCGGATGCGGCCTCCGAACCGCGCCTGCTGAATCGCCGCGTATTCCGCTACATGGCCGAGCTCGTCGCGCAGCGATACGGGCTCATCCAGCTTGCGCAGCCGGTAGCGGATCAGCTTGGACATGGACACGATCAAGTCGGAAGTCCGTTCCGCGCCTTCCAGCAAAGCGAGCTTGGACAGCACGTTCAAGGCATTGAACAGAAAATGCGGCTGGATCTGGCTTTGCAGCGCGCGAAGCTCCAATTCCTTGACGAACCGCTCCCTTTCCAGCTGTTCCTTGTCCCGATCGGCGGCTTCGTGAAGCGACGCGATCATCTGCAGGAACGCTGTCGTCAGTATCCCGAGTTCGTCCCTCGATGGGACGCTTGGCGCGGGCAGTTGCTCCTGCGGTCTGCCTTCGGACACGTGACGGGCCATCCGGACAAGCCGGCCGACGGGACCGGTGACGCTGCGCGACAACCAAACGGCCGTGCAGACGCAGAGCAGCGTCTGCACGAGAATGACGGCCAGTCCAAACCGGTTCATTCGCTCGTTCTCTTGTTGGATTTGCCGGAATATCGGCTGGTCGGCGCCCAGCTCCAGATCGACAAGGCGCTGACCTTCCTCGCGGATGAAACCCGCCGTCTTCTCCGCGGATTCGTACCTCGCCAGCGCTTCCTTCGGCGTGTCCGACGCCTCCGCGGCGTATTGCTCCTGATCGGCGAGCGTATCGATCATATTCAGATAGCCGGTCGCCTTCGGGGCGAGGGCGGGAAGCTGGCCAAGCTGGCGGATCGAGTCCCCTCCGAGACGCAGCATGCCATTCAGCCGCGTCATCTCGGACTGAAGCGCCGGACCCGGATCGAGCAAATAGTCGTATAATGCCTGAAGCGATTGATCCGACGTTTGGACCGACTGCTTGTACGCGAGCATCCGGTTCAGCATCTGGTCGTAGCCGTCCTGCACGAGCGTCGAGCTTCGGAAGAGGAAGAAGATCGTCGTGTTGGCCGCAAGCACAAGCAGCGGAATGACGATGAGCAGCTTCGCGCGAATCGTCATCGGCAGCGCTCCGTCGGCGCGACGGCCTGGGTGCCGTCTTGAGCATCGGCAAGAGAGGCGCGGTCCAGCACGGTCGTTCCGGTATAGTGGAACTCCGTCGGCTTCCGCCCCTGCATATAATCATGGACGAGCGTAACGGCCTCTTCCCCCATCCGGTTCGGCTGCTGAACGAGCGCCGCGGCAATTTGGCAGCTGCCGATTTCCTGCCGGGTGCTGCCCGGATCGTCGAAGCCGAACACGAGGAGACCGTCGGCTTTCAGATGTTTCGCCGCTTCGGCGATGCCCAGCCCGTCCAAGGCGCTGAGGCCGATGATCGCCTTCAGCTCCGGATGGCTGCGCAGCATGTCTTCCGCCTGTTCCTCGGCCTGAAGACGGGATATATTCGAAGATCGCACGTCCTCGATCGTCAAGCCGGGGTACCGCTCGACAACGCTGCGGAATCCTGCCAGACGGAGCTGCTGATTGTTGGCCTCGCTGCCGATCAGGACGCCGATCTTGCCCGATTCGCCGACGCTTCGGACCACGTACTCCCCGAGCCGCTGGCCGGCGGCCCGATTATCCGTGCCGACATACGCCAGACGCGCGCTCCCCGGTTCATCCGCGTCGACCGTAATGACGGGGATGCCTCGCGCGGCAGCTTGGTCGATCAACCGAGCATTGGCCGCATTGCTCTGCCCCTGCACCAAGAGCGCGTCGAACCGTTCCGCGATCGCCTTCTCCAGCAGCCGCGTTTGCTCCGCGGGATCGATCCGTACGGGCCCCATATACTCCAAATCCATGCCGAAGCGCTCGGATGCGGACGCAGCTCCTTCTTCGACGGAGCGCCAGAACGGATTGTTCTGTACCTGCGCAATAAGCGCGATGCGAGCGGTTTTGTCGGCGGAAGCCTCCCGCGGCGGCTTTAGCTGCGATGTCAACTCGCGCGTATGCTGAACGGCCGACGCGAATAATGCGAATAAGCCCGCGAACAGCAGCGTGAGCAGGATAAGCCCTACGTTCCAAAGCCGAATCTTCATGTGGTTGCTCCTTAAGCAGTGGTCTGGACGTTGGATTCGTTGCTCTTAGCGTATCCAATTAACGGGAATTGTCCTCGTCGGCAGACGGCAAAGCCGCCGCAAAATGTCGACGAACAGAAACAAGACGCCCAGAACGAAGCTTCTCGGCGTCTTTGGATTGCGATATGTTGCTTTCAAGCATACTGTGGTTAGGCGGCGATTTCAAGCGAGGGCTGGGACAGGAGCATGTTCGGAGTATGTCGTGTCTCGCCTGGTCATTCCCGCAACATCATCATCCGTTATCGTCGACATCGATCAGATACACCCGGTCCCGGAAACCGCCGCGCGCTTCCGCCTTCTGCCCTCTCAAGGCTTCAAGCTCTTCCCATGTCGCACCATGAACGGCGGCTAACGCCCGAATGACTTCCAGCATATCCGCCAATTCTTCCAACGAATCTACTGGTTCCTGAGCGGCGAAGTACTCCTCCGACTCTTCTTTGAGTTTCAGAGTCAGTTCGTGCTTATACGCATCCTCGTCCAAAATCCGCGTGCGGCATGCTTTGCCGTTGGCATGAATCATGGAAGGAATCCGGTCACGAACGAGTTTATTGTAAACGGGCATGGGAATCTCCTATCTTAGGTCACTTTTATAGCTACTTGTATCGCTGCTTCTGTCATCTCTTTGAGTCAATTGTATCATCCTGCCTTATATAAACAACGCACAAAAAGAAACCGCACGAATCCAACGGAATACGCACGGGTCCTTCATCATTCATCTGCGTACGCGAACGGCTAGTTCATGCACGGTTCAACCTCTTCGGATCATCAGCTTCCTCGCGGCCGATCACCCGTATACCTTCCGGCACGTCAATGGCCGTATGCAATTCCCCGTTCTCGTCGAGGCGCCACGAAGCGCGAACGACGCCATGCGGTCTCCAGGATGAATTCTTTGTCCCCGGTATGGTAGTAGTATTCGCACAGCGTCTTGATCCACCACAGCGTATACTCGCAAATGCCGTTCATCCAAGAACCGTATGACGTACCAACTCAAGCCCCGTCGGAAGCAGTAATTCCGAGCGCGGGCCGGCACCAGGCACCCCGCACCTGCACCAGCCACCAGCCACCAGTTACTAGGAGTCAGCAGTTGCCCGGAGGCACCAGTTACCGTTATTCAGAGGCACTAGTTACTAGGAAAAGTGGAGTGCTCCCCCACCACATGCCCCTTAAGCCAAGAAGAACCCGTGCGAATCCAACAGGATCCGCACGGGTTCTTCATCGTTCCGTCTACTTGCGCCGCATGCTTATTTCTTCGGCACGGACGGGGCGCGCACGACATGAACCGTGTAGGTCAATCTCGTACCATCCTGGGCAATGACCAGCACGGTGTAAGGATTGTCTCCGTCCATCAGCTTATTGGCGCCGATAATGATCACGCTTGCCGTTTTATCGGCAGCCGCGGCGCTCACTTTCGCCGACTTGGCATTGCTTGCCGCCTGTACCGTGTACGCGAATTGATCGGGCGCGAAGCCTTCGACCGCTTTGCCGCCGACCTTCAAGCCGCTCAAGCTGGCATTGCTCGATTTCGCGCGGTTCACAATGATCGTATAATACTGCTTCGTGCCGTCTTCCGCCGTAACGCGAACCGTGATTTCATTCGCGCCCACTACGAGCTTGTTATCATTGCGCACCGATACCTTCCTGGCTTTCGGATCGGATACGGCCGCCGTGACCGTTACCAGCGTCGTGCCGTTCGGCACGTCAAGGGTGTAATTGAAGCTGCCCGATGCAAATCCGGCAATCGTTTGTCCGTTTACCTTCAGATCGTTCAGAAGCGCGTTGCTCGATTTCGCGCGGTTCACCGTAATCGTGTACGTCTGCTTCGTGCCGTCTTCCGCCGTGACGACGACGGTAACCGTGTTCTCGCCGTTAACGAGCTTCGTTCCGCCCGTGACCGCGAAGATCGCCTTATCATCGGCAGCGGTTGCCGTTACGGCCACCGAAGCTGTCCCAAGCGGTACAAGCATGCTGTACGAATGCGTATCCGCCGAGAATCCGTCCAGCGTCGCGCCGTTCACTTTCAAGTCGCTCAAATTCGCGTTGCTCGACTTGGCGCGCTTGATCGTAATCGTATACGTCTTCGTCGTAACGCCGTCCTCCGCCGTGACGACCAGCGTAACGGTGTTCTGATCGCCGACCGTCAGGTCGACTCCGCCCGTAACCGCGACTGTCGCATGGGCTTCTTCGACGGCGGCGAATACGTCCACCGACGTTGTGCTGTTCGGCACCTCTACGGAGTAGGAAGGCGTGTCGGCCGCGAAGCCCGCTACCGTCGCCCCGTCGACTTGCAAATCGCTCAAGTTCGCGTCATGGGCTAAGCCTACCGGGAATACGAGCTCCGGATGCGCGTCTCTGAAGGCGCTGGCCGCCGGGCCTACGTTCGTCAGGTTGCCAAGTCCGTCAACGCCGTTCGACGTCCAAGGGAAGATGCCCTGCCAGCCGTTCTCATAAGCGCTGGCAATATCGTCCGTCAGCGTGTGGCCCTGCGTTCCGATGGCCGCCGTCTCGCCGATCACGCTCGGACGGTCATCCGTCATGCCGAACAGAGCCGGCGTCGTGTACAGCGGATTGCCCCAATATTGGCCCATCCAGTCGTAATAGTGACCGGACCAGAAGTCCAGCTTCGCCAGCGGATTGCCGCCTGCCGCTGCCATCAGCGGCGCATCGCCTACCATGTTGCCCTTGCAGCCTTTAGTGACCGGATCGCAAGTATCGCTGTTGTATTTCACCATCGCCAAGCCGGCCGTCGTCAGCACCTGGCTGTTCGTATGAACAGCTACGCTTTCCTTCGCGAACAGCGTCTGCAGTCTTTCCCACGGGAAATTGCCGTCATGCGCATCTTCATACACCCAATCCGGCTCGTTCATGAAATCGATCGACCACAGGTACGGATTGGCCTTATAGCGGTTAACGAACGGAATCACGTAATTGTTCACGTACGAGTCGATATTCGCATCGCTCGCGAGCATGTTTCTCCAGCTTGTGTAATTCGGATGCGAATCCTTCATATGGTCGAACGACATCAGCGTCGCCATAATGTAAACGCCGTGCTTTTGCGCCAGATAGAACAGGCTGTCCAGATCGTTCCAGTGCGCCGCGGTAGCACCGGCAACATGCCCGTTCTCGTCAATATCGATACCGACTTCGCCATTGCTCGTAATCCAGACACGGGAAGCGTTCACGCCATTGTCATGCAGCTGCTGGAAATGCGTGTCCCAGAAAGCGTAATTGAAGGCGCCGCCAAAATCATTCCACTTGTCCCAAGGCGTATTCGCGCCATTGAACCAGATGCGCTCATGGTTCGCGTAGAACTCCCGCCCTTGGATCGAAATCCGATTGCCTTGGTTCGCAGGGAGTCCGCGAATCACCTTAACGGTATAGACCTTCGTCTCCGTCGGCGCCGTGACCGTCACCGCAACGTTGTTCTCGCCGACGGCCAAGCTGCCGTCCCCGCTGATCGACACGCTTGCCGCCGGATCGACCGCCGCTGCCGTTACAGCCGCTGAAGCCGCATCGTTAGGCACATGCGCGACGTACGCCGTCTTATTCGCATCGAAGCCGATAACCGGCGCGCCGTCTATTTTCAGACTGCTTAGGCTTGCAGGACTTGGAGGCGCGACCGGCACGCTTTCGAGCGTAATGCTGTCAATATACGCACTCCCCGTATAGCCGCCCGTGTCGACCAAGAATTGAATGCCCACTTGATTGAGCGGCGTTTTGTAATCCGTCGTGCCGTTGCCCTGCTTCGCCGGAATGGTCAGCTTCACCGTATTCCAGCCGTCCTTGACCATCGGAGCGACATCATAATAGGAATTGACCCAGCTCCAAGTGTTGTCCATGACGTAAGGCAGCATCGCTTTAATGTTCGCACCGCTCGGGATATACACATGCATCGCGTATGTAGCGCCAATGATCAGGTTCGGGTTGGCTACGCCGACGTTGATCCCTTTGGACGCGGAGCCGATCGGGACGTTAAAGTTCACTTTCAACGACGAGGCGCCTGCAAAAGCTTGCTCGGAGCTCTTGGCAACCGTTCCGTTCGCGGCTCCGCCGTCGACGAAGAAGCTCTGCGTGCCCGACTCAAAATTGTACAACGCATTGTCGGTCGCAGCATCGGCGCTAGCAGGCAGCGCGAAATAGGCAGCAAGCATGGAAATCATAATGGCCACCGAAAAAATTCGACGAAACTTCATCATTCCGATCACTCCTGTCGATTAATGAATAGCGAAGAATAGCTCGATTTCACTTGCACGCATTGCAATAGGTGTACGTGAACCGGCCGCCTCCTCTCTATAACAAGCTTCCTTAGACTTAAATAAAGCGCTTACATAGCTGCGGTTAAAATAACACAGCGTACTGCATCGGATGCTGTCCCGCTGTGTTGGGTTACTTACAATGCGTATTTTTTGTAAACTTACATTTACAAGAATGCGTTACATAAACGATTATAGATCATGCTTATTTTGGCTGTAAATAGCGTTTGATAATTGTATATCGGTATACTTTTTGCGTATACGCACGATTCCCAGCCAATGCTTCGTATCTATATAATAAGCCTTAGACATTACATCAAGGAACACCAATCTTGCAATTATACGTTTTGTTTACTTACATTTCCGCAACCGGAACGACCTGCCCTTATATCAAAAAAAGCCTGCCATCATTCTGGCAAGCCCGCTTACGCGAATAATTCGTCCGTTCTTATCCTTATACGCCCGCCCGCAAATGCCGATCCAAGAACGCATAGGTCTGATCGCCCCGCCACATATGCCCGCCTTCGAAGACGAAATGCTGCAGCTCCCGCTCGGCGTCGAACAACCGGTACGCTTGACGCGTGATGTCCACCTGCTCGTACACGTTGGCGATGCCGCGTTCGCCGTTCAGACGGTCGTTCGTCCCGCTCTCGACGAGCAGCGGACGAGGAGCGATCAACGCGCCTAAATCCCCCATATCGACACAAGTCCACAAATTCGGCACGTAATTGCAAGCGCAGTTGTCCGACAGCTTCAGCAGCGCGTCTTTATAGCCGTAGAAGTAGCCGCTCAAGACCGCGGCTTGGATACGATCATCCAGCGCAGCCAGCCATAACGTCTGCAGGCCGCCTCCGGATAAGCCGACGCAGCCGATTGCCCCGCAATCCGCTCTTGTCTCGATATAGTCGGCCAACCGCATCAGATCCCATGTCCACATGCCCGTCAGCGACTGGCCAAGGCCGATCGCCATATGGTTCAGCTGCGCGCAGGAGCTTCCGATGAAGGATTCATCGTCGTCTCCCTGCAAGGTCCATTCCCGCCTCTCGCCGAAAGCGCGGGCATCCGGGCAGAACACGATATAGCCCTCTTGCGCGAGCCGGACGCCGTAATCGTTGTTATAGACGCCGATTTGCGCCTTGACTGCCGGAATCTCGGATCGCCCGGCTACGCTTAGCTTGCCGGCCGTCCGATGTCCGTGAGCGGCAATGACGCACGGAGTACGCATCCCTTCCGGCGGCGATCCCGCTCCATCCGGAACGAGCACGTAGAGCGGCATCCATACGCCTGGCTCGGTCTGAATGATCAGCTTGTCGCGGCGATACCCGTCCATCTGCTCGCTCCCCAGCAGTCGCGGGCTCAGCTCGCAGCCTTCCATCGTGTTCATGCCCGTAATTTCCCGCAAGCGGCCGCGAACCTGCTCCTTCCACGCCGCGTACTCTTCCTTGCTCCCGGCACGGAGGGCCAGCTGTCTGGCCCGCCGGTCATAGACCTCCGCCAGCCGTCCGATACTCGTGTAAAACGGTGCTGCTGCTGAGTCCAAACCGTCTCCTCCTTCGCTTCATCCGAACGCGCCTTGGCGCGGGGTTCTCGCGGGGGCTTTCGCAGACTGCTGCCGTTATCCGCCCTGCGCTTCCAGGCCTTCGCAAACCGCCGCCGTTTCCCGCCCTGCGCTTCTGAACTTACGCAAACCGCCGCCGCTACCGCCCTGCGCTCCCAGGCCTTCGCAAGCCGCCGCCGTTTCCCGCCCTGCGCTCCCGGGCCTTAACAAGCCGCCGCCGTTTCCCGCCCTGCGCTATCGAGCCTTCGCCGCGTCAGATTTTCGCCGCGACCTCAATTCCGCCAAGCGTATACCAGCCGTCCGACTGCCGGCCTTCCACGGCCAATTGCACGGCCGGGACGACGGCGTCCGTCCCCAGAATGGCCAGCTCCAACTGATAACGGCCGGGCAGCAGATCCGCCGGCAGCGCAACAGCCCCGTCGTACAGCGTGTCGCCAGGCAGCCATTCCCGGATATCCGCATCGGTGCGCAGCACGGTACTGCCGCTGTCGTTCCGCAAGCGCAGAGCAAGCGGGTACCTGCGATAGCACGGCGCTACCCCGAGATTCTCCCACCAGGTCGTAATATCCAGTTCGCCGCCCGGTTCGACGGACTCCGGATACGTGATTTTGCGCAGCGCGTAACGATAGCCCATCTTGTTCAGCCACCGCCGGACATTCGGCTCCCACTCTTGCGGAATCGGCGAAGACTTGGCGTTGAACGTCGAGATATGCCACTTGAGCGACTGGTCGATGATATAGTCGATATCCCAGCCTCTGTCGTACCAGTCCTGGACGACCCAGCATACCTCGAAGGAAACGGGGGCCTTCTTCCACGCATCCTGCACGCCGGTCAAGGTAATCAACTGCGGATAACAATCCGTCATATGCGACCAGTCGAGCGGAATATCCCAATACTCGTTCGCGCTGTCCGCGCGCCAGCCGACGATGTCCTTCAGATTGCTCCAATAGCCGCCCATATCGCCGAGACAATCGGCTCGCCAGCCGACGGCGGCGCGGGACAAGCCGTAACGGTTCGTCCGGTCGTCCGTGAGCAGCATGAGCAGCGGCGTCTCGCGGAAGCTGTCGATATAACAATCCATCAGCGCTTCCCGGGTCGGCTGCGTCAGCAGCTCGGAGCCTTCGCCTTCTCCCCATGAACCGATGATCGCCATATCGACCGACTCCAGTCCCGGATGAAGGTCGTACCGCTCGCCCAATGCCCGGATGAAGCCGCCGAAGCAGCTCACATAACGGGGATCTTCAGGATCCACCCGCCAGCGCGGCTGGATGGGATTGCCCGACACGTCCGGCAGCCGCCGATACCAGTCCGGGACATCCGACAGCTCGCACTCCCCGTACGGCGCGACGCGGAGCATCAGCGTCTGCTTCCGCTCTTGCGCCGTGCGCAGCGCGCGGTCGATCAGCTCCCAGTCGTACTGCCCCTGCTCCGGCTCCAGAAACCGCCAGTAGATGCGATAATAGGCGATGCTCGTCATCGGATGATCCTTGTTCGCCAACGATCCTTCGAATGGCTGATAGTCGATCGGAAATCCTTCCGTCCATTTGTTGCCCGCATTAAGCTGATCGCCGTTGAAGCGCTGGAAGGTCGTGAAGCCGATTCCCGGATTGACCAGCACGTCGTCAATGACGCCCGGCCGGACTACGAACCGCTTTCGGACCATGCGTGAACCTCCTTTGTCTGCGCAACGCCGACAGACGAAGACTCGGACGCAGACTCAGACTCGGAAGCGGCTGAGGTCGTCGCAGGAAACAAGCCGGAACCGCCCAGATACGTCAGCACATCCCGATGAATGCATTCGATCAGCCGCGGCGATTTGCCATGCGACGCTTCAGGCGAGCAAGCCTGCTCGACCAGCCCTCCGGCGGAGAAATCCCATATGCGGGGCGGCGTATCGACGAAATCCGGCGTCTTCTTCCACCAGCCATTGTCGCCTTCGAAGCCGTAATGCCCGTTCACGATATCCCTGACCTTGCGGTTGAACATCGTCCGGGTTTCGTAATCGTAGCCGTTCGTGCTCATCATCACGTCGGCCAGCTGCATCGCATTGCGGAGAAACTTCAGCCGGATCGACGGCAGGGGACCCTCGATTCCAAAACGGCTGCCCGGATACATAATGATTTCATCCGCGTTCGGCGCCTTCAAGTAATCGCTTGTGCCATGGCCGAAGGCGTTCCATACGCAGAAGCCGTCCGCGCCCGTCATGAACGTCTGCATCGGCCACGAGAACAAGGTCATGAAGTTGCTGGACAGCTTGCGGATGACGCCGCCGTAGAGCCAGACGACGTTGCCTTTGTGCTTCATCGCCTCGATGCTGTCCGGGAACCAGCTGAACATGCCTGCGTTGACGACCCACAGATCGCACATGTCGGCATACTTGTTATGATAATGATTGCCGTAATGGTTGCTCTCGTCCGTCCGGAACAGGAACGGAACGGACGTCGAATCATACGTATCCTTGATGATGTCGTAGTACTGTTCGAAAGGCTCCTCGTCATGCTCGTACCAGATTTCGTCCAGCGTGAACGGATAGAAGCGGTACTGCTTCTTATGATTGAGGAAAAGCTCGAGCTTGGTGCGCGTCCAGCCCTTCTCTTCGAAATGCCGGATGAATTCCGCCATGATTCTGCGCACTTCGGTGCGGAAGCCCTTCTTCCCCCACTTCTCGAACCGCGCAGGCCAATTGACATGAAACGGCAAATACAAATATTCGATCGGATAAGCGCCTCTTCTCGAATCCGCGAAGGCCGTCCCGTCCAGATAAGGGCCGAAATGGCGGTCGAACAGCTCCCACGATTTCACCCGAATGTTCTTGCCCTCCCCCTCCAGCTCCGGAGCGAAGGAAGGGATGACAATACCCGAATGCTTGTAGCCTAAATTGTGATATAACGAGCGATGCTCGCGGGCCATGGCGACCACCTGCCGCTCCACGTCGAAGAAGCTGCCGTCCTCGTACCGGTTCGGATTGGCCGACAGATGCGGGAAGACCGGAGAGATCGAGTCGGCGTAGGCGTTCAAATCGGCCGTCATCAGACTTTGATCCGGAACCGTAACGGCGTGTACCACCAGCCGGAGCACGAACTCCTTCTCGTCCGCATTCGCCCGAACGCGGACGACGCCCTCGTACGTGCCGGCCGCCGCATCCCGAGGCACGAACCAGTCGACCCATAACGCGCCGACTTGCTGCCCGGGCAAGTAATCGGCATGCTGCGGAATACGGAACGGATAGCCCGAATTTAACGGAATGAGGCAATCCGGGATCGCCTGGCCTTCGGTTTCATGAAACCATTCGACGAACGCCTCCGCGTCCTTGGCGGACAGCCGGCCCGGTCCCCGCAAGTCGTCGAACGAAATATCGGCCGAATCGACCGGCTCGCCCGCGGCGTTCACGATCACTTGAAAAGACACATGCTGATTCCTGGCCGTATGCAGCACGAGCTCCCGATCGAACTTCTCGAACTCGTGCCCGTACTCCCGCTCGACGAACTGCCCGGTGACGCCATCGACTCGCGCGTAGTCCTTAATCAGATAGATATCCATATCCCGTCTCCTTACAGATCCTCGATTTGTTCCATGCCTTGCAGCAATTCAAGAATGCCGACAATTTCGTCGTCGCTGTTACGCACCGGATAGTAGCGGGAGATACGGCTTGCGTTCCGCTTCTTGACTTGCGGCCGGCCGCTCTCCATCACGCTCAGCATCTCCGGGCTCGCCGCCGTCCGCGTCCATTCTTCCAGCGGCAGCGATTTGCCCGCGACGACCGGAATGGCAACCTGCCGATTGGCAGGATGAAGCTGCCAGAGCACGGCGCACAGATTAAGCTTCGGATTAATGTTCTCCAAGCGGGTCAAGTCGTTCTTCACGTCCGTGAAACGCGCAAAATCATAGTCGGTATGGCCGTGCCGGTCCAGCAGCACTTCTTCGAACCGATCGCCGTCCAGGTACATCAGACCGATGCGGACTACGCTGTCGATATCCAGTTCCAGGTAAGTAGACATGCCATCGTCACCCTTTGTATCGTAATCGAGAGCGCGGCGATTGCCGCCGCGCCCTCCTTGCGGAACTTCAGTCATCGCATCCCGTTCCACGCGTTATTTCCAAGTGCCCGTCGCGCCGACCGCCTCGATCTGCTTGTTGACGTCGTCGATAATCGCTTGCCCGCCGTTCTTCAGGAAGTCGGCTTTAATCGTATCGAAATACGAGAGCGGCTCCTGGCCGAGGATGATTTTCGTCTCCCCGTCCATGACCTTGTCGTACAAGGCGCCCATCTTCTCGTTGAAGACGTCCGAATGGATGCTGCTGAACGGATCGATGTAGACGTAGTTCGGCTTGTTCCACTCCTCGATGACCGCCTTGGCATAGGCCGCCTCCTTCGGATTCTTCAACCCTTTGTCCAGCTCGAGCGCTTCGTCGGAAGGCGCCCATTCCTGAACCGTGAAGAACGTGCTCGGACGCGCCGCCACCTTCGCATCGTTGTCGCCGCTGAGATCCGCCACGCCGTTGGCGTACGTGTAGCCTTTGTCCACGCCGCCCTGCTTCCAATCGTAATTCTCGTTCTGCGGATTGCGCTGGTCGAACGGCGTGAATGTCATGAATTGATTCACCATGGTGAGAATACGATCGATCTTGTCCGGATCGTTCGCCAGCTTGGAGGAGAGCGTCTTCATCGTGTAATACCCGGACATCCCCGGCTGGCCTTGCGAGCCGTCCGGCGCTTTGAACGGCGGAATCGGGACGACTTCGGCATCAGGGGCGTTCTCGCTGAGCAGATTCCACATGCTGCCGGTGCCCGGAATGCCTTCATAGTAGATGCCGGCTTTGCCGCTCCAGAAAACCTGCCGCGCGTCGGTATATTCCATGACCGGCCAGTCCTTGGGAACCGTGCCTGCGGCGTATGCATCCTGCATGAACTTCAGGCGGTCCAGATTCGCATCGTCGGAAATGATGCCCGGGATGAGCTGGCCCTGTTCGTTCTTGTGGTACCAGGCGCCGATATCGTAATACACGCCCATCCGGTTGTTCCAGTCAATCCCTTTGCTCGTCGAGAATCCGTACGTATCCGCCTTGCCGTTGCCGTCCGGATCTTTCTCCGTGAACGCTTTGGACACTTGGAGCAGCTCGTCGTAATTGCTCGGCATCGGCAGGCCGAGTTTATCGAGCCAGTCTTTGCGAATGACCGCGGAGTTCATATATTTGACATGAAAATATTGCGGAATGCCGTAAATCTTGCCGTCGACGGATACGGAGTCCCAGATGGATTTCGGGATTTGCTGCAGTTGGGGATATTTGTCGATGTAATCATTAAGCGGCAGGAATGCGCCTTGCTTCGCCCATTTGATGAAATTGGAATCTACGCCCTCGAGACCGAGGATATCCGGCTGCGAACCGGAAGCCATCAATACGGCGATTTTCTGCTGGGCCTGATCCATCGGCACGAATTCCGGTTTGTAATCGATGTTGAATTTCTCGTCGATCGCTTTCACGCCGGGACTGTCGCTTGGCAGCACCTTGCCCCACAAGCCTTCGAACGCGGTAATCTTGAGCTTCTTGGCCAGCGGATCCGCGGCGGTGTCAGCCGTCTTAGCGCTGACGTTCGTCGAACCGTCCGTACTGCTCGCGCCGCCGTTATCGTTGTTCTTCGAAGAGCAGGCAGCCGAGAACAGCATGACGAAGGCCACGCATGCGGCAGCCTGCACTCTAATCCAGTTCTTGTTCAATCCAATCCCCACCTTATCGCGTAATCTCGTAACCGGGTAACGAAGTTCGATGGTGTCGATACGGGTTGACGGTAACTTTAGGAAGGCAGGCTTAGGCTGGCAAGCCCGAAGCTACCCTTTGACGGCGCCGAGCATCACCCCTTTGGCGAAATGCTTTTGCAAGAAGGGATAGACGAACAGGATCGGAACGGTCGCCACGAGAATCGCCGCCATGCCGATCGTTTCGGGCGGAGGCAGATGCTGGTCGCGTACTTGCTGGGCCATCAAGGTCGGCTTCAGGGAAGAGGCCGTATCGCTGAGCACGACAATTTGCCGCAAAATGACCTGAATCGTCCACTTGTCCGGGTTGTTCAAATACAAGATGGCATCGAAGAACGTATTCCAATGGCCAACGGCGCAGAAGAGGCCGAACGCCGCCAGTACCGGCTTGGACAACGGAAGGATGATGTGCGTATACACCTTCATCTCGCTGGCGCCGTCAATGATCGCCGCTTCGGTCAGTTCGTTCGGAATGCCCATGAAGAACTGCCGCATGATGAGCAAATTGAATGCGCTGATCGCGCCGGGCAGGATGAGCGCCCAGCTGGTGTCGATCAGGCCGGTCGCTTTCACGACCAGGTACGTTGGGATCATCCCTCCGCTGAAGAGGAAGGTCAGGAGGACCATGAAATTGATATATTTGCGGCCCGGCACTTGTCTGGACAGCCCGTATGCCATGGTCGAGGTCATCGCAAGATCGATCACAGTGCCGATCACCGTAATCCACACCGTATTGCCGATCGATTGCATGAACTGTTTCGAGCTGAAGATGTACCGGTACGAATCGAGCACCCATGTCTTCGGCCATAGCAGCAGGTCCGTATTCATGTACTCGCGGTAGGAAGTGAATGACACGACAAGCATGTAAAAGAACGGGAATATCATGAGTGCGGCGATGACAAACAGCAAGGCAACGTTGAGCCGATCGACTACGAGCTCCCCGCGCGTTCGAAAATGCATCTCCCTTCCCCCTTTGCCGTTTTAGAAGGCGCCTTCTTCTCCGAATTTCTTGGTCAGCTTGTTCGCGCCGAGGATGAGGATGAGGCCGATCAAGCTTTTGAACAGGCCGAACGCTGCCGAGAAGCTGAAATCGGCGTTCAGGATCCCTTTGACATACACGTAGTAATCGAGCGTCGTGCCGACGTCCTTCGTCAGTGCGTTGATCATCAGCATGATCTGTTCGATTCCCGTATCCAGCACATGTCCGAGTTGAAGGATCAGCAGCAGGGCAATCGTGCCGCGCAGCGCGGGCAGCGTAACATGCCACATGAGCCGCATCCGGCTTGCTCCGTCCACGACGCCCGCTTCGTAGAGTTCGTTGTTGATGCCGGACAAAGCGGCGAGGAAAATGATCGTCCCCCATCCGGTTTCCTTCCAGATGCCTTCGAGCAGCAGCAGGGGCATGAACCAGCCCGGGCTCGTCAGCAAATTCGATTGCGGCAGATGGAGCAGCCCGAGCATGGAATTGACGATCCCCTTCTCGCTCAGGAAGGTATTCACCAGTCCGATGACGACGATCCAGGAGACGAAGTGAGGCAGGTAGACGATCGATTGGATCGTTCGTTTGTACGCGTGGTTCCGCAGTTCGTTCAGCATAAGCGCGAGCGCAATGCCGACCGGGAAGGCGAATAACAGCTGGAGCAAGCTTAAGTACAGCGTGTTGAACAGAATTTGCACGATGTCCGGATCGTCGAAGATTTCCTTGAAATGGGCGAACCCGACCCAATCGCTGTGCCAGATGCCCGTGAACGCGCTGTAGTCCTGAAAGGCGATCATGATGCCGACCATCGGGACGTACTTGTAAATGACGAAATACGCAATGCCCGGCAGCAGCAGCAAGTAGATGAAACGCATATGCCACATTCTCGACAGCAGGGACTTCGACGGCCGCTTCAAGCTCACGGGGACGCTGCGGCTAACCGTTTCCTCGATAACAGAAGACAATATTTTCTCCTCCTCTCCCGAATGTGAAGATATGGTGAGCGTTATTGTTAATTCGAGTATACTGGCCGGAATGAAACGGGAATACGGGAGCGAGATGACTTTACTGCTTGACTATGATTACTTCTGTCGCGGGTGTAGTGAAGTTCGGAGCGTAAGTTGAACATCGGAGCGGAGTGAAGTTCGGAACGCTTGAACATCGGAGCGGAGTGAAGTTCGGAACGCTTGAACAGCGGAGCGGAGTGAAGTTCGAGGCGCTTGAACAGCGGAGCGGAGTGAAGTTCGAGGCGCTTGAACAGCGGAGCGGAGTGAAGTTCGGAACGCTTGAACAGCGGAGCGGAGTGAAGTTCGAGGCGCTTGAACATCGGAGCGGAGTGAAGTTCGGAACGCTTGAACATCACAGCGGAGTGAAGTTCGAGGGATCGTGAAAATACAGTGGACGTACATTCAAGTGCGAGGGCAAGTCCGGCATCAAGTAAAATGCATGTAAGCAAAAAAGCCAGCCACGACTGGCTGACTGGTGCTGGGTGCTGGGTGCTTGGTGCTTGGCGCTTGGCGTTTGGCTCCACCCCTCCGACCCTTTGCCCCCGGTTCTTGGCGCTGGGCTCGGCCCCTCCGACCCTCTGACCCCGGCGCTTGGCTCGGCCCCTCCGACCCTCCGCCCCCTCTGACCCCGGCTCTTGGCGCTGGGCGCTTGGCTCGGCCCCTCCGACCTCCGCCTCTCCGACCCACCGCCCCTCCCTCTCCGACTCCGGGCTAGCGGTTAACGAACTCTACACTGCTTATATGCGAGAAAATGGCATCCTCACGAATCTAAAGAATCCTATGAGCGTTATTTCACGGAAAACAAGTCAAATCGACGGTATCAGGAGCATTTATCCAAAATAACGCTTCCGAGGTTCGTTACAATCTCAATCCGCTGCTTTTGGCTCGAATAAGGTTGCTAGGATTCGTTACGCTAGCTCCGGTCGAGGTTCTTGGTTCTTGGTTCTTGGTTCTTGGTTCTTGGTTCTTGGTTCTTGGTTCTTGGTTCTTGGTTCTTGGTTCTTGGTTCTTGGTTCTTGGTTCTTGGTTCTTGGTTCTTGGTTCTTGGTTCTTGGTTCTTGGTTCTTGGTTCTTGGTTCTTGGTTCTTGGTTCTTGGTTCTTGGTTCTTGGTTCTTGGTGCTTGGCGCTTGGCTCCGCCCCTCCGACTCCGGGCTAGCGGTTAACGAACTCTACACTGCTTATATGCGAGAAAATGGCATCCTCACGAATCTAAAGAATCCTATGAGCGTTATTTCACGGAAAACAAGTCAAATCGACGGTATCAGGAGCATTTATCCAAAATAACGCTTCCGAGGTTCGTTACATTCTCAATCCGCTGCTTTTGGCTCGAATAAGGTTGCTAGGATTCGTTAGCTCACCCTTTCTTAGCTCTTGACCCTTCACTCTAGGTTCTTGGCTCTTGGCTCTTGGTGCTCTTGGCTCTTGGCTCTTGGCTCTTGGCTCTTGGCTCTTCGCTCTTGGCTCTTGGCTCTTGGCTCTCGGCTCTTGGTGCTCTTGGCTCTTGGCTCTTGGCTCTCGGCTCTTGGCTCTTGGCTCTTGGCTCTTGGCTCTTGGCTCTTGGCTCTTGGTGCTCTTGGCTCTTGGCTCTTGGCTCTTGGCTCTTGGCTCTCGGTTCTCGGCTCTTGGCTCTTCGTTCTTGGCTCTTGGCTCTTGGTTCTTGGCTCTTGGCTCTTGGCTCTTGGCTCTTGGCTCTTGGCTCTTGGCTCTTGGCTCTTGGCTCTTGGCTCTTGGCTCTTGGCTCTTGGCTCTTGGCTCTTGGCTCTTGGCTCTTGGCTCTTGGCTCTTGGCTCTCGGCTCTCGGCTCTCGGCTCTTGGCTCTTGGCTCTTGGCTCTTGGCTCTTGGCTCTTGGCTCTTGGCTCTCGGCTCTTCGCTCTTGGCCATTCGCTTTTGACCCTTCGCTTTTGACCCTTCGTTCTTGGTCCTTCTCTCTTGGCTCCTCGCTCTAGGTTCTTCGCTCATTCCAATAACGCGTACACGCCGACCTTCCGCCACGGCGGCTGAAGATCAATGCCATCATCGACGCATGCTTACTCGCTGCTGTAATGGATCACGCTGCCGGACGCTTCTCCGGGCGTCACGCCCCAGAACTTGCGGAACAGCCTCGTGAAATAGCCGATATCCTTGAAGCCGACCTGTCTCGCCGCTTCGTACACTTTGGCCCCTCCGACCATCAGCTCCCGGGCCCGCTGCATTTTCAAATCCTGATAATAGGCCGTGAACGTCAGTCCCGTCTCGCGCTTGAACAGCCTGCTTAAGTAGGACGGGTTCATATATAACTGGTCCGCGATGTCATGCAGCGTCATCTCCATGTCCATCTTCCCTTTGGCGAGCTCCATGACCGCGACGATGAGGCGATTGGTATGCAAATTGCGCTGCTCGCTGCCGTACGTCATATAAGCTTCGACGGCGCGGAGCATCCATTGCAGGGTCTGCTCCTTGGAGACCAGCTCGGGCGGACGCAGGAAGGATTCGTAATCGTGTTTCGCGACCTCCGCGACCGACCATCCTTGCGCATGGATCATCCGAACGATGAAGCTGTGCAGGAACAGCACATGTTCTTGCAGCGCGTCGAGACTGGGAACAACGCTGCACGTCTCCCGAAACCACTGTTCGACATGCTCGCAAGCCGCGTTATCGTCCCCGCTCTCCATCGCCCCTTGCAGCTTCCGCTCGAAAGCGCGGTCGGGAGCCGGGATGCCGGCGCCGATCGGCTGCGGATGATACGGAATGACGACGTTATAGCCGAATACGACGCGTTCGTGCAGGGCGCGATTCGCCTGCCTGAAGGAAATCTCGATCTCCTTCAGGACGACTTTGGAGCCGATGCCGGCGCTGGCCGTCATCTTCAAACTGTCCTGCACGCGCGCGAGCAGCCTTGCTATCGTCACGTTGACGCGCAAGACGAGCGCTTCGCCGGACTCCTCTTCCCGGCAGCCGAACATGGCGACCACTTTAGCCTCGTCATCCGGAAACAGCAGGCAGTTCGAGGCCCACAGCGTGTCTGCGGCCAGATTCTGCAAAGCGAGCCGAAGCAGCGGCGTATCCTTCTGGGAGTAGCGGATTTCCGATGCGGGCAGCGGGTCCATCTCCATGATTACGACCACGTATTCATCCTCTGCCTGCAGCGGCGGCCGCCCTGGAAAATACTCCTCCGCATGCTGCAGCGAATCGTCAGCCGCGTATTTGCCTCGGACGAGATCGCGCAGGAACAAGGCCTGTAAGGCAGGCAAGCTCGTCTCCCACATTCGTTTGAGCCGCTGGTTGTCGTGTTCCGTCTCGCGTTCGGCCCTCAGACGCTCGGCGAGTTTGCTGACGACGGCCAATATCTCCGCATTGCCTGCGGGCTTGAGCAAATATTGATCGGCACCCAGCTCCAGCGCATCCCGTGCATAAGAGAAGTCATTATGACCGCTTAAGATCACGAAAGACACCGACTCCCCGGACGCGCGCAAGCTTCGAATGATTTCCAGACCGTTCATATCCGGCAGCTGCAGGTCGAGCAGGACGATATCCGGTTTGCGAAGCGCGACCATCGCAAGCGCCTCTTTCCCGCTCCGGGCCATGCCGACGATTTCGATATCGTGCTCTTCCCAAGGGATGCAGGTCGCGACATTGTTCAACTGGCGGATCTCGTCTTCCACAAGCAGCAGATTCATAGGTTCTCTCCCCCTGTTCGTTCGATCGGCGGCGCCCCGTAGCAGGCTTCGACCGGAATGCGAATCGTCGTCTCCGTCCATTGCCCCGCGATGCTTGCGATTGTCATCTCCGCCCGATTGCCGTAATACAGCCGCAAGCGGGAGCAGACATTCGTTAAGCCGTAGAAGTCATTCGGCTTTGCACGCTCGAGATTAAACGAGTCGACGCGATTGCGGACGAGCTCGGACTGGATTTTTCTCAGCCGATCCTCCGGAATGCCGTTGCCCGTATCCCGTACGCGAAGCGATAGGATCCCGTTCTCATTGGCAGCCGCGATCGTCAGGCGCCCGCCGGGCGGCGCTTTCTCGAGACCGTGGATAATTGCATTTTCCACCAGCGGTTGAAGGAGCAGCTTCAGAATCGGGACCGGCTCGCTGGCTTCGTCGATCTGATATTCCCATTCAAAATGGTCGAGGAAGCGCATTTCCTGAATCCGGATGTAGTAGGAGAGATGCTCGAACGTTTCCTTGACCGTGAACGTATCTCTGCCTTTGCTCAGGCTGAGCCGGAAGAACCGCGACAAGTTCAATACCATCTCGCTGGTTTCATCGGCTCCGTATTGGACGGCGCTGGCATAGATCGAATCGAGGGTGTTGTATAGGAAATGCGGGTCGATCTGGGATTGCAAAAACTTCAATTCCGTCCTCGTCTTCTGCACCTGCTGCGTGTAAATATCCTGCAAGTACTGCTTTTGCTGCATCGCCATCTGGTTGAAGGTGTCCGTGATCATGCCGAATTCGTCCCTGCGCTTGCTCTTCAGATTAACATCCCAGACACCTCGGCGGATTTGCTGAATGCCTCCGAGCAGCTTCGCCAAGGGAGCCGAAATGCCGACATAGACGATCCACGAAACGATCAGAGCGAGGAAAATGCTAAGGACGCTGATCGCGATAATGAACGCCTGCAGCTGACGCGTCCCCTGGTTCAATACGCTCTCCGGCTGCGCGAGCTCAATCGACCATCCCGAAACCTGCGATACCACCCGGCTGTCCAACATATGCTTCTTCAGCTTGATGAAACCGTATTTGCTGTTCAATCCCCGGGCGGCTTCGTCCGAGACGCTCGCATCGGCGTAAGAAGCGATCACCCGATTGTCCGCATCCAGAATTTGAAACTGCGAATGTTTCGTATTCAATAGATTCAGCGCGAACTGGGTCAATGTCTGGCGCGACACCGTAATGCCGACGACATGGCTGCTCGGATTGGACGTGTTGAAGCCCATTTCCCGAGTAAACGTCACGAGATCCACGTTGTCCACGGGATCGGGCACGCCTGGCGAAATCTCCTTCGTGGCATGCGGAATGTACAGCACCGAGCTTCCCATGCCCGCAATGGCCTGGGAATACCAATTCCTATGGGCATAGTCGATTCGTTTGCCCCCATGCTGCCGGGAGATGATCATGCCCAAATTCGTATCCAGAATCCAGATGTCCTGAATCATATCGTTCGCCAGTTTGTACGTCGCCAGCCTGTTAAGGATCTGACTCGCCTCGTAAATCATCGTCGCCTCGCTGCCTTGCACGTCGAGCATGGCATTGAGCGTGCTGTCATTGGAGATTTGCAGGCTGAGGCGCTGCGCGGTATCAGTGAATTGATCGATGAAACCGAGCGCGGCCGAGATCGCCGCCCTGTTGTTCTCTCCCGCTTGCCTGACGACGATATTCTCGGATTGCGATATCGCGTAGAGACTGATGAAGATCAACGGAACGATCGGCAAAATGAAGAAGAAGGTCAATCTCTTCTGCGTCGACCTTCTGAATGGGGCCCGATCTCGTGTTACGACGCTCATACCGTGCAGCCTTCTCTCCTGAATGGTCTGATTATTGCGACTTCTTAATCGACGTCTCTTCCGCGAGCTGCGAGGTGCCTATGAGATTACCATTACTTCGCCGCGGGGCTGTCTTCTCCTTCCTGCGTTTTACAACTTGTTCACAAGTTGGGCGTTGAGCTTGGGTAAAATGAACAATTAAACCGCTAGAGAACGCCGCTGCGCGTGCGGATCGTTGTTCCGATCGCTGGCGCCTCCACAATCGACCGCTCGCTCCGCTTTGTTCTTGGCTATTCTTTCATTCAAATAAAACAAAGAGGCGGCGATTGCGCATCTGCGCAACCCCGCCTTTCTTCGCCAGCCTAACCCATTACCCATCGCTCGTCGGCTTACTCCACATGGCTAATTGCCAAGACCGAGCTATTCCAACGCCTGCAATTCTAAGCGTGCCTTGTAAGTTTACTTCGCATCATCATTCCCGAAGCCCAGCCACTCCAGCTCCGTCATCTTCTGCACCGCTTTCACGTACTCCGCATAATGCAGATGATCCGGGGCCAGCCTCAACTGCGCCACGTTCCTGCAATGTGTCAGCGTACGCGTGAAGTCTCCTTTCTTCTCGTAGCAGAGCGCGAGCAAATAATGCTCGCGGGCAAACGTCTGTCCCGCCTCCACGCCGAGCCTCAAGTTGCTTGGGTAGCGGAGCGAGCTCTCCAGGTCGCGGATCGCTTCGTCCCACTTCTTCTCCCGCATCGCCTGCGCCGCTCGGCCATTGAAAGCCTCGTGGTACAGCGACCGCAGGTCCGGCATACCCTTGAACGGATTCTCCCAGTTGCTAAACTTGAACTCGGTCAACAGCGCAATGGCTTCGTGGTAGCGGCCGAACTCGTTATAAATCTCAATAGAGAGCCGCACGGCGGACTGCGGTCTTTGGCCTGGGGCTTGGAGCACCTGCAAGAGCTTCAGCCGCTTGTCGCTGCGTCCGCCCCGTTGGTACAGCCGCGCCAGGTAGATCGCGATGTCCTGATTCACGGGAAGCAATTCAAGCCCCTGTTCCAATATTTCGATCGCCTCGTCATCCTTGCCCGCTTCCATGAGCAGGAAGCCGTAGTTGCGATACAGGACCGAATAATCGAAGCCTAATTCGACGCAGCGCGCCCAAGCGCGGCCCGCTTCCGCGTGCCTTTCTTTGGCATTGTAGATCAGCCCGCTCATGTAGAGCGCCCGCGGCGCACGTTCGCCCAGCAAGCGAACTGCGTCTTCCAGCGCCAGCAGCGTGAGCGGCAGAATCGGGAACACGCCGTCCGAGGAGCAGGTTTCGGCTTGTTCATATAAGCTGGATGCCAACGCCGCGTTGCCTTTCTGGGATTCCAGGTACCCGGCGTGGTAGAGGAGCAGCGGCTCCTTCGCAGCGGCGGCGGAGGTTGCGGCGGTGGCGGTGGCGGTGGCGGTGGCGACGGCGGCGACAGAGGCGGCGGCTTCCGAATCCGCCATAATCCCAAGAGCGAAACGCTGGCCGGCCTCGTCCGAGAGCTCCGCGTACCATTCGGCAAGGAGCAGCGCGTTATGCACGTCGTCTCTGGCGATCGACTTGCATCGGTCGCCGCCCGTCAGCTGATCGAGTTCCGCCGCGGCGTACAATTGAAGCGGATCGCTCGCCAATATCTCCGTCAGCAGCATCTCCGCCTGCGCCCGGTCGCCGCGCTGCCGCAAGGCATAGGCGCGCAGCACGTCCGCGCCTTCGACGCCGGACGCAAGGTCCGCCTTTGCAAAATAGCGTTCCGCACGGCTCCATTCCTTATCCCTCAGCGCGATCTTGCCGAGCAGCAGATTGGCTGATGGCGCGAAGGCCGAGATGTCGTTCACATACAGCAGGGCGCTCTTCGCCTTCTTGTCTTTGCCGTTCATGTACCGGACGAGCCCGGTATAGTAATGCAGCTCATCGGAGAACGGAATCAGGCCGGCGGCGGCTTCGATCGTCGCTTCGGCCGCGGCGTAATCGAGCATTTTGAGCTGGACGACCGTTTTGCGCAGATGCGCTTCCAGATACTCGGGATGCGTAGCGAGCAGGTCATCCAGCAGCTCCAGCGTTTCCCGATAGCGATGGCGTTCTTCGGCTTTGTACAGGCGGACCAGCCGCGTCGTCAGTTCGTCTTGGTCCTGCGCGTGGACCTCTTCTTCGTCTTGCGTGACTACATCCTCGACATGACGAATCAGGTGATCGACCAGCAGCGCGCCCGCGCGATCCCGAACCGTAAGCCTCAGCTTGCCTTCGGCCAAGCAAGAGGAAGCGATCCTCGCGTTCCACTTCTCCGTCCGCTCCGGCGACCAATCGCCGGTTGCCGCGAACACCGCCGCCTCATCGTGCAGCAGCGTAACGGTCGCGCCTTGCAAGCGTTCGTTTGCCAGCATCGACAGCTGCAGCGTAATCCCGCCCTCGGCTTCAGGCTGAAAGACCGTCGTGAGCACCACATGCTTATTCGCGTACGTAAGCGGTCCCGTCTCGATCGCCTGGAACCAATATTCCGACCATTGATGCTTCTGATGCGGCTGCAGGTAATGGTACAAATATTGCGTCTCCGTGTTGCCGGCCTGCTGCTCCATGTACGGCCCGTCATCGTCGGTCAGCAGCAGATTCCAGTTCCTCCCGTGCTCGTGATTGCCCCAGGACCAGAACTTGCTGCCGGGCACCTCCCGGTGATCCCCGACATGAACGTTGCCTGCCTCCGTATCCGTATCGTAGACGCCAAAATAATCCTCCTCGTTCATCGCCGTGAAGATCGACGAGAACTTCTCGATATTACGGGCCATTCGCACATCGACGTGGCCATCATAAGGCCATGGCTTGCGGATGCGGTTCTGCTCGTCAATGATCCAGCGGGTCGGATAGCGGCATACCAGCGAAGCTGTGTCCGGATACGAAGCCGTATTCCAGTGAAAAAATCGCTGCGGCACCGGAGTCGGATTGTAGATGCGCGTAATTTGCTCCAGATAGGCTTTGCCCGGCAGCAATTTCAGCTCGACGGAGAAACGCAGGCCGCTGATCTTGTCGGTCTCCCCGACGTAGATCGAAGCGGAGCCGTCGTCATGGCTGCGGACATGCGCTTCCACCGTCTCGAGACTGGTCGGCCGATGCCCGATCGGGAAGTTGAACTCGACCCCGCCGGCGATCCAAGCGCCGGTCAGGCCAATGAGCTGCGGCTTGATGACGTTGTTGCGGTGAAACAGTTCTCTGCCGTTGCGCTTATCGAACGCGGAATACAGCCTGCCCCCGAGCTCGGGCAGCACCGTCAGCTTCAAATATTCGTTCTCCGCCACCAGCGCCTCGTACGTCTTGTCGACTTTGGTTTCGGCGATCTCGTCCTGCATCTTATAGGGGTATGGCTTCTCCTGCCGGTATTCGCCGATAATCGGATTTAAACTCGGCGCTCCGACCGCGTACGTCGGAATCATGATCGACTCCGTGCCGCAGCTCGTGCGCCTCTCGCCTGTCGGTCCTGCCCCGCCTGCTTCGCTCTTGTGATCCAGCTCCATCCCGTTTGACCCTCCCGCTACGAATAGGTAAGTTGCCGCCTTGTTCTCGCCGACATGTCGGCTGGCTCTCGCCGGCATTCCGGCGGATTTCGGCAGCGATTCTTCCCCAAGTATAGAAGGCGCGTCTGCCCCCGGATAGTGGACGCTGATGACTTTGCATGCGAGTATGATGACTGGTTTGGGCGGATGCGGAGCGTGCTGATTGAAGCGATCGCCTCGCAAGCGCGAACTCCATACAGTTACGCCGCTTCGGCTTTCGCATCGCAAACACAAAGACGCCCGGGATTCATGGATCCCGAGCGCCATCGCCCCGATTATTTTTAAAATCTTGCTTCGTGCTGATCCCGCTTCCGCTGCTAATCGGATCAGAAATCGTTTATTGCTGCGGAGCCATGTTGTTGTAAATGCGCGTCGCCGTCACTTTGCCCGTGCCGATATCATCCGTCGTGAAGCCGGATACGAAATTGCCGACCTTGAATTCCTTTTGCAGCAAGTCATCGGACGGTGCGGCAGCCGTCGGGCCGCTAATGCCCATGATGGTGTCGGACGTGACCGTCACCCACAGGTCGCCGACTTTGAAGCTCTTACCGTCCGCGCTCACTTCCGTGATCTGGCCGTCGATGTTGGCAGCCATTTTGCCCGTCGTCGCCGGTTTTGTCGCGTTCGCGTTCGCCGCGTCATTCTGCGGGGCGATCAGGTTGTAGATAACGTCCGCGTTCACCTTGCCGGTGCTGACGTCTTGGGACGTGTAGCCCGATACGATGTCGCCGACCTTGAAGTCTTTATTGAGCAGCTCGTCGGAAGGCTTCGCTGCCGTTGGCTCCGTGCTGCCGAGTTTCGTCTGATCCGTTACCGTCACCCACAGATCGCCGACCTTGAAGCTTGCGCCGTCCGCGCTTACCTCGGAGATGACACCGTCGATGTTGACCGCTACTTTGCCCATGATCGGCGGCTTCGTTCCCACGTTCGTCGACTGGGACGGAGCAGGCGTCGACGGCGACGAATTCTGGGTCAACGCGAATCCCCCGACCACCAATACCGCGCATGCTGCAATTCCGACTGTCCAACCTGTCAATGTTCTTTTCACTGTTTTTTGCATATTCATTCTCTCCTTTTGGTTGCTTATATTGGATGGCGTTGCTGCCTTCTCGATCTCGGACATCAGCTTCTGATAAGTGACTTCGTTGAAATCCTCGCTTGTCTTCAAGCGGGTCATCGCGGATTTATATAACGACGATTTCTTCATCCCCCTGACCTCCAATCTTTTCTTTCAAGATCAAGCGTCCCCTCGCCAGCCATGTGCCGACCGTCGCGGGCTTCGCCTGCAGGATGGCTGCGATTTCCTGGATCGAATAGCCTTCGTAATAGTGCAAATGAATCGGAATGCGGTACTTCTTATCCAGAGCCAGTACGGCCTGCAGCACGTCGCTTTCTTCCTTCGGGAGGTAGCTTAGGTCCTCGGGAACCGGATTCCGGCTTCTGAACCACCCTGTTTTCAGCATGTTTTTGCTTTTATTGATCGTCGTTCGAATCAGCCACGCCTTCTCATGCTCGCCACTGTCGAACACCGGATGCTTCTGCAAATACGTGAGGAACACGTCCTGCGCGACTTCTTCGGCATCCGCCGTATTCTTCAAATAGGCAAAAGCGATCTTGATCAAGCTTTGCGAATACAGTTCCAAGGCCTTCCGTACAGATTCATTGAGCTCTGATGAATTGTACACCTCAGCACCTCCTTTCACTTGTAATACAATCGAGGGGGCCGGAATTTTTCATTGCGGGTGAATTTTATTAGGATGGGGAAATTTGGGGGAAATAAACCGGTTCGAATAGGACATCTATATTGGATGATTCCTTGAACAACACAAAAAGGATTTTCCATAAGCCATCATAAGCGATGACCATGGAAATCCCCATGTATGGATCCCATCTCCTTGCCGCCGACTCAGCCTTTCTTGCTCTTCGCCTTATCCGCATGCTCCGCATGTCAACATCCATTCAACTCCACGAATTATGGGCATTGCTAATAGATTTGATACGCATTCAAGTACCACTTTGAAAAAAATTACATGGTACGCTTTCACGTATAATTAACTCTTAATTGAAGGTGTTCCTATGGCCAAGCAATTAATCGTGAAAATACCTGAAATCATACAACAAAGAGGAATATCGTTACGTGAACTTTCTCGCTTAACGGATATCAGACACGCCGCATTAAGCGAATTAGTTAATGCCAAACGTCAGAATATTAACTTTCAGTACATCGAGCGGATAGCTAAGGTTTTAGAAATAAGCGATATTCGAGAAATCATTGATCTTGTAGACATTAATAAAGAAGCTTAGCGTCTCTCACTGGAGAGTCGCTAAGCTTCTTCTTTCATTCATGACTGGTTCGCGCGGTTGCTCTATTTCTCCACCTTGCGTTCAACTAATCGGATCACGCCCTCTCGAGCCTTCTCTGATACAGCAAGCCACCCATCACGCTTATTCGATTGAATCTTCAGCACTTTAAGTTTATCATCATATTGCCAAGCCTGATTCATGTTGACGATCGTTCCGCGATCCACCCGTAAGTAGCCCAACCCTCGCAGCATTCTGCTCCATTCCTCTACCTTATTCAGTAGACGATATTCTTCATGCTCCGTATGGAAGACAAGCGTTCCGTCAGAGCTTGTTTGTATATAAATGACGTCTCTAGAGACATCAAGCAGCTGAACTGCTCCCTTATTGTCTTTCACCATAATATGCATACAGGCTCCTTCACATCTCAAAAGATCAAGTTTAATTCCACATGTATATGGATATTGCTAGTAATTTACATACGCTATCACGTACCACTACGAAAAATATTATATGGTAGGCTTTCGCGTATAGTCAATCCTTAATTGAAGGTGTCCCTATGACAAAAAAAATAATCGTAAAAATACATGAGATCATAAAACAAAGACGAATATCGTTAAGAGAACTGTCTCGCTTAACGGATATCAGACATGCCGCATTAAGCGAATTATCTAATGCTAAACGTCAGAATATTAACTTTCAGCACATCGAGCGGATAGCCGAGGCTTTGGAAATAAGTGATATTCGAGAAATCATTGATCTTGTAGAGATAAATGAAGAAGCTTAGCGATTCTCACTGGAGAGTCGCTAAGCTTCTTTATTTATTCATGACTGGTTCGTGCGGATGGCTACTTCGGTTTCTTCAAATCGCCCGGATATTCTTACAGATCGGGTAGTTCGAGCATACAGTGACCATGCCCTTGCTGCTCTTCCTTTTAATCATGATACTGCCACAATCAACACATAAATCATCTTTCTTCTGCAAAGGCGCTGAGGATTTTGTAGTAGCCTCTTGCTGTGGCGACGTCTGCTTCTGCGGCGTATTCATCTTAAGCATCATTTCAATGAGCTCATTGCGAGCAATTAATCGAACTCCATTCGACTTAGCAAGTGTATATGCCTGATCGGTGTAGTTGCTGTTCGTAATTACCCATGCTTCTGATGCTCCGTAATGGGCTTTTCCAGCCTGTACCTGCTGCACGGCCTCGAGCCCCACATTTCCCGTGTAGCGTTTAGCCTGTACGGCAATCTTCCTCCCTTGCTTAGTAAGGAGAAGATCTACACCGTAATCACCTGCGGCCTGCGTGACTTCTGTGTGGTATCCCTGGGCACGAAACATGTGACCCAGGTAATGCTCAAACTTACGGCCATCCATCTTATCGACCTCAGCTATGCCAGATCGTTTTAGTCGTTCGGATTTAAGCATTCCGATGAAGATAATAATGCCTACACCGGCAGCGAAAACCAGTCCTGCAGCAAGTCCAGCCGCCGCGAAAGATTGGGTAGATGAGAAAGTTGAAAAAAACGCGCCCACCATCACCAGCATGATTAGCGCCGCCACAGGATCTTCTTTTTTCTTCCGTCTTCGTCTCTTTGCCATGAATATCGCCCCTCTGATGATAATAATAAGATATATCGGTACTAAATAAGGTAAACATTACCTGGTCGAACGGATATTTCTGCTTCTTAACCCAAACAAAGAGGAATTTCATTAAGTAAACTCTCTCGCTTAACCAATATAAGACATGCCGCATGAGCCAATTATTCGAGAAATCATTGATCTTGTTGAAATCAAAATGGAAGCTTAGCCATTCTCGCTTGAGAATCGCCAAGCTTCCTTTTGCATTTACCGGAATCTCAATCCTCTTCCGGATCGTTCTCGGATCTCCAAGAGGGATAAAAATAGCCGAGATAACAAGTCGAATCGTAAAAGCAGTATTGATACCGAGGAATAGGTTAATTGAAGCAGGGCAACGCGAAGAAACCAAAGGCGTGGGTGTTTATTTTTTGTTCGGACAATCAGATGATGATGCCAAACCATCTGTTTATATTGGGGAAGCAGAGGATTGCTACACACGTCTTAAACAGCATCACAAGGAAAAGGATTTCTGGGAAACAGCCGTCGTAATAACAACAAGCAATAATACGTTCACGAAGGCTCATATCAAATACCTGGAGTGGTTTTGCTTTGAACAATGCAAGGTGATAGGTCGCTATAAAATGCAACAAACGATACCGACCAAGTCGTATATTCCTGAGCATGTTATAGCAGACCTAATGGACATGTTTGATACCTTAAAGATCCTTTTGGCTACGCTTGGCTATAATATTTTCGAGGAAATTCGCGATGCGTCAGGAAACCGTTCTGTATCCAAAGAGAGCATTTTTTATTGCCGGGGCAAGGGTATCGAGGCCAGTGGAGAATTTACCGATGAAGGGTTCGTCGTGTTTAAGAATTCACAAATGGCTGCGGAAACAGCGCCTAGCATGAAAACATATCTAGAATTAAGAAATAAATTAATTCTCGATGGTTTGGTTGTAAAAAAAGATGCCGTTTATATTCTTCAATCCGATTATGTTTTTAAATCACCTAGCGCTGCAAGTGGTGTTATATTAGGCAGACCTTCGAATGGATGGACAGATTGGAAAGACAGAGATGGTCGGACCCTCGATGAAATTAAGCGTAAGAGCGTTTAGTTAGATACCTCATAAAAAATTGCCTTGGCATCATGTCTCAAGCCCAAAAAGACACCTCGGAAGGTGTCTTTTCTAGCTTCTTAAGCGTATCTGCTACAGTTCTTCATTCGCCCTTCCCCTCAATCGCCGTTACCCGACTCGCCAAATCCACCTGTTCATGATCAAGCATAACGCGGATCGATCCCGTACGCCGCTTCTCCCGCCAAGCTTCAAGCTCCTCTTCCGTACGGAGCTTGAGCTCGGCGATCTCAACTGCCCGGTCGAACACATACTTCGACGTACACAGCAGCTTATGAATTCCCCGACCTCCAGGCCGAATCGGCGCTGGACGCTTCGTCCATTGCTCGACCGTAAACTTCACATAGAGCTTCTCTTCGGTCCCTCGTCGAGGAGGGATCTCTTCGATCTCTTGTCGTCTCACGACCTTCCAATCCCGGATCCGACCATACCAGTGCACGCCCGATTCCAGGCCTTGCGACTGAAACTTCCCGATCGACTGGTAAAGTGCCACGTATTCCAGCTCCGAAAGCACCGTATGATTCGTAAAATTCTCCAACGGCACATGGTAGAAGCCATGCCGAAGGGCCGCATCAAGCTGCTCGACTTGACGCAAAGAACCGACAAGCATGTTCTGCCCGGCAAGCTTGTCCTTATAGTACGTCTTCGTTCCCCGCGGTCGCATCGAACGCTCGTAAGCCTTCTCCGGACTATCCTGGACAATCTCGTCCAAGAACGCCTCCATCAGCGTCGTTGCATTCGGCAGGAACGGAAAAGCTCCCACGTTCACAAGCTCGATGCTCTTATAGAACTTATGATCTTTGAACTGCTCCTCGTCATGATATGGAAAAAGCACATACGCCCCGAACATGCTTCGCTCCAGCTCTTGCTCGACCTTATCGGCATAAACAATCGCATCCCGATAACGGTGCATCGTATTGATATCCGACTCCTCCGGTCCCGGCGTCCCGTACATGGTACGGTAAGGCGTATCTTCATACGCCGGGTTCAGTCGGTACTTGGCATCGAAGATATAGTTGTATACCGAAGTTGAATCGTTCTTCTTCAGCGTCAGGACATTGTCCGGTCGCTGCGAGACCGTCGGCGACTTCTCCCCACTCGGCAGTGTGTTGTAATAGAGCGTGAATTCCTCGCCGTTCGTCGGATTCCGGTACACCATCTTCGCCTTCTGTGTCTTATCCAGTGTCACGAACACGCCTGTCCGGTTGACCTTGATGATATCCTGCTTGACGAGCTCGTACTTTCGGCTAAGCAGATCATGAATTTTCAAGAAGCACCAATATTCATAGAGCTGCGCTAGATCCTTCATCGATAGGCGGAACAAATCCCCTTGAATGGACAGCCCCTTCATTAACATGAGGTAGTTGCGATACACTTCCCGGTAGCCCGGCGCCATCTGGAGAACAAGCGTCACCGATAACTGCCGCATATCGCGCACCTGCAGAAAATCCAGCGCCAACAGCCTGCCAAGCTGCTTGCCCATCTCCTCTAGCTTCCGGGCCAGGAGCGGATCTTGAAGGCGTCCCTTGTCCGTTAATCGCACTTTCAAGTCCTTTAGTTTCTTCGCAATCCGCAGCAGCACCCACCGTACGAACCGATTCTCGTTCGTATCGAAGTCGACATGCCGCTTCGTCTCTATCGCGTGGCTCGGCAGATACCGCTCACCCTTCAGTGCAATGACACCGCGTTGATCATCTCGCACGAGCAGATGCGGTCTTTTCGCCAGAAACGCTATGTTGGATTTACCCGGCTTCTTCACCTTTCCCGCTTCCACGATTCGGTTCTCTACCTGATGCTTGGCATGCGGCGAGCTTTGAATCCGTTCCACGGCTTGTACCAGTTGGCCGAATACATGCTGCAGAATCGAGAAGAACTCCGTCAAGCTCTGATGCTTAGTCTCCCGGAGGCCCGTCAGATTGTACGTCTTACGCAGAAAATCGAACGAGAGATTATAGATCTGCTGGTTCACATCGTTCAAAATCATCTGGTAGTCCTGCTTGTAATCCAACTTCACCGGAAAAATCTCCAGCTGCAACTGAAGAACCGTCTGTCCATTCAGTCGAAGTTCCAGGTCCGTCAAGCCAACCTCGTTCTGGAAGTTAAGGACACCGGATAGAATCCGGCTGCCTAGTGGCTTCACCGCTTGCCGCACATGCACGTTCTCGTGGTAGAAGGTGAGCGGAAGCTCCTCTTTCTTCTCGACGACGAGCTCGTATGCCTGCGTTTCGTAAAAGAACGGATACACGGAATCGCCCGTTTGCCAAGGCACAAGCTGCCGCGTCTCCGGATGAAAGAGTAGCATTCGTTCGATCTGAACTCCGGCACCCGGAGCCGAGATCTGGAGCTGCGCGGGCATCAATTGATGATCAGCCGTACGGTGAAGACGCAACGTATCCACCGTCGGATGATACGGCTTGCCCTGAATAAACACATTGAACCGATTCGTCTCGATACGAAGTAGCTCTACGCTCGCGTTAGGAGAGCCAGTAGGATGTGAATCCATCTTCCTCCAACCTCCGCAGCATGAAAGCAAGCTTGCGCGCGCTGAACGGATACTTGGCCGTTTCTTCGGACGTCGACCAAGAGCTCCATTTCAAATACAGCTCGCTTGCATCATCGAGATAGTCTTGCAGCGGCAGATTTCGGCCAAGCGCTACCTGCATCAGCTGGAGCAGGACCCGTTTCACAGAAGAAGAGCTCCCTTGCACGCGCGGCAAAATCTTTTGCAGCAATTGAAGGTCGAACGCTTCGTCCTCGCTCATCAGCCCAAACTGCTGATTGTAAATCATATAGAAGCAGACTGCATCGCGGATGCGGAAGCCGACATGCGCATGCACCTGTTCAAGGATACCGTTCACGCGGACGAGTTGCGAGGTAACCTTCTTCGTAAGCTCCTCGTGCTCGGCGTAGGCATCGATCAGCTGGAGGAACTCGCTCCGCAGGAATGCATTTGTCGCACGTCCCGCGTCGGGTTCATCTTGCGACTCCGCCGTCTCCGGGAATTGCTCGAGATTGATATAGTTGAACTCGATCGTATTCGCGCGGTCGAGGACCTTTTTGCTGAAGGGATGCGTCGTTTCGTCCATGTTCACCGTGCCGATCAAGTACACATTATCCGGTAACGCCAATCCGCCATATAGAGGCTGGTCATCCGGAGCGAGACTATTCGCCTCGATCAAAGGCACAGTGATAATCCGATCCCCGCGCCATTCCTGTGTCTCAATGACACTGAGCAGATCGCTGAAATAGTGCTCCACCCGTGCCAGATTCATCTCATCCAAGCAGATAAAATACGGCTTGTGCCGGTTACGCTCCTCCGCCGCTACCGCTAACACTTCGGCTAATTTGCCGGGACGAAATGCCCCCGTCAGATCCTTGTAGCCGAGCAGATCCGAAGGATCGCTCCAGTCCGGCCGCACCGGAATGAGCGAGAACTGACCGTTCGCGCTCGTCGCGCCAAGCGCTTCGGCGAAGAGTTTGACGAGCTTCGTTTTGCCCGTTCCGGATACACCAGCCAGGATGGCGAACGGCTTGGTCTTCAGCGAGAGGTAAAAATTCTCGATAAGGCCCGGAGGGAAGTGAAACCCTTTGCTGCGGATGAAGGTTTTGACTGCTTCGATTCGTTCTGGAACGGATAAGTAGTCCACGGGTTCCACCTCGACCGTTTCATGCAGCGGGCTCTGATGCCTCACAATAACGGAATAGCGTTTATAATTATTCACAACATTCTCGAGATCTGCCAAGAGTTGTTCGTCGCTCGGGATATGACCTCGCTCGTATCGAACGGATGCAATCAGCGAGGCTTGATAATCGCTACCAATGCCGGGGGCTAGCGCATCCAGCTCTAAATCCTCTAGAGGCAGCATCTTTCTGATTTCCTGTGCCTTCTCCCTGAGATATTCATGCGCGCCTCGCCGTTTCAAGCGATCAATCGATTCCGTGACTCCTTGAGCCAGGGTTAAGTACACCGCGCTCATATCATCCGCGAATAAATAAACGATGTACTCCCCACTTTGAAGCGTGGCGTTAATACGCTTATCCAAGATCGCAATCCAAGGAACACCGACCCAGTTCCCTTGTCCGATTGAACCTTGGACCTTATATTCGGAATCGATAAAATCCAATGATCGGAGGTACTCCGGGATACGATTCCTGACTAGCGAGCCGACAGGATGATTCGCGAATGGCTGCGTTTTGAAGGTTAGGTAGTTCTCCAAGATATGATCCAAGGCTCCCTGAAGAGAAAAGTTCTCTTGGATCGCGAGTTGGTGATGATAATCGTCCAGTTGCGCCTCAGCATACTCCGTCAATTCCTGTAGCATGGCATCGTCTATCATCGACCAGATATGGCTTTTGAACGTAATCGTATCCCCGTTAGCTTCAAGGATAGCCGACAAGGCATCAATTGGCGTTCGCAGCAACGCCTTGGTCTGCGTTAACGTGAAGGCAGCCCAGCTGTCCGCGACATTGGCTGGCGGAGCATCAACAACCTGCTCCTCCTCGCTCCGGCGCCGGTAATACGCCAAAAACCGCTCAGCCACAGCGCTCAGCGGTAAGAATTGCAGTTTACTTTGCCTGTACTCTTCAATAATGGATTGAATGAGTACCATCTTGTACGATTTTTGCTTATTACGGAAGATCGTAGCCAGTTCGACGGGTAATGTCATAATATTTCGCTCCATATTGGGAAATATGCTTGCCAAAATGTCCGCTATCCCTACCATCCATTCTAATCTTGATGGTAGGGAAGAGGGAATTTCTCCTTCCCTCTTCTAGGTTGGACCCATTGTCTTGTCCGGCACCAGCAGAACAACTTATGACATCACTTGCGCTGATTTCGCGCAAATTGCGGAACGCCAGTCTCCAATTTGAGTCGATCCGAATCCTTTGCGGATAGCCACTAAGCAACAAGTGTCTGGAACTCAACCATTCTGTAAGACCTTATTCCATTGGCTTGATCTTGTTCTCGATAAATGCAACCTCTTTCTCGTTCAAGCCATACTTGGCGTAAAGCTGACGGTCGATGCCGGGGATGGACTGTGTCCAGTCGATGTCGCTCTGCGGCGTGAAGTCTTGGAGCGGAACTTTAGCCCACTTTTCCCTCGTGTTATCTGCTGTTACTTTTAATATGCTTAACAGAACACGAGCGAATTTCGTCATAATATACTTCGCTAAGTTTTCAGCTTCAATCTTATCATCATATCTGCCTATCGTAATAAATGTCTCAGTCGCACCAATTTTTTTGTCTGCTACAAATGGGGAACCAACAATAGTGCCATTTTTCAAAGCTGCACCATTGGCTTTGGAAATAAAGACTTTGTATCGTTCAAAACTCCCAGGGCAGTCCGTGTATTCCCTCTTAAACCACTTATAACCACGTTCACTACCAACACGACCATAAATGCGGAGATACTCATATTTATCGTCTGGCATCATATCAGTAAACAAACCTGGCAAACTATCAAATGCATTTGTAGAGATTCTGCGGTCGGAAATACGTTTCATCTCCTGGGGATAATCTTGATAGATCTTATCTGAAAATCTGTATTGCCCTCGATTTTCAATTATTGTATCTAAGGTAATCTCATTATATCTAGCAACTTTTTCGACAATAGAGTTTAATTCTGAATCATATGTGAATGTGCCAATTTTATCGAAGTTTTTACTGACATCACGATGAACAATAGCAATGCCTCCCATAATGCTAGTGTTAGGGAATACCCTTGCTGATTCTTGCTCGTAATATAGAACTTTTAGGTGGTCATCGTTTAGCATTTTCTCATTCCAGTTTTTGTTCGTTCCTCCCGCATTGAATAGAAATCTCGCTGGAGAAACTAATGCATATTTCGGTGCGATTTGCTCTGCCAAATTGTAAAAATACGGATATATAGGTAGGTCTTTTGTACTTATCCCTACCGCTTCCTCTTGATACGGCGGATTCCCCACCACGCAATCGAATTTCATCCCAATCGTTCCTCCTGATTTTGCTGTCTCGGTCAAGTCGCGGCACTCAAGATGCGAATTGTCAATGTCCGGGAAGCCGCCGAAGACGAAGTTGCGCGCTATGCGGTATATTATCTCGCTAGGCGCGAAGCCGTAGACCTGATGCTCCAGAATGTGCTTCAACCGCGCGGCCTTGTTGGGGATTGCGCTTTCAAGCCCGATGTATAGCCGCTTGACGATCTCAGCTAAGTAAAGCCCTGACTTCACATACAAGTCCGCAAAGGTCTTGCCCTTGTCGGTAAAGATGTCAGGGTTCTCCTCCTCCAGTTTGTCAATCATCATCTTCACGACCTTCTTGGGCGTGTAGATCTGATTGGTTCTCTGCGGCGGGATATAGTCGAAAATGTCCTCCGTCTGGCTATCGTCGAAGTAGTTCGCCAGTTCTTCCTTCTTGTGCAGGAACTCCTGAACGGATTCGTCAAAAACAACCGCATCAAAGAATTGGTATGTGTCACGCAAAGCGCGGAATTGGTCAAGCGTGATACCTGTAACCTCTTTGAACACACTGTCGGTGATGTTGCCGTCAAAGTTGGCGAGGGTCGTGTCCGGCTCGCCGTATGCCATAAGGAACGACGGAATCGTGCGGGCAAACCCGCGCAAACGGGCGCGGATGTCGTCTTCAACCGTGGTTTTCTTTTTCTCCTCCGCTTTTTGAAGGATTTCCTCGGTAGATTTCTGCGTCAGTTCCTCTGTCTTCTCCGCAACCTTACCGGCGAGGTCTTGTTGCAAGGTTTCGGCGATTTCCTGTTTTGCAGCTTCATACCGTGCCCTGGCTTCAACTACAGCAAGAGTATCATTTGAGGCGGTAGCCGCCTCTTTTTCTTTAACATATGTGGCTGTCACCTCGGCTCCACGGATTTCAGCCTGCTTTTTGACCATCTCTACTTCCCGGGCGAGGACGTTGGCGTTCTGCTTCACGATCAGCTCAGCTTGGGCTGCGGTTACGGAACTCTCCTTGGCGATTTCTTTCACAGTATCTAAGATGCCGTTAGTGAAGGCTGTCGTTACGGCGCTTGTCAGTGATGATGACGGCTGTTCTGCTGCTTGCTCGGCGACTGCCGTCACATCTGCATAGACCTTTTCACCGAAACGCGCGCCCGTCATCGCAACGACAAGGACGGGGTCAACAACCGCATTGCCGTCATCGTCCACTTTCACATTACTCATGTCAATAGTACTGCTCGTTTGAGTGGGTACGACCTTGCCCGGCGCGACGGGGTTAAGCTGTTCCAGAATCTCACGTGCCTCGGTGGAGGCGAAGATGCCAGAGATGTTCTGGAATAGCAGATTAGACATGAAGCCACGCTTGACGACTTCCTGAGCCTTGATGGTCTTCGGAATCGTCAGAACCTGTCTTACGTCCAGTTCGATCATCTTGCCTTCATCGTCTTCAGCGATTACGGGGAAGAAATTCAGTAGTTTACGAATATTTTCTTCGCGGTCGGTCGTTGTGCCACATCCGCCCGCCGCCGTGCTGTTCAGGTTGTTGGCAAACTCGTCGTAGATGATGAGCGTCCGCGCAGGTGCGAAGTCAAAGACATAGGCGTTCTGCTTGCGGTGCTTCTCGCCATCAACATCATAGTTCCATGCATTTTGCGCGCGGAATGCCGCTTGCATATAAAGACTCGGCGATTTCAGGTTGGAGAGCATCATCACGGCAGTCCATTCGGGAACGGTCACGCCCGTAGTCAGTTGTCCGACTGAAAGCGTGATCGTCCTATCGTGGGCTTTGATTGCCGCTCGAACCCGGTCAAGCGATTTCTGTGTTGCGACGGAGTCGTCCTCGTCGGTTCTACCGTCCCCGGCAGCTAATATAACCTCGTAACGCTCAAACACAGGGTGGTCGCGGAGTAGTTTCTCCAAAGCCTTTGCGCTTGCCACGCGATTCAACAGCCAGAAGGTATGTTGCAGTTCCGCTCTCATTTCGGGCGTCGAGAACGGGTATTTCTCGTTACGCGTTAAGGTGTCAAGCCACTTCCGGACCTCGGCTTCGTGTATGAACTTACCGTTACCTCCCGTGGCGAAAAACTCATTCAAATCAAAGGCAAAGTCGATGTCTTTGCCGTCGATCTTCGCGCCCTTGTTTACCTCATCGGTGATCATCTGGCTCGTTTGGTAGGAAAACAGATTCAAGCGCGGCAGTCCCTCGTAGGGATTATTTTCCTCGCCCTCTTCCGACCATGTCGCTTTAGCATCTTGCTCGTCGGCGTAGGTCCAATTGTAAATCTGCTCCTTGGCAAACTTGCCACTCGCAACCGCTTTGAACGGAGTGCCGGAGAGGTGCAGAGTGAATTGGCGGGCGATGTTGTTAAAGGCGACATCAGTCTTGAACGTATCAACGCCCTCGTGTGCTTCGTCTATGACGATCAAGTCCCACGTCAGACCTTTGACCCATTTCAGTTTGTCATGGTAGCCGCCGAAGCTGATCGCACCTTTCAAATCTTGCAGCGAGATGAATGCGATACAGCCCGCGTGGTCGCCTTCAGGCTTTCCGATGTTTTCGGAAACGAATTGCTCACGGGTAAACACTGGACGTTCCTTCAATGTATCGGCCGTGGAAACAAAACGGTAATTCGTCTTCCAAGCGATATAGGTCTCAAAATCGTCAAACCACGAATTAGCGATTGCCGGGCGATTCGTGACAATCAAGACATTCTGCGCTCCCATACGGCGGGCAAGGTCATAGGTCGTGAGCGTTTTGCCGAAACGTGGCTTTGCGTTCCAAAGGAACTCGCCGCCTGCGTGCGTCGCGGCGTAGTCAAGTGTCATCTGAACAGCCGCTTCCTGTTCGGCACGAAGTTGATATCCGATCTCCCTCCCGACTTGGTTGTGTTTCTTGTGTCGGAACTCATCGAAGTCAGCGTGAGCCTGTTCGGGAGTACCATTGTAATAGAACCACTCCGTATTGGGACGTTGTTCTATTCGCTTGAACCTACGCAGATAGTTGTGAAGTTGCTTATCAAAGAACCACTCGTCTGAGCCGTGAAATTTTGCTGGTTCAGACCAAAGCTTTGAATAGGCAATACCCGCTGTGTGTGTCTGCTGCCGGATACGCTCGTCTACGCTTCTGCGTTCGGTATAGCCGATTTTAACCCAGCCCTCGTTCGGCTTATATTCAGGAAGAACATACGCGTAAATTTGAGGGTAGACTGTTTTTGTTGTTTTGATGATTGTGTTTTCGTTCATCCCTTTTGTACCCCCTTATCAAAAAATTCCATTTTATTGGTGTCCCAGTTCATAATTCTGACACGCTTGCCGGGGACGATTATCCATTCCTCTTTTTCGGATTCTTCCATATCGAACAGAGTCAACTGATAATCCTGAACCCGTTCCTTTGTTCCAGACAACGGAACGTTATAGGTAAGCCCGTCCATCTGGAATAGGTTATAACTGATGATTGTGGCGATACCCTCAAACAGCCCGTAAGTAGGAGGTTCTCCCCATTTATCTATGTAGTAGTCACGGTATGTGTATAGTAAGTTCTCGCGGGCGAGGAGAAGTGAATCTCCATTCCACTCAAATCCATAGCTTGTCTTGTATGCCAACTCGACTAATCGCTGCCACTCGGCTTTGTCGATCACCTCGGCGTTGATCCTAGCGAGTTTGCGGTCAGTGAAGCCTTGTCGCTCCGCAAGTGGTATTATCACACCGGTTCCCATATCATAGCGTGTTGCCATGTACGGGGCCTCTCCGCAGGTTATCTCCAACCATTTGCGGCGGGTATATGTTTCCAGGTCGTCGGTTTTATAATCAGCGTCAACGGCATCATTTTGAATTTTCACTATCCAGGTCGGGGTGAATACCTCGGCTTTTGTTTTTGTGCGTTTCTTTTGCAGTTCGGCGGTCTTCAGAGCTCGCGGCATGATCAACTTGCCATGCCTGCCTGTGATAAGTTCCGGGCGTATCTGAGCTGTAGCCGCATACGCTTCAGTGCCATATTTTTTATAGTTGTCATTCGCCCAGATGATATTCTGTGTGCGTTTGATAGATGAGGTTGTCCTGTCAAGCAACAGAATTTCGAGGATATGCGGCATCTGTGTATGGATGTCCTCTTCCATGACATCCGGCAATGATATATCGCTTGTTTCTGCTATGTCCTGCATTACGTCGCACCTCCCACTTCATTTTAGCATAATCTCATCTTCCCGTATCGAAACAAACGCGCCCCGAAATAATCGGACAGCCGCGAAGTTCTGTGGTCTTGATTTTGCTTAAAAATCACATTCATCTAACCCCAAAGTATGGCCTGATATATAACTGCAAATTTTTCCTGACGCTGCACAGCTACTTATGATAAGGTTAACCGCAATTAATCTTCAACATAGCTCCCGTTAGAATTCCTGTAAAACGAATAATTTGGCGTTTGAACAAAAACGAGCGCCTCGGTACGATGGGGTTACGCACGAGGTCAAAAGCCTCAAAAAGCCCATCAGGAGGTCGCTCTACTATGAATTTTAAAACACAGGATAAGCAAAATCAACGCATTGAAAACATTACCGTTTCTCACCTTGTCGTCGGCGTAGATATCGCCCAGGAAGTTCATGTGGCCCGCGCCGTTAGCTTCCGAGGCATTACACTGGGAACTCCACTCGAGTTCGGTAACCACCGTGAAGGATTCATGTTGTTCGAACGTTGGATTCAGGATCTGCTCAAAACCCACAAGCTGAGCAACGTCATCATTGGCATGGAGCCCACTGGCCACTACTGGTTCAACCTAGCTCGATGGCTTGTCGCTCAAAGCATGGAAGTTGTTCTGGTTAACCCCCACCTCGTCAAAAAGAACAAGGAAAACCGAGACAACACCCCGTCTAAAAGCGATCGCAAGGATGCTCTCGTCATTGCAGATATGATCAAAAACGGGTATTACTCACCCGTTCGTTTCCATCCGGAAGCCTACGAGGAACTGCGCATTCTCATGGCAAACCGAGAGACGGTTACCAAACGACTTAACAGCGCGGTTAATCAGCTTCATCGCTGGGTAGACATTGTCTTTCCCGAGCTCCGTCAGGTCTTTAAAATCCTTACCTGCACCAGTGCAATCGCAACGCTTAGAACCTTTCCTCTGCCGAGTGAAATCAGTCGGTTAAGCACGGAACAGATCCTCGACGGTTGGAAGCAATACGTGAAGCGCCATGCTGGCGTAAAACGTGCTGAGTTGCTCATTTCACTTGCAAAATCTAGCGTTGGCACCACCAAGGCACTCCATGCTTACAAACTTCATCTGGAACAGTTGCTTGAAGAATACGACCTGGCCCAGCGCCAACTTGAACAGATTGAACGCGAGCTCCATCTCATTCTTGAACACATTCCTTACGCACAGAAGCTGCTTGAAATACGGGGCGTGAGTGCAACGAGTTTAGCTGGTGTGCTTGGTGAGGCCGGTGATTTAAGTGGCTATTCGCACGGCAATGCGTTGCTTCGACATGCCGGGTTGAATCTAGCTGAGGCGAGTTCGGGGAAGTGGCGAGGCAAGCTGGTTCTTAGCAAACGAGGTCGGCCACGTCTGCGCCATTTCCTCTATCTCATGACGATGTGTATGGTCATGACAAACCCGGAAATCAGGGCTTTGCACCGTTACAACGTGGAGAAAAAGAACCTGAAGAAGATGAAATCCATCATGAAGTTATGTAGTAAAGTAGCGCGTTTGCTAGTCGGTTTAGCAAAAAGCAGTGAGACTTACGATTCAACTCGAGTTTTCTCTCAGGCAGCTTAAGATCGCTCGAATCCTCACCAGCTCATGCATTCGCAGGATGACAAGAAGCACGGAGTATCGGGAGACGTTACGCAAAAGGGCTCGGACCCGTTCCGTTAGAAAAACCGACCTCCACCCCTTAGTTAGATGTGACGAAGGAATGAAAGGGCTATGACCCGTTGAGACATGGGAGCGAGAATCGCTAAGGCGAAGTGGAGACGTGCGTAAATGGAACAATGTGGGTGAAGCTTTCCTCACCTTTATTTACGAATGCCCTTTTCATTTCATCCGAGCAATAAGCTCCAGCATATCTTCTTCTTTCATTCTCATCTAAGGGTGAAATCCTGCGAATTCATGAGTCTGAGTGAGGAAACTGAATCATTTCGAGGGAGCATAACTAATATCAACAACAAAGTTTAATAGCATTATGTACATAAATAAAAAAGACAGTTAAGGCTTCTCAATGCCCTAACTGTCTTTTTACTAACTAAACCATACTGGAGTGCTACGATAAAAATGCAGTCGAATAACACCCTCGTATGAAAACCTCCATGGCGACAACGCGCATATCGGGAGCGGACGCGCTTATGCATCCGCCGACGTGTAGGCGTCAGAAGCAGGTTGAAAGTCATTTTTGTCTTGGAAATTACTTTAGATTTTTGATAACCGAGTATGCGCCTGAATAATGGACAAACAGAATCTCATAGTATGGGCTAAGTAAGTTACTTTTAGTAAAGGAATATTCATAACATAACCTCAACAACTATCTATTTTCATGTAATGTTGCCCATTAAGATAAATTAAATACATGTAATGTATTACCATAGAGTTTAGTCTTTAATGGCTCTCCCTTTGTTTTTCGTCCTATTTGTGATACGGTTCTCCGTAACATCTATAGAGCGAAATTCATTTTAAATAGGGGTGCGAATTAAGTCGCTCGCCTTGGAAAGGCAATTGCTAATTTTCAGTAGAAAAGTTTGAAGTTCTGTCCTCCCTGATTAACTTATCCATTCTTTGGCGCTCAAAATATTTCACAATACTATGTGAAAGTGCAGAATAATTATTCCTTGAAGAAGTTGTAATAGACAACATTTTTGCAAGATTCAGTATCGCCTTTTTGGATTGAAAATCTTCACTTTCCTGAAGAAACATAGTTAGTTCTTCAGAATTCATCGTTGACATTCTATTAATCAATTCATCTGAAATAACAATGGATTCTTGATCATTTGTAGGCTCATTCGTTTTAGTCAACTTTTCAGCACGAATTATTCTATAAATGTCATCAAGAACAATATCTACTGGCACATTATCATATAAGGCAAGGATATCAGAAGCCTTCCTAAATATCTTTGATAATTTTATTGAATCCACAATATCACCTCACTTAATCTTCAGAATAAATTCGTTAGATAACTTCTCAAAATATTCAGCTTGCTTTTTTGCATTGGAATTCGATCTTGGTAAATATTCATGAGCGTATATAGGTAAGTTTACGGAACCTGCAACCGATATTCCATCCCCATCTGTAATAAATTCGCTAAATACAAAGCTAGGGTGCTGCGATTGAATAGACGTCAGAGTTTCTTGGTGCGTTCGTTTTGGACCACCTCCATATTCATCCACCATATTGAAGATAATCCCCCCAAACTGGGTATCATTATATAGTTCTCCATACTCGGCATATTGATGCATGTTTCTAAAATCTGTATTGAATTTTTCCATGTAATCGCGAATTAGTGATATTCCTGTGGTTGATAAGAAATCAGGGATTGCTGGAACAACGAAATAATTACTTGCATAAAAGGCGTTCTGTGTAACAAGGTTTACGTTTGGTGGGCAATCGAGCAAAACATAATCATAATCATCAGCAACTTGATCGATTACTCTTTTTAATATTGCTAGCTTTTCAATTTCAAAACTCGTTTCCTCTTTGTGATCTCTACCTGATTTTCTGGATCTAGCCAAACGAAGATCCAAAAGAACTAATTCTTGATGAGATAAAACCATATGTACATTTGTATATACTTTACCCGGACGACTGTTAACTACTTTATTTTGGATAACCATTTTAGCGTCAATTTCAGTATCACTGAAATAAGCATCAAATACAGACTTTAAAGAGTGTACGCCTTGGTTATAAACTTTATCTACATAAGATTCAATACCCAGTGCCACAAAGGAAAGATTACATTGAGGGTCTAAATCAATTAATAGGACCCTTTTGTTATGGAACTTATTTAACGCAATTCCCAGTTGTAACGTAAGTGTAGTTTTTCCTACGCCGCCTTTCCAATTTATCATGCTTACTACAGTTGGCATCATGATCGTCTCCTTAAGAGTAATAATTTCCCATAATTTAGATTACTCCTTTTGACGTGGTTCTTCCATACTAATTTATTCATAATCAACGCTTAGAAAATTAAAAGAACGATTGTTCCACATGTACTATTCCTGCCGGTGCTTTCTCAGTCAGAACCCCCTGTTCGTATTCAAAAACTGTTATTTATTATCTAGAAGGTCTTTGTCGTTATTATCGCAACAAGGCGTAAGGAATGTTTCTCCGTGCTTTCAATAACGACAAAGATTAGAGCCGCCCTGTTAGGACGGCTCTTCCAAATCGCACATTAAGATTATGCGGTATGAAGAAAAACAGCAATATATTGATAATCAACATAAAAATCATTGCCTCGATTAACTAACATGCCATATTGTTCTTTTCTTCGCACGATTAAACCAACGCCTGAAAACAAAAAATCTTTATGGTTTTGTACGAGAATTTTCAAATCTTCAAAGTAACCTCTGAAGTTAACTGGGGCATTATCAAAGAAGAATTCTTCGAAATAGACCAAAAAGTTATAATCTCCATCTCGTAATTCGAGGATAACCCTTCTGTCGTCCACTTCAATATTTTGGATGTAGCCTTCAAGACTTCTAGTCCAACCCACGTCCTCATCAGTCAAATTAATTAGTGACCGATTTCTAACAGAAGGTTCCTTAACATTATTCTCGCCACTTGCCAAATCAGCATTTGGACCTGTTGTTGGGACAATGTTCAGAGCAGAACCCTCTCCAGAATTAGGATCTACTGTTGGTCTAGGCTTTTTATTGTTGCTGGTTTTCGGCTTGTCTGTCCCTGATTCTTGTTCTCTTCTCTTTTTCTTCAAGTTATCAAGCACATTTTTTACGTGTTTATCACTTAGTTCCATTGTAGAAGTAGCAACCGATTTTTGCTTGTTTGCTGTTGCTACTCTCTCAAAGTAGTCCAAGCAATCTTGCAGATGGTCTTCTTTCGGCCACGTTTTAAAGTGAGCTCTCACTTTTCCTTTCGGCACATACGACAGCCTTGCCGTGCAACCTTGATAGGTACAATGCAAATTATTTTTGACATCAAGAAAATTTGCATGTTGTTCGATGTTATTAACTGTTACTAATTCTTCTTCGTTATTTTGTCTGTATATAGCCTCGTATATTGGCATTTAACCAGCCCTTCCTGTTTTTATTGGGACAGGAAGACTTTCGCTCTATGTACTAACCTCCCAGCTTTTTGCCACTCTACAAACCCGCCTCATCATTTTCGGAACAAAAAGACGAACACATTGTGAACATATTGTCATAATATCATTTTGTTCTTGTCTAGCAATCTAGCATCTGATACTATGAATTCATCGCGAAAAAGAACGGATAAGCATTTGTAGTACACAATGTCCCCACATTGAGTGCTACTGAGCGGACAAGTTGAAAAACTCTGTCCCATTTTTATTGTATATTCTTCCTATTACGTAAGTCAAAAGGGCTAGAGTCGCTATTAGGCGATTTTAGCCCTTTTTCGTCTGTTTTTCCCGAAATTAGGGACAAATACCCTCTCAATCTTATTCTAACTCGTTAGCACTCGTTTTTATTGAGTGCTAACAAAACATTTTGAAAATTTCGTCCTACTTGTGATACGGTTCAGCTTATCAAATATAAAAGGTCTCTACCCAAATTGGAGAGACCTTTTATTCACCGTTACATCTCTTAATTTTTAACTGTGCAGTCTCTAAATAGTCGTCTTACGCCCCCTTCGACATGCACCGTTTCAAAAAGCTTTACGTCACTTGGCTTTAACTCCACTCGCCCTCACTTTCCTGTTTCAACCTGAGCAAAAATTGTCGTCCTACCAATTGGAGTAAAATCGGAGGTACCTCGGAGAAAATCGGGATAATACGAGCAATTAGAGTCGTGTTTAAAAACAGGGGAGGGAATAGGGTAGAAAAGAGCCGAGGAACACAGGAATGGATACCTGAGTTTCGCTCGGCTTTTTGATGCGACTTTATAAGCCTTAACACGACTTTTTAGGCTTTAGGTCAACTTTTTTGAGATATTCACATTATCTTCTCTTACGAGTAGTGAACAACACTCCACATGAACCGTATGTGGAAACATATCCACCGGCGTCACCTCAACCGTCCGATACCCGCCATCCTCCAACACGCGCAGATCCCGCGCCAACGTCGACGGATTACACGACACGTACACCACCCGCTCCGGCTGCATCGCCAGAATCGTCTCCAGCAGCGCCTCGTCGCACCCTTTGCGCGGCGGATCGACGACGATTACGTCGGGCACGATGCCCTCCTGCCGCCAGTGCGGGATGACAACTTCGGCTGGGCCGGCTTCGAACGATGCGTTCTCGATGCCGTTCAGCGCCGCATTCCGTTTCGCGTCCTCGATCGCTTCCGGCACGATTTCCACGCCGTGAACATGCCCGGCTCCGCGAGCCAGGAACAGCGATATCGTGCCGATGCCGCAGTAGGCATCGATCACTTGCTCGCTGCCGGTCAGCCCCGCATACTCCACCGCCTTGCGGTACAATTCCACCGTCTGAACCGGGTTCACTTGGTAGAACGAGCGCGCAGATATCGCGAAGCGGATGCCGTCGAGCTCGTCGTAGATGACCTCGCTGCCCCATAGGACGCGGGTCTCATCGCCGAAGATCACGTTCGTATCGCGCTTGTTGATATTCTGCACGATGCTCGTCACGCCTGGAATCTCCGCGCGAATGCGCTCAATCCATTGCTCCACGTTCGGGATGCGCGGCCCGTTCGTGATCAGCACGATCATCGCTTCACCAGTGACGAAGCCGACGCGAGCCATGACATGGCGCAGCAAGCCGCGGCCGGTTTCCTCGTTATAGGCGACGATGCCGAGCTCGCGGCCGATCGCCTTCACGCGGGCGACGATGTCGTCGTTGCTGTTATGCTGGATCAGGCACTCGTCCATGTCGATGATCCGATGGCTGCCGCGCGCATAGAAGCCGCCAATGAGGTGCTCGCCGTTCAAATCCGGTTGAGGCAAGCCATCCTTGCCGCTGATCGAACCGCTGATGGCCATGCCCATCGGCACGGATGCCTTGTTCCGGTAGCGCCATGGCTCGTCCATGCCGATTGTCGGATGCACGATAATCGCGTCATGCGACGTGTTCGACGCACTCTCTTTCGCACCGTCTTCGTTCCCGCCGCCCGTGCTCTCTTGCACGCCATCCCCCGCAACCCGCAGCTTCCCGATCCGCTCCAAGCTGTCCACCACATGCTGCCGCTTCCACTTCAGCTGCGCCGCATAGTCCATATGCTGCAGCTGGCATCCGCCGCACTGCTTATAGATCGCGCAAGGCGCTTCGACGCGGTCCGGGCTCGGCGCGACGATCTCCGCCAGACGCGCGTACCCGTACGTCTTCTTCACTTTCATCACCCGTGCGCGCACGGTCTCGCCCGGAAGCGCACCTTGAACAAAAAGGGTAAAGCCGTCTGCACGGCCTACCCCTTCGCCTTCATGCGTCAAGCCGATGATCTCGACGGTGACGTCATCGTTCTTATTCACCGGCGCCGTCCCGGACACGCTGCCAGCACTTTTCGCGCCACCCTTGCGCTCCTCGCGAGCCCCCGCCGTTTTGTTTCCATTGCCGTGCTGTTTACCTCTGAACTTGCTCATATGCCAATACCCGCTCCAACGCCGCGCGCCAACTAACGCGGGCTTTATTTATCTTGGTTTATCCTTGCTTGCTCATTATTTATAAGTAGAAATGCCCGCTTCATCGACGAAAATATTCAAATGCGACGGCAGTACCGTGAACGTGCACGGCAGCGTGCCGCCGTACTCGCCATCGAGGTTCAATTGCACGTAATCCGGCGTCGTGACGGTAATCTCGTTCGTCTGGAAACTGACCACATGCGGATCGTTGAGATGCTCGCCGCGCAGTGCCAGCGATGCCAGGCGTATGAACTCGCCCAGGTTGCACTTCTTCAGGATGACGACATCGAACATGCCGTCATTGAGACTCGCGTCGGGCGCCAGCTTCTCGAAGCCGCCGACGGAGTTGCTGTTGCAGATGAGGAATAACATGATTTCTTCATGGATTTCGCCGATTTCCTTCGCCTGGATGCGCAGCTCGGTCGGGCGCAGACGGGTCATTTTCTCCAGACCCTTCATATAATAGGCCAACTGCCCGATCATCGTCTTCAGCTTGCTCGGCACTTCGTACGTCAGCTCGGTCAGCGAGCCGCCGCCGGCGATATTAATGAAGAACCGGTTGTTCGCGCGCCCGAGGTCGATCGGCTTCGAATACTGCTGAATAATGAGGTCGCACGCATATTCCCAATGCTTCGGAATGCCAAGCGCCCTAGCGAAATCATTCGTCGTGCCCAGAGGCAAAATCCCGAGCGGCGGACGATTGTCCTTCTCCGCCAAGCCGTTAATAATCTCATATAGCGTGCCGTCGCCGCCCGCCGCGATGATGATATCGAAGCCGCGATCCGCCGCTTCCGCTGCCGCGAGCGTCGCATCGCCTTCGCTCACGGTCGCGTGACAGCTGGTTTCGATGCCTCCGCGCTCCAGCCGCTGCAGAATGTCCGGCAGCCTCTTCTTAATCTCCTCCCGACCTGATGTCGGGTTATAAATCAGTCTTGCCCGTTTATTCGTCACGTTCCTACCTCCGCACATCCGTACATTCAGGCCGACAAGCCCAGTTCGACGAGAACCGCATCCTTCTTACCATTGTACCTGTCTGCTCGTGAGCATTCGACTTGAGCCATCCATTCGTTCGTTCAAGCTCAACCGTCCGAACCTCCTAAGAAGCAGAACGCACATCTCCAAACGGAGTAGCGCGGGGGCGAATGCCCCTTCTCACAACCGCCGGTTACCGTGATTACCCGCCGATCGCGTCGTCCAACCTGCCTGCCGTAGCCCGTTTCTCGATCTCTTGCACTAATGCTTACTATACACCAATGCGGCTAACTTCCCAAACGTTCGCCGTCATCCGGACCTAACCTTGTCAGCCAGTGGAAAATTTGCCGTTCCATCCACTCCGCAATGCGCGGACTAGGCAGCAATGCCCGGCCATTATACCGGTAAGCAAGCCCATCAAGCCGCTTCGGAATGACCGTCCGGGTAAAATACCCCTCGCTCAGAAACAGCGGCACGACGATGAACGCATCGTCCGGATACCGCTGCTGCAGCGCGCGCAGCTTGCCCGCCGCCTGATCCGGCAGCAGCAGCGCGATGTCCGCGCCGGCAAAGCCGCCTAGCGCACGAAGACGTCCGGCAAGCCGCGTCATCCCGCTCAGCCAGCGCTCATGAAACACCGGCTCGCCCGATCCATGCGCGACCAGCAGCAATCGCTCCCGCGCAGGCGTCTCCGACAGCGACGCGATATTGTCCAGCAGCAGCCCGGCAATACCGCCGCGGCCAGCTCCAGCATCGCCCGCTTTACCAGCTTCGCCGCCATGCCCAGCCTCACGACCCGTGCCGACATCGTCACCGTCGTCATCGATCGGCACTCCCATGTGCACGGTCATCCCCGCGGGGATGCGGAACGGCTCCAGCTCGCCTCGCCGCGCAGCCGACACCGGCGCAACGCCGAAAGCCTGCGCGATGTCGTCCGCATGCGTGCTTCCGGACGACACAAAAAGCGGAAGGACGTATAGCTCCTCCACGCCTTCCGCTGCTAATGTATCGATACCGTCCTGAATCAGACGGCCTTCCACGATTTCAAGAAACGCCGACACGACCGGAACCGCAATCCCGTTCGCTCCCCGATTCGCGCATGTCTGCGATGCGGCGACCGCGGCGACGGTGTCATCGACGAGACGCACCCAGTCCGCTTCGCGCGAACCGTGGCTTATGACTAGAATCCCCGGCTTCATGCGATTAACGTCCGGAGCGCTCCAGCGCCATTTTGTAACCGTCGTTGCCGTAGTTGAGGCACCGTTTCACGCGCGAGATCGTCGCCGTGCTTGCGCCGGTTTCCGCTTCGATTTGATTATACGTTGCGCCTTTGCCCAACATGCGCGCGACTTCAAGCCGCTGGGACAAGGATTGGATTTCGTTCACCGTGCACAGGTCGTCGAAGAAAATATAGCATTCCTCGACCGTCTTCAGCGTCAATACCGCTTCGAACAATTGGTCGACCGTCTTATCGTTCAGCTTCTTCAGTTGCATTGTCCGCACACTCCTACCTTGACTATTAAGGTTTAGTTTACTGCTTTCATCATCAATATTCAAGCGTTACCGTTGCGGCGCTTTACAGATTAGCAGAGCCACAGCGGCCCTTGCCCCCCTGTATTCACCCAAAATATTTCCGCTAAGCGGGCATTCGTCCAATCCGCATAGTCACTTATCCCATAGACTGCTAGCAAAACGTTGAAAAAGGTTGTGATCTGCGTGAAATATCGCTACGATCCGTCCGTCAGAAGCTTCCAGCAGCCCCTCGGCGGCCAAGGTCAAGGCCCGCAAAACTTAGGAAACGGCCCTTTTCCCGGCATTTCCGATCCCTTCATGGGCATGAACAAGAGCATCGGCATAAATACGCCCGTTCCTTTCGATACCGCCGAATTCTCGAGCGGCGTTCCAAGCATTACCATCCAGCCGGCTTCCATGCAGCAGATCATCCCCCTGCCGGAATCCAATTCCACCTCGCTGACGGCAGCGCCGGCACAGGCGGCGGAAGCGAAGGCAGACGCGAAGGACGGGAAGGATGGAAAAGGCGGCTTCAATCTAGGGAACAGCTTGTCGGATCTCAAAGGCGTCGTTGACCGCATGGGCGGCCTCGACGGCATCGTCACGACGATGACGAAGGTCCAGAAGGTCGTCGGCAGCATCACTCAGATGGCGCCGCTGATCAAAGTGCTCGCCGGTTCCTTCGGGAAGAAGGGCGCCTCCGCCACCATTGCGGAAGACGACGACAGCACGCCGAGACCGAGGCCGCGCAAGAAGAAAGGCCGCAAGCCCGTCGCGGGCAAAAGCATTCCGTTGAACGGAACGAAGCGCAAACGCCCGCGTCCGCGCAGGTAAACGTACCCGGCCCGGAGTGCAATAAGAAGAAGCCTTGAGCATGCGCAGCAGCGCAGCCAAGGCTTCTTTGTGTTCCATCTTGTTGTTCTCAGACAGCCGACTTCTCAGACAGCCGACAGCAGACGAACCGAACCGTCCGCTATCAAGCAGCCGTTCCTTACAGGAACAACGCAATCACTTGATAAATCAATGCCGCCAAGATCATCGTGATCGGAATCGTGATGATCCACGAGATGATGATCCGTCCCGCGAGATCCCATTTGACGGCCGAGAAGCGCTTCGCGCTGCCCACGCCGAGAATCGCCGAGGTGATGACATGCGTCGTGCTGACAGGCAGCTTCGTCAAGGTCGCGGTGAAGATAACCGACGCGGACGTGATGTCCGCCGCAAAGCCGTTGATCGGCTCGATTTTGAAAATTTTCGTCCCCATCGTCTTGATGATTTTCCAGCCGCCGATGGAGGTACCGAGCGCCATCGCCGTCGCCGCGGAGACTTTGACCCACAGCGGGATGTGATCCGTCGAATCCTGCACGTTCGCCGTAACGAGCGCGAAGGTGATGATCCCCATCGCTTTCTGCGCATCGTTCGTGCCGTGCGTGAACGATTGGAAGGCAGCGGTCAGAATCTGGCCGGAACGGAACACTTTGTTGACATGATGGGGACTTGATTTCGCGAAGATCTGCTTCAAGATCCACATCACGATGAATCCCCCGGCGAACGCGATCAACGGGGAGAAAATAAGTCCTTTAATAATATCGGTGAAGCCGCTGGCGTTAACGGCTTTGAAGCCGGCCGAGCTTACGACCGCGCCGGTCATGGAACCGATCAAGGCATGCGAGGAGGACGACGGAATGCCCAGCCACCATGTCACGAGGTTCCATGCGATAGCCCCGATGAGCGTCGCCACGATGACCTGCACCCCATGCTCGAGGATGCGCGGATCGGCGATTTTGCCCCCGATCGTCTTCGCCACCCCGGTAAACATGACCGCGCCGAGGAAATTCATCATGGAAGCCAGGATAATGGCCATCCGCGGCGATAAGGCCCGCGTGGACACCGTCGTCGCGATCGCGTTTGCGGTATCGTGAAATCCGTTAATAAAGTCAAAAGCCAATGCAAGAAAGATAACGACGCCGACCCAAATATACGTGTCCATGCTCATAACCGCTCGTCCCCGTCTCCTTAGCTGTTACGCATAATGATGGTTTCGAGTGTGTTGGCGACGTCTTCGCAATAGTCGGTCGTTTGCTCCAGGCGCTCATAGACTTCTTTGCGCTTGATCAGCTCGATCGGGTCCTTCACGTTGGCGAACAAGCTCTTCACGCTGACGCGCAGCAGATCGTCGGCTTGATTCTCCAGCTCGTTGATTTGGATGGAAGGCTCGCGCATCGCCAGCAGCTTCTTCTCCGACAACAGGTAGATCGCTTTCTTGATCTGTTGGGCGCAGCGAAGGATGTTCTCCGCGAACAACGTGATGTACTCGTCCGGTTCCGTAATATTGTACATCTCGAAACGCGACGCGCAGGCCTCGATGCCGTCCAGCACATCGTCGAGCGAGCCCGTCAGTCTCATGATGTCGTCGCGTTCGATCGGCGTGATGAAGGTTTTATTGAGCTCCGTCAAAATCGTATGTACGTGACGATCGCATTTGCTTTCGTATTCTTTCATATCTCTTGCAAATTTCGTGGCATCCGTGATTTTGGATACGTTTTGCTGAAAATAAAGCACGCCTTCCAGAATCGTGTCCGCCATTGCTTCGAACGTGTTGAAGAATACATCGTTTTTCTTCTTGAACATAACTATCCCCTTCGCCATCTTGCTCAGTTGGTTGTCGGTTATTTTTTGCCAAAAAGCACATTTAACCGACAATATCTTAACATAGTTTACACGGCAATTGTTAAGCGATTGTAAAGGTTTTATGACTTTCAAAAAAATTTCTTCATAAATGTCGATTTGCGGACGTCTAACGGTCGACGTTCCTAGTCTTTTCCCCGATGGCGGATTTTAACCGACCCGGCGCAAATTAATAAAAGCCGGAAGCACTTGGCTTCCGGCTTTGCCGTAATGGCGGATCCGTAACGTCTATTGCTGCGCCGGCGCTCCGAGCTTCACATGACTCTCGAACGTTTGCGAGAGCGGAACGATGTGGTAGAACGTGCGGCCCGGCACGAACGGCAGCTCCTGCCCGTCCTTCATCAACCGGATGACGCCGTCGGAGCTTCTGACCCATTCGCAGTCGACCGCTTTGCCGAGTTCGATCAGGATGGCGGGACCTCCGGATTCCAGATCGACCTCGAGCCGGCCGTAATCGTCGTACGTCTTATGCTTCGCGCCGAGCACGACGAGATTCGTCGCGGTCAGCTGCGCTTTGGACTCGAGATCCGTATGCGGCTTGCCGTTGATGAAGCGGTTGTACAGCTTCGTGGCCGAATCGTAGGTATACGAAACGGCATAATCCTTCAGCAGAAAATGCAGCTCCACCTGCGTCGCGTCCTTGCCGCCCGACGTTGCGCCGGCTTCGGACCAGGGGTAGGTCGGAATATCGACGGTCTCGGCGTACTTCTTCTTCTCGGCTCCGGCGCGCAGCTTCTCCAAGTTGGAATACAGGTTATGCGGCGGCTTGCGGAACGATTCGCGGTAGAAGTAGGCGCCGGCATTCGAGATCTCGTCGAGGTAATCCTTGTTGTGATGCTGCAGCAGATCGTAGGCGTCCGTGCTGGCTCCGGCATGCGCCAGCACCGCGTGGTACGCCTCGCCGATCCGGATCAAATACGGCCGGTTGCTGCGGATCGGACCGATCGGAGACGTCGATTCCGTGCTTTGGAATACGGCGACCAGCCGCGTAATGCCGCCCTCCGCGAGCACTTCCCAGACCATGTCGGCGTTCGGCAGACCCGATTGCGGACGCGCCGCGCTGAAATTGTTGACCATGACCGCGATGGGGCGGCGAGCGGCTTCATGATCCTGCGGCAAGCCCGTCAGCGGCGCGATGAATTGAGGCGGGTCGACGGCCGGGGGATCGATTGGCTCCGGCTCCGTCGCCACCGGCGCCGCAGGCGTATTCCCGGCCGGAGGCGCCGCGTTGCCCGTGTCCAGCTTCTTGTCGTCGTTGCAGCCTGTCATGATCAGCAGCATGGCGGCCACTGCCAGCACGATGCCGAAACGAAACGCGAATAGCCTGTTTGTCCGTCGTTTGCGCAAGATAGCAACCCACCTTTTGTCGAATTCGATAGGAAAATACTCTCTATCCATTAAACCACACCAAGCGAGGGATTGTCTTCCATCCGCGTCCGTTCTATTTCAGCTTCACTTCAAACGGCTGTTCGATCCAGGAGGGATAGTTCACGATCGGGAACGTCAGCGGGTTCGTGAACGGCTTATCCAGCTTGGCTTCGAAAGTCGTGATGACCTCGTCCTCGTCCGCGCCGTTATCGGTCGATGTCCGCAGGCTGCCGAATTGAAATTCAGTTCCCGCCGCGTCATGGAACGCCCCGTCGACGATCGTGAAGTTGAAGTTGTCGCGGTCGCGATTCGTCTTCACGCCGAGCTTCACCGTGTAGACATCCGCGCCGGTTTTCTCGGCGGCGATGAACCTCACCCGGTCATCCGGCGACTTCACGAGCCGCTGCTGCCCGAGATCGAGCGCGAGCTCTAGCTTCGACTTGTCTAACGCCATGATCTTGCTGCCGATCAGCGTCAGATGCTTCGGTTTCGCGAAGAAGGCACTCTCGAACTGGAGCTTCATCTTGTCCGGCGACACCTGCGTCGAACCATAGCTGCGCAGCACTTCGCCAGTGTCCGTCACGATTCGCAGGTCGCTCAGCGAGAACAGCTTCATGCTGTTCGCCTCGTCGAAGGCCACGTCGACGGTGATGCTGGTGGGATGAACGACCGCTTGCGCGAACCGCATCCGCTGCCCTTGGACGGTCACGGTCTGCGCGAGCGGAATCGTTTCCTTCATGTCCGCGAACCGCGCTTTATCGATTGGAATGACGACGTTCCACGTCTTCTCCTCCGGGTATCCCATCAGCTTCACGCTCATCCTCACGCGTTCGGGCATGGCATGCCCCGCCGAGATGCTGACGTCCATCCGCTCTTGAAACGCCTTCTTCGGCTTACCGGACGTATCCACAGCTCCGAAACTGATAGAGACCGGCAGCGCCTCGCCCGTATCCGCGTCGTACATGCGAGGTTCTTCGTACGGGACATAGCTTGCCGCCGAAGGGAGTTTCACCGTATAGAACACGTTCAACCGCGTGTCGTCCGCGATGATCCCTTTGACCGCGAACGTCACGCCGTCGTGACTGTCGCCGGCATCCACGGGTTGCACGTAATCGTTGCTCACCGCGCCTTCGAGCCCTTGATCTCCCGCAACGAGCGAAACGATGCCCGACAAGCCGGGCAGTCCGGCTACCGCCGAGGCGAAGGCCGGAGAGACCCGGACCATGCCGAGTAAGAGCGCGATGATCACTGCCGCGGAAGCCGCTATCATCGCTCGTCTCGAGCGGCGTCTCGTAGTCCGTCTCGCCCGCAGCATGCCGCGCAGCACCGCTTCGTCCACGCCGTTCGGCAGCGGAGCCGCATCCCATGCCGCTTGCTCGCTCGCCAGCCCCGCTTCGACCGCATGCTCATGCTCTGGCAAAATCATGGCTTCCCTCCTCTCCAAGTTCCCCTCGCAGGGCGACCAGCGCTTTGTGCAGCCGCGTCTTGACCGTGCCTAACGGGCATTCCAGAATCGCCGAGACTTCGGTCAGCGTCAGCTGCTGATAATACTTCAGAATGATGATTTCCTTCTGTTCCCGAGGCAGCCCGTCCACGAGCTCGCGCAGGCTTATCCGCGTATCGCTAGCGTCGGCGAAGGCTCCTGCAGTCCCTTCTATCTCCGTCGAGAACCGGATATCCTTCCCCTTCCGCTTGCGTCCGCGAAACTCGTCCGCGCACACGTTCAAGAGAATCCGTACGATCCAGGTATGGAAGTAGGACGGCTCCTTCAGTTTCCGGAAGCTCTTGTAAGCCCGAAACGTCGCCTCCTGCAGCGCCTCCAGCGCATCGGCCTCGCGATGAAGGTAGGCCAGCGCGATCCGGTACAGCCGCTCCTTGCTGCCGTCCATCAGCAGCAGGAACGCATCGCCGTTCCCGGTCTCGGCGTTCGCCGTTTTCTTGGTCGTATCCAGATTCAGTACCTCCCGCCCTGCTTTAATGACTATTAGACGCCATAGGGGGCCAAACGGTTTTCGCATCGTATACGAATTCCCGCGCATGGCATACTATTCCTAAAACCTGCCGAGGGAGGCGCTTCTATGCAAGCCTTGCTCCACTGGATCGGCGATCATTGGCTGTCTGTCAGCGTCGCGTGCCTGGCCTTGATCGCGGTCGCGTACGTCACGAACAAGCGCAAGACGTTATTCTACAAAGAGTAGCTCCGTTCGCTCCGGCGAAAACAGTAAAACCCGATCGCCGCGCGCCATGTCTGAAGCGCGTCCGCCGATCGGGTTTTTATTTGCCTAAGCCTGATTGTGCTGCTCGCCTTGCTGTTGCGCCTCGGTCAGCAACGGCAGCTCGATGGTGACCGTCGTGCCCACGTCGACGACGCTGTCGAGCCGGAATATGCCGCCGTGCAGCTCCACGATTTCCTTGCAGATGGCAAGCCCGAGCCCGCTGCCCGAGCGCTGGCTGGAGCCTTTATAGAACTTCTCCGTCACGTGCGGCAGGTCCTCGGGAGGAATGCCGCAGCCCGTATCCCGGATCGACATGCGGGCCAGACCGTCTTCCCGCCCCGCATGCACGTGGATGGACCCGCCTTTCGGCGTAAACTTAAGCGCGTTGTCGAGCACGTTGATGAACACCTGCTTCATCCGGTCGGCATCGACCTTCGTCAGCAGCTGCGCATCGCTGATCTCGCCTTGGATAGCGACGCTTTCCCGCTGCCCGCGCGCCTCGAACTGACGCAGCGTCTCCCCCAGCGTCTTGCGGATATCCAGCATTTCGGGATGGAGCACGATGCTCTTGGCGTACAGTTTGGAGAAATCGAGCAGATCCTCCACAAGTCCGGACAGCCGTTCCGTCTCGCGGTCGATGATCGCTAAGCCCAAATTCAGCTCCTCCACGTCCGACGGGTCGCCGGAAGCCAGCGTTTCGCTCCAGCCCTTGATGGACGTCAGCGGCGTTCGCAGCTCGTGGGAGATGGAAGAGATGAAATCCTCCTTCAGCTTCTCCCTGCGCGTCAGCTCCGATGCCATCGTGTTCAGCGTATCCGCCAGCCGGCCGATCTCGTCGCGGTCGTTCAGCGCGGCCCTGCGGCTCCAGTCGCCTTCGGCCATCTTCTCCGCGACCTTCGTCAGATTGCGAATCGGTCTCGCGATCCGGTTCGCGATCAGCACGCTCATCATGAAGAACAGCAGGACGACGATCAAGCCGACCAGCAGCGTCAGCCACAAAATATTTTGAATGATTCGGTCCAGCGTCACGAGCGACGCCGTATAGCGGAACATCGCCGTCACGCGGTCGCCTACCTTGACGGGCAGCGTAACCGCGATAATCCGCTCGTTCGTGATCGGATCCCGGCCGCGCCAAATGCCCCGGTCATGCGCCATGGCCGTACGGACATCCGGCGTATCGATCGCGACGCCTTCGCCCCCGAAGCCTTCGCTGTCGACAACGAGCTCGCCGGAGCCGGTGAGCAGCTGCAGATGCGCCGTGCCGTCGGCCATATTTTGCATCATGTAGCGCGCCTTCTCCTTCATCGGCTCGTCCGCGATCATCCGGTCGTGCAGCACGGCTTCCGTCTGCGCGCGCTGCAGCACGGAGCTGACCGCGCTGGAGTAGTAATAGTTCCAGACGAGCGTGCCGAAGAGGGAGCCGAGCATGACGACGACGAGCACGATCAGCACCCCGTAGCTCCAGACGATCCGGGTGCGGAGGCTCATAAGCCCCCGCTGCGGTTCCAGCGGTAACCGTAGCCCCAGAGCGTCTCGATATGCTTCGGATCGGACGGTTTAATCTCGATCTTCTGCCGAATGCGCCGAATATTCACGTCGACGATTTTCAAGTCCCCCACATAATGGCGGCCCCAGACCGCATTCAAAATATCGTCCCGGCTCAGTCCTTCTCCCTCCCGCTCCATCAGCAGCTTCATGAGCGTCCACTCCGTCGGGGTCAGCACGATCTCGACGCCGTCCTTCCACAGACGCCGCTCCGCCGCGGACAAGAGGAAGGGGCCCGAGTCGATATCGCCGGCCCGTGCCGGGCGATGGTAGGGACGGGCAACGGCGCGGTCGAACGAAGGCTGCGCGCCGCCGGCGTCCGGGCTGGCTGCGCCGCCGATCTGAGGCACGGCCAGCGTATCGGACGTGCAGGATGCGCCGGCGTCCGGTTGTCCGGGATTGCCGTCGTGCCGGCCGGCGGCCGCGGCGCTGCCGGGCAATCCCGACGAACCGGCGCCTTGGCCGGCGTTCGCGGCCGTGTCGAGTCCCGCGGCGTTAGCGGCTGCGCCGGATGGCACGCCGTCAGGCCTGTCAGGCTGCAGTCCATGCGAACCGCCGGCATCGCGGCCGGTGTTCGCCGGCGCGCCGCCGTTCCCGGCGCGCTCCGCCGCGTAAGCTCCAACGCCAGCGCCGGTGCCCACGTCGGCGCTAGCCGCATTCGGCGCCGCCTGTCCCGCTGCTTCGACGGAATTACCAGCATGACCTGCTTGCCATCCGGCCGCCCCCTCTGAAGCATGCGGTGATAGTCCGGTCCGTTCGGGAGTAACAGTCTCGGCACCGGGGCCTGCTGCCGCTTGAGCATCAACCGCGGCAGCGGCACCCGGCGCGTTCAGACCGGCTTCGCCCGCGCTCGCCGATCCGTCAACGCCTGCTTGCTCCTCGCCGTACGGCATCATGCGCCGCTTCAGCGCGTTCAACCGCGCGATCAGCTCGCCCGGGCTGAACGGCTTTTGCACATAATCGTCGGCCCCTAGCTCCAGCCCCCGGATTTTGTCCTCTTCTTGGGACTTGGCCGTCAGCATGATAATGCCCATGCGCGGGAACAATTGGCGCAGCTGCTCGCATACCTCAAAGCCGCTGATCGTGGGCAGCATCACGTCGAGCAAGGCGATATCGAAAGGAGGAACTGCCGATTTCGCCAGCTCTAGCGCAGTCTCCCCATCCTCGGCCTCCGTAACCTCCATGCCGTTGCGTTTTAAATTAATGCGGACAAAACCGCGAATTGCCTCTTCGTCCTCCAAAAATAATACCCGCATGCGGCTGTCCCCCCTTTCGAACCTTTGTCGTCCTGGCTCTCTCGCTCTGTCTCTGACTCTATCTATGGCAGCAGTTTAAACAAATGCTTCATTGCATCTTCGTCCGGCGGGAAAATCCCTTGCACCGAGGTCTGTGCGTCCACGTCCTCCGACAGCTTGTCGTGCCATACGGCGTAATAGACAAGCCCGTCTCCCCGGCCAAGCTCCAGATAACGGCTGTCCGCATCCCGCAGCTTCCCTTCCCGGCCGCCCCAATCGGCAATCGGCACGGTCCGTACGGTTAATATTTCCTTCTGCACGCCCGTCGCCCCGTCGTAGGCATCCAACGCGATATCGCCTCTTCCGCCGTCGCTCGGACGTCTGAAGGTATAACCGCTCCACGTTACCGGAATTTGGATCGCATAGTCGCCGTCATAGTCGGCATAGCGGCTGCCCACTACGGCGAATCGGTCCACGCCGTTCCACTGCCGGTACTCTTCGATCCACAGCAAATCGCTGTACGGAACGCCTTCCGATTGACCCGGCGCTTCGCGAAGGACATGCACTTCAAGTATGCCGTCGCCGTTGGTATCTCCGCTCAGCACCGCATTCGCGTTCGTCTGCACGTTGTCGTCGCTCGACTGCGGCGGATAGATCTGAATGAGCTTGCCGCCTTCCCAGGCCATCATCGTCGAAGTCGAGGAGTTGGCGCCGATCGTGGCGTCCGTCACGACCCCGAATTTACCCGGCGCGATTCTGCCCAGCTTCGCTTGGATATACGCATTGACCGAACCGTCCAGCAGAGCGGAAGCCACCTTGCTTACGCCGTCCCCGTGGAACTGGTACATGCCGATGGAGGCGGCCATCTTGATCCGCTGCAGCAGGATTAAGCCGATTTCGGGACTGCCGTCGCCGTTGCCGTCGCCGATCCCCATGATGTCGTAGGGCAGCTCCGCGATCGGCTTCGGAATCGTCGTATGCTTCGTACCCGTAAACAGATGGTACAGGGTCAAAATATGCTGCGGTTCGCCGAATTGGTTCCAGCCGATCAGGAGCTCCGGCGTACCGTCGCGATCGAGATCCGCCACGCGAAGCACGTCAACCCCGTAAGCGGACGACTCCGCGAACGTAAACCGCTGCTGCCAGCCCGCTCCCGCCTGTTCGAGAACCATCACGTGCTGCGTGCCGTTCTCGTCGGCAAAGACGACATAGGCCTCCGGCTTCCCGTCGCCGTCGCCGTCCATTTGCAGAATCGACGAGTTGGAGCTCTCGTGCGTGACGACCGACAGCTTCGCCCTGACGGGCAGAATGCTGTCAAGCGCCGCAGCCAACGCGGCATTGCCCGGCGTGGACTTGGGCGTCATCAGCAAATCGGCCGGCGTCGTCGTGTATCGGCAGCCGGCGGTCGCCAGCAGACCGAGCAATCCTGCGAGAAGGAGCGCAGCCCGTATGTATGCTCGTCGTAATCGCAATCTTAGTTGCTCCTTCCCGAATTACTTCTTCTTCGCGGCAGCCTGCTTGTTACGCGCCTTGGCATCCAGCAGCTCGCTGACCGTGACGAAGGTGTAGCCTTTGGCCTGCAAATCTTTAATGACGAGCGGCAGCACCTTGACGGTGTTGCCGATATGCTTGCTTCCGAAGGAATGCATCAGAATAATGCCGCCGGGATGCGTGTTCTTGTTCACGTTCGCCCTCATGGCCGAAACCGTGCTGCCTTCCCAATCTCGCGTATCCACCGTCCAGAAAACGAGCGAACGCCCGTTATCCGCCACGATCTGCTTCAACAGCGGGGAAGAGGCTCCGAACGGCGCGCGCACCAGCTTTGGCACGAAGCCGACCTGCCGCTGAATTAAGGTATCCGTCCATTTAATTTGATTCAAAATAGCAGTGCTGTCAAGCTTCGACAAATTCGAATGCGAATAGGTATGATTGCCGATTTCGTGGCCTTCCTTCACGATTCGCTGCACGACGGGGCCATAGCGTTTCACCTGAATCCCGACCGTGAAGAAGGTGGCGTGGAGATGCTGCGCTTTCAAAATATCCAAAATCTCCGGCGTGTACCGGTTATCCGGTCCATCGTCGAACGTCAGCGCGACGAGCTTGGCGCCGCTCTTTCCTTGATAGGGCATCGCGGGCTCGGTCGGCTTGTCCAGCTTGACCGGCGGCGCAGCCGGCTTGGTCTGCGCCGGTGGCGTGTTCGGCTTGGACGGAGTCGACGCGGCCGCATCTGGCTTGGACGTCGTGGATGAGGACGAGCCAGGCTTGGCCGAAGAGGCCGACGACGAAGCCGGCTTGGACTGCGCCGGCTTATCGGTCGTTGTGTCCGGCTTCTTGGCCGCTGCATTGTCCGCGGACTTGTCTGTCGGCTGCTGCGATGGCTTGCCTGTCGAACTTGGCGTTTGGCCCGCCGCCGTACTGCCCTTGCCTCCCGCGTTCTGTTGACCTGCAGGATTGGTATCGGTACCGGCGGAACTGCTTCCTTGCGCCGGCGAGCCTGAAGCTGCGCCGGATTTGGTCGCCCCGGCTGCCGAAGTTTGGCCGCCGCCGGGCGTTTGACCAGCCCCGCCGCTTGCGCCGTTCGCATCGGCGTCAGACTCGCCGTTCGCCGCTCCTGCGGCATCAGCCTTGCTGCCCGCTGTTCCTGCGGCGCTGTTCGGCCCAGTCTTGCTGCCCGCAGAACCGCCGCCGGTACGAGCCTCGCCGGCATCGCCGCCTTCGGCGGCCCCGCTTGTCCCCGAGCTTCCCGAACCGGATTCGCCCAAATGCCCGTCGTCCGTTTTGCTTCCCGTATCCGACTTGCTTCCTGCACCGTCCTCGCCGGCGGGTACCGTCCCGCTCGAGCTAGGCGACGTATTGACCGTGCTGCCGAACCCGCGATCCGCCTTCACCCCGCAGCCGGCTGCGAGCAAGAGGCTTCCTATCATCATCGTTGCCAATATCGAACAGGCTAAACGCCCGATAAATCCCCATTTCCCCTTGAACCGCATGAAGTTGTCCTCCGAACTCTTACTCTTCTCTCTAGTAACTATACCCCAATCGTAATAGATTCGACCGATAGAGTCGTTACAAAGAAGTAACATCCGTCCGGAATCCGTTTCCATTCGCTAATTTTCACGCAAAAAAAGCCGTCCCTTCGTCATCGAATGACGTTCGGGACAGCTCATGAAGTTGATCAGGACAATGGATCGCGTTTACCGTCGGAAGTCGGAAAATGCAGCATTCGCCTATGCTATTTCAGCGCCTTAGCGGCAATATCCGTACGGTTGTGCATGCCGTCGAAGTGAATGACCGATACGGCTTCGTACGCGCGCGCGCGCGCTTCCGCGATATCGCGGCCGCGGCCGACGATGCCGAGCACGCGTCCGCCGTTCGTTACGACGGCGCCGTCTTTCATCGACGTGCCGGCGTGGAAGATCAGCGCGCCTTGCGCTTTGGCGGCTTCAAGTCCCGTAATCGGCAGTCCTTTCGGATACGGTGCCGGATAACCTTCCGATGCGGCGATCACGCAAACCGCAGCCTCGTCGCTCCATTCGATGTCGAGCTGCTCCAGGCGGCCGTTCATCGAAGCGAGGATGATGTCGAGCAGGTCGGTCTTCAGACGCGGCAGCACGACCTGCGTTTCCGGGTCGCCCATGCGCGCGTTGAACTCGATCGTCTTGACGCCGTTCTTCGTCATCATCAGCCCTGCGAACAACACGCCGCGGAATGGACGGCCTTCGCTGACCATGGCCTTGGCTGTCGGTTTGATGATGTTCTCGATTGCGTCCTCGACGAGCGCAGGATCGATATGCGGCAACGGGGAATACGTGCCCATGCCGCCCGTGTTCGGGCCTTTATCGTTGTCGTACACCGGCTTATGATCCTGTGCAGGCACCATCGCGCGAACGGTTGCCCCGTCGACGAAGGCAAGAATGGACATCTCTTGGCCTTCCAGGAATTCTTCGATGACGACGCTTCCGCCGGATTCGCCGAACACTTTGCCGACCATCATGCCGTGCAGCGCTTCTTCCGCTTCTTGAATGGAATAAGCGACCGTCACGCCTTTGCCCGCAGCCAGTCCGTCCGCCTTCACGACGATCGGGGCCTGCTGCTGCTGCAGATACGCGAGCGCGGATTCATAGTCGGTGAAGGTTTCGTATTTCGCCGTCGGAATGTTGTACTTCTTCAGCAGGTTCTTCATGAAGATCTTGCTGCCTTCGATCTCGGCTGCGTTCTTGCGCGGGCCGTAAACCGGGATGTTGCGCTCTTCGAACGCATCCACGATGCCGTCCGCAAGCGGATCGTCGGGACCGACCACGACGAGATCCACTTCATTGTCGCACGCGAACTGAATCAGATCGCTGAACCGGTTAACCGGAATCGGCACGCATTCCGCCAGTTCGGCGATGCCTGCGTTGCCCGGCGCGCAGAAGATTTTGCTAACCTTCTCGCTCTTGTCGAGCGCCCAGACGATAGCGTGCTCGCGCCCGCCGCCGCCGATAACAAGAATACGCATCACTTATGCGCCTCCTTCGGCAGGACGGTTCACGACCGTCAGCGTCGTCTCGCCGTCGCTGATGCGGATCGTCTTGACGAGCAAGGAGATTTTGTTGTCCGCGTCGAGCAGGTTCCAATAGAAGTCTGCCGTTGCCTGCGCATCGTCGAACAGCGGCGCCACTTGCGGCTCGCCGGCGAACGAAGGAAGCGGATTGCCGTCGCCCACGTACGTGGAGATGAAGTGGCCGAAGCCCGCAATCGCCTGCTCGTAATGGAAGTATTGGCGTTTCGTCTGCGACTCGTCGTTCTCGTTCGACTTCAGAATCGACAGCTTGTACGCGTTCTGCGCATCGTTCAAATCAACGATACCCGAGATGCGCGGCGTGAAGTTCGGCGGATCCGGCTCGTACGTGCGCGTTCCGAGCGCCTGCTCGAACGAACCGCCGGATTTGATCGAATCCCAGATCGTATCGGTCTGATCGCCGTTCGTCACGATATGCGCGCCGCCCTCATGGCGAAGCGGATAATAAATGATGAGCGATGGATCGGTCAGCTTCGCAGGATCGCGCGCTTCCGTGCGCAGGAAGCCGTTCGCCTCCGGAATGAACACGCGGTTGCGGCTGTTCTCGCTCCGTCCCATGATCCAGTACACTTGCACGTAGCGCGTCGCATCCGGCGTCAAGCCGATTACGATACCGCGCCCCGGATAGCTGTTCTCTTGCAAACGCTGCACGGTCGCATCCGCCAGCGCTTGCCATTTCGTCGTTGTATTCGTGGACATCCTCGTCGCCTCCTTCGAAACCATTATCAGTGATGGAACAGGCGTACGCCCGAGTATACCATGGCCATGCCGTAATCGTTCGCCGCTTGCACGACTTCTTCGTCGCGCATCGAGCTGCCCGCCTGGATGACGTATTTCACGCCGCTGCGGCTGGCGCGGTCAAGATTGTCGCGGAACGGCAGGAACGCGTCGGAGCCGTAAGAAACGCCCTTCAGACCGTTCAGCCATTCGCGCTTCTGTTCGCGCGTCAAGCGAGCGGGAACTTCATCGAAGCAGAGCTCCCATGCCGCTTGCTCGAACGGCGTCACTTCGTCTTCCAGCCACAGGTCGATCGCGTTGTTCTGCTCCGCGCGCGACGTGCCTTCGCGGAACTTCATGTTCAACGCGGCCGGGTGCTGACGGAGATACCAGCGGTCTGCTTTGTCGCCGGCAAGGCGCGTGCAATGAATGCGCGATTGTTGACCTGCGCCAATACCGATCGTCTGGCCGTCAAGCGTGTAGCAGATCGAGTTCGATTGCGTATATTTCAGCGTAACGAGCGCTACGAGCATGTCGCGTTTCGCGTTGGCCGGCAGCTCTTTGTTAGCCGTTACGACCTTGTCGAATACCGAAGCGTCAGGCACGGCGTTGTTGCGCTCTTGCTGCAGCTTCATGCCGAACAGCGTGCGCGTCTCGACCGGCTCAGGCACGTAGTTCGGATCGATTTGCAGGATCAGGTACTTGCCGCCCTTCTTCTGCTTGAGGATGTCGAGCGCTTCCGGCGTATAGCCCGGCGCTACGACAAGGTCGGACACTTCGCGCTTCAGCAGCTGCGCCGTCGAGGCGTCGACAATGTCGCTGAGCGCGGCAGCGTCGCCGAACGAAGACATGCGGTCTGCGCCGCGAGCGCGCGCGTAAGCAGTCGCTAGCTCCGACAATTCCATGCCGTCAACGAAGTAAGCCTTCGCCAGTTCTTCCGAAAGCGGCGCGTACACGGCCACTCCGGCCGGACTTACGTGTTTGAACGAAGCCGCGGCCGGCAGGCCGGTCGCTTGGCGCAGCTCGCGTACAAGCTGGTAAGCATTCAAGGCGTCGAGCAGATTAATGAAGCCGGGATCTCCGTTCACGACGGTCAGCGGCAGCGCCTGGCCGTCCGCGGAGTAGATCTTAGCATCGTTCTGATGAGGGTTCATACCGTATCTCAAGGCAATCTCTTTGATATCGCTCATAGTTTCGTTCTTCGTCCTTTCTCGTATCCCGTCTTCGCACGGCTGCTTATTCGCCGCTTCGTACCGTTACTTTGCGTCCGTCCAGCGTCACATGTCCTTCGGCAATGCGGCGGACCGCCAGCGGAAGCAGTTCATGCTCCAGCGCATGAATCCGCTCGCCTAGTGTATCCTCCGTATCATCGTCCAAGATCTCGAGCGACCGCTGCATGATAATAGGTCCCGTGTCCATGCCGCCGTCCACGAAGTGGACCGTCACCCCCGTCAGCTTCACGCCGTATTCCAGCGCCTGACGGATGCCCCGCACCCCTGGAAAAGCAGGCAGCAGCGCCGGATGCACGTTGATGATGCGCCCGTAATAAGGCTTCACAAGCACGTCGGTAATGAGCCGCATGTACCCGGCAAGCACGATCAGGTCGATGCCTTCCCGTTCCAGAAGGCTGACAATCTCTTCTTCGCAAGCTTCGCGTGAAGCATACGACTTCGGATCGAAAAGAAATGCGGGCACGCGCAGCTTCTCGGCGCGCTGCACGACTTTCGCCGCCGGCTTGTCGCAGACAAGCAGCGCGATCTCCGCGGGGAACGCCCCGCCTTGGACCGCTTCGGCAAGCGCCTGAAAATTGCTCCCGCTGCCGGAGGCGAATACGGCGATGCGCAGCGGGTTCCCGGCTTTCATTACACGTCCGCTCCCGTAAAGGTAACGATGCGGCTGCCTTCCGTCACTTTGCCGATGATGTATGCATCTTCGCCAAGCTCTTTCGCCGCGCGAAGCGCTTCTTCCGCTTGGTCCGCGCCAACGACGACGACCATGCCTACGCCCATGTTGAACGTCGTGAACATGTCGCGGTTCGTGATTTGACCTTTGTCCTGCATCAGCTTGAATACAGGCTGGATCGGCCAAGAACCGTATGCGATTTCCACGTTTACGCCTTCAGGAAGCACCCGCGGGATATTTTCGATAAAACCGCCGCCCGTGATATGCGCCATGCCTTTGACCGTCACGCGGTTGATCAGTTCCAGCACGGATTTCACGTAGATGCGGGTCGGTTCGATAATGACTTCGCCAAGCGTCTTGCCTTCGAGTTCAGGCAGCTTGTCGTCCAGCTTGTAGCCGGAGTTGTCCACGAGGAGACGACGCACGAGGGAATAGCCGTTGCTGTGGATGCCGCTCGATGCGAGACCGAGAACAACGTCGCCCGGCTGGATCGTCTTGCCGTCGATGATTTTCTTCTTATCCACGATGCCGACCGTGAAGCCTGCGATATCGTATTCGTCGCCTTGGTACATGCCGGGCATTTCGGCCGTTTCGCCGCCGATCAGGGCGCAGCCGGACTGCACGCAGCCTTCGGCGATGCCTTTCACGATCGCTTCGATCTTCGCGGGCTCGACTTTGCCGCAAGCCAGGTAGTCCAGGAAGAACAATGGCTCAGCGCCTTGCACGATGATATCGTTCACGCACATAGCGACCGCGTCGATGCCGATCGTATCATGCTTGTCCATCGCAAAAGCAACCTTCAGTTTCGTGCCTACGCCGTCCGTACCCGAAACAAGCACAGGCTCCTCGTACTTATCCTTGTTCAATCCGAACAAGCCGCCGAAACCGCCGAGGTCCGTCAACACTTCAGGACGGAACGTTTTCTTCACGTGCTTCTTCATCCGTTCGACCGCTTCGTTGCCCGCCGCGATGTCGACGCCGGCTTGTTTATACGCTTCTGCCACTCCTGGTCAGCTCCTTTAATCTTTTTCTGCGGGACGCAATCCCGTCTCGTTAACCTATTATGCGAAAGCGCGTTGTTAAAACGCGAAAGCTACGTTGCTCTAAAAAATGGTCGAGCGCGCCGAGGCCGGAGGCCGATGTGAGTCGGAGAAACGAAGTGGTCGCCTTTGTAGATGGAATTCAACCTAACAGGTTGAAATTCAAGAATCCCATCTACAACAGCGATCGGAGACCACATCGGCCGGAGGCCGCTTATTGCGCCAAATTAAGCGCTAGCTAGCAGCTGCAGCTCTTCTCCGAAGTCGGGTCCACCGGTGTAGGATAATCGTTATCGAAGCAAGCGAGACACATGCCCCGGTTGAACTCGCCATCGTTACCCCCAACCGCTTCGATAAACCCGTCATGGCTCAGGAAGTACAACGAATCCGCGTTGATCGCCTGGCGGATTTCTTCCACGCTCTTCTGCGACGCGATCAGTTCCTTGCGGTCCGGCGTATCGATGCCGTAGTAGCAAGGATTCTTGAACGGCGGAGACGTGATGCACACATGCACTTCCGTCGCGCCCGCCTCGCGAAGCAGGTTAACGATGCGCAGGGACGTCGTGCCGCGGACGATGGAATCGTCGATCATGACGACGCGCTTGCCTTCAACCACTTTGCGAACGGCGGAGAGCTTCATCTTGACGCCCTTCTCGCGCAGTTCCTGGGATGGCTGGATGAACGTCCGGCCCGTATATTTGTTCTTGATCAGCCCGAGCTCGTACGGAATGCCGGTCTGCTCGGCATAACCGATCGCCGCGGAAATGCTGGAATCCGGCACGCCGGTTACGATATCCGCATCGATGAAAGCTTCCAGCGCCAGCTTCTGCCCCATCCGTTTACGCGCGGAGTGCAGGTTGATGCCGTTGATGTCGCTGTCGGGACGGGCAAAATAGATGTATTCCATCGCGCAGGTCGCGCGGCGTTCCAGACGCTCGAAGCGGTCGACGCGCATTCCGTCCTTGTCGAGAATGAGCAGCTCGCCCGGTTGAACGTCGCGCTCATAGACAGCTCCGACGGTTTCCAGCGCGCAGGTCTCCGATGCAAACACATAACCGTCGCCCATGCGGCCCATAACGAGCGGACGCAGGCCATGCGGATCGGAAGCGACCAGCATCTTGTCGTTCGTCATGATGAGGAAGGCGAAACCGCCGATAATGCGCTGCAGCGCGTCTTTCGCCGCGCTGACAAAGTCCTTGCTGGAACGCGCAATGAGATGCGCGATAACTTCCGTGTCGCTCGATGTCTGGAAGATGGAGCCTTGGTGTTCCAGTTCCTTGCGGATGGACGGCGCATTCACGATGTTGCCGTTCGTCGCTACGCCGAGGTCGCCGTCGCGGTATTTGAAGATGAGCGGCTGGGCGTTCGCCAGCTTGCTCTCGCCTGCCGTCGAATACCGGACATGCCCGATGACGCGGTCGCCGGGCAAGCCTTCGAGCGCAGCTTCGTCGAATACCTCTTTGACAAGCCCCATGTTGCGATGATACGAGAACTTGCCCGTAGTGGACTCCACCGTCGCCATTCCGGCGCTCTCTTCGCCCCGGTGCTGCAGCGCATGAAGGCCGTAGTAGCCGAGCGAGCAAGCGTTCGGCACGTTAAACGCGCCGAACACCCCGCACTCCTCACGCAATTTATCGAATATATCGTCACGGCCGATGCCTTCGTTATAATGATCGCCAGTCCACAGCTTTGGCAGCTGTTTTATTTCATCAGACATGGAATCGCATCCTTCCAGACCTTCTCCAGTTGTTCAACCGTTGCGTTAACGCCCGGTTTGCCATTGATGTTAATCGTCAGTCCGTTGCTGCGTACGACGCCGATCGTTGCATTCGGCACGCCTTGTTCCGTCAGGTATTGCGTCAGTTTCGCTGCTTGGTCCGCTTTCGCCGAAAGCAGGATACGGGATTGGGATTCGCTGAACAGCGCAGCATCCGCGCGCAGGTCAGTGACAACGTTCACTTCCGCGCCGAGCTTGCCGCTGATCGCGGATTCCGCGACCGCCACGGCCAGGCCGCCTTCGGAAAGGTCATGCGCCGATGCGACGAGACCTTGCTTGATCGCGCCCAGCACGCCTTGCTGCAATTTTTTCTCGACCGCGAGGTCGATTTGCGGCGGACGTCCTTCGCTCTTGCCGTGAAGGACGTACTGCAATTCGCTGCCGCCCAGCTCATGCTTCGTTTCGCCGGCAAGGATGATGACGTCGCCTTCGGCTTTGAAGCCTTGCGTCGTAATATGGTCGACGTCTTGCACGAGACCGACCATGCCGATAACCGGCGTCGGGTAGATCGCGCCTTTGGCATTCTCGTTGTACAAGCTGACGTTGCCGCCGATAACCGGCGTATCGAGCACGCGGCAAGCTTCCGAGATGCCGTCCGCGGCTTTCTCGATTTGCCAGAACACTTCCGGCTTCTCCGGACTGCCGAAGTTCAGGTTGTCCGTGATTGCCAGCGGCTCGGCGCCGGAGCAGACGATGTTGCGCGCCGCTTCCGCTACCGCGATTTGACCGCCGACTTCAGGATCGAGGTAAACGTAACGCCCGTTGCAGTCCGTCGTCATGGCAAGCGCTTTGCGCGTGCCGCGAATCGTTACGACTGCCGCATCGGAACCCGGTTGCACGGCCGTGCTCGTACGAACCATGTAATCGTATTGGTTGTAGACCCACTCTTTGCTCGCCACGGTCGGCGATGCCAGCACTTTCTGGAGCGCGTCCGTCAGGTCCGTTACTTCCGGATAAGCCGCTGTATCGATAGCCGCGTTCGCCGCGTAGTAAGCAGGCTCCTTCGACGGTTTGTCGTACATCGGGCACTCGTCGACGAGCGCCGTTACCGGCATGTTCGCCACTTCTTCGCCTTGGTGGAACAAGCGGAGACGGCCGTCGTCCGTTACTTTGCCGACCTTCACGCAGATGATGCCCCAACGGTCGAAAATCTCTTGCGCTTGCGCTTCATGCTGCGGTTCAACGACGAAGAGCATGCGCTCTTGCGACTCCGACAGCATCATTTCGTAAGGCGTCATGCCTTCTTCGCGCTGCGGCACCTCGTCGAGGTAAAGCTCCAGGCCGTTGCCGGCTTTGGATGCCATTTCCGCGCTGGAGCAAGTCAGACCCGCCGCGCCCATATCTTGAATCCCGACTACGATGCCGGAATCGATCAATTCCAATGTAGCTTCCATAACCAGCTTCTCCATGAACGGATCGCCGACTTGGACCGCCGTACGCTTCTCTTCGGACTCTTCGGAGAGCTCGACGGATGCGAACGTTGCGCCGTGGATGCCGTCGCGGCCCGTTGCAGGACCGACGTAGAATACGGGATTGCCTACGCCTTTAGCGACGCCGCGCTGGATTTTATCGTGGTCGATGAGACCGACGCACATGGCGTTGACGAGCGGATTGCCTTCGTAGCTCTCGTCGAACATGACTTCGCCCGCTACTGTCGGGATGCCGATGCAGTTACCATAACCAGCGATACCGCCGACGACGTGCTCGAACAAGTATTTCACGCGCGCATTTTCCAGGTTGCCGAAACGCAAGCTGTTCAGCAATGCGACCGGACGCGCGCCCATGGAGAAGATATCACGGATAATGCCGCCGACGCCCGTTGCCGCGCCTTGGTACGGCTCGACCGCGGATGGATGGTTATGCGATTCGATCTTGAATACGACCGCTTGGTTGTCCCCGATATCCACGATACCCGCGCCTTCGCCTGGTCCCATAAGAACTTTCGGGCCGGTGATCGGGAACTTCTTCAGGATTTTCTTGGAATTCTTGTAGGAGCAGTGCTCCGACCACATTACGCTGAATACGCCGATCTCGGTATAATTCGGCTTACGGCCGAGGAATCCGCAAATGAGCTCATATTCATGATCCGTTACGCCAAACTGCGTGTAAATGCGCTGTTCCGCGATTTGTTCCGCCGTTGGCTCCTTAGCCGTTAACTGCTGCGCCATGCTGTTCCCTCCATGCGTTCAAAATCGATGTAAACATCCGTTTGCCGTCTTCCGAGCCGAGCAGCTGATCCACTGCGCGCTCCGGATGCGGCATCATGCCGACTACGTTGCCGCGTACATTGCTGATACCGGCGATATTTTCAACCGATCCGTTCGGGTTCGTGTCGCCCGCGTAACGGAATACGATTTGATTGTTTGCTTTGAGCTGCGCGAGCGTCTCGTCGTCGCAGTAGTAGTTGCCCTCGCCGTGCGCGATCGGAATGTCGATGATCTCGCCTGCGCTGTATTGGCTCGTGAATGCCGTGTTGTTGTTCGCCACTTCAAGCAGCGTCTGCTGGCAAATGAACTTCATGCCGCTGTTGCGGCGAAGCGCGCCCGGCAGCAAGCCTGCTTCCGTCAGGATTTGGAACCCGTTGCAGATTCCGAGGACGAACTTGCCGGCTTCCGCCGCTTTCACCACTTCGTTCATGACCGGAGCAAAACGGGCGATGGCGCCGCAGCGCAGGTAGTCGCCGTACGAGAATCCGCCCGGCACGAGAATCGCGTCATACGCGGAAAGATCCGTCGCCGTGTGCCAAACGTAGTCAACCTCTTGGCCGATCGTGTCTTCGACGGCTTTGTAGCAGTCGATATCACAGTTGGAGCCTGGAAATACGATTACTGCGAACTTCATCGATTACCCCTCCAATTCAAAGCGGAAATCTTCAACGACCGTGTTCGCGAGCAGCTTCTCGCACATTGCTGTCAAACGCGCTTCCGCTTCCGCGCGGTCGGACGTATCCAAGTTCAGCTCCAGGTATTTGCCGATGCGGACTTTGCCGACTTCCTCGAAGCCCATGGTGTGCAGGGCGCCTTGCACGGCGCTGCCTTGCGGGTCGAGCACGTTTTCTTTGATCGTTACGTAGACTTTAGCCTTCATTAGGGGGGTCGCCTCCTGAAATTTTAAAATTAAAATGGGATCGTTACGCAAAACGTGGATTTATCGGCCTCCGTCGCTGTTGAACTTCCGGAAACTCGAACAATTAACCTGCGGTTGTTTCCGGCGTTCAAAGGCGATCGCTTGCGCTCTCCGGCTCGAGAAACCACTCTTTTGCTGCACCCATTTTCAAAAACAAACATTTGCAGGATGCTCTTGGGGGAGCATCCTGCGCGCTACGCGGGCGTTTCGCCGCGTTGCGACGGTTTTGCTTCGCTCGCGGGCTTGTGCCGCGCTGCGGCGCCTTGCGAGTTGCGCCGGCGAATTGTTCGCCGGACGCGGATGCTTGTTTATGTGATGCGGGACATCTGTGCTTGTCCCGCGTGTTGTTAGTTGAGCGGTTTGCCCGTTAGCGCTTCGTAGATCGCCAGGTAGCGGTTCGTTGTTTCTTGGACGACTGCTTCCGGCAGCGGAGCCGGTTTGCTGTTCTGGTCCCAATCGGAGCCGAGCAGGTACGTGCGGACCGGTTCTTTGTCCATGCTGTCGATTTCGATGTCGTACGCATAGTTGGCTTTGGCCCAGAAACGGGAAGAGTCCGGGGTGAAGATTTCATCGATCAGAATGACTTTGCCGTCGATGAGGCCGAATTCGAATTTGCAGTCCGCCAGGATGATGCCGCGCTCTTCGCAGAACGCGCGGGCGAATTCGTAGAGGCGAATGCTCTTGTCGCGCAGTTCATCGGCGAGCTCGGCGCCCACCATTTCTTGCATGCGCGCGAACGGGATGTCTTCGTCATGGCCGACGTCGTTCTTGGCCGCAGGCGTGAAGAGAGGTTCCGCGAAACGTTCGTTCTTCCGAAGGCCGGCCGGCAGTTCGATGCCGTTGATGGCCGATGTTTTCACATATTGTCTCCAACCGCCGCCCGTGATATAGCCGCGCACGACGCATTCGATATCGATGCGCTCCGCTTTCTTCGTGACCATGATGCGGTTCTTCAGCAGTTCGGGCTCCGTAACGAGATCGCCCAGCTTGTTAACGTCCGTGTGAACAACGTGATTCGCCATCATATCGGCCGTTTGCTCGAACCAGAAAGCCGACAACCGGTTCAGCACGTTGCCTTTCTCAGGTACGGCCGGGTCAAGCACGTAATCGAATGCGCTGATGCGGTCCGTAACGACGATCAGGAAATGCTCGCCCAGATCGTAAAGCTCGCGCACCTTGCCTTTATAAATCAGCGGCGCCTTAATATAATCCGCAGCCGTGGACAATGCTTGTGTCATCCTTTATCTCCCCCTGCCGTTAGGCTTAGTTTATTTATAATGACGTTAGACGGAGCAGGCGGAATCAGTCCGGAGAAACGAAGTGGTCGCCTTTGTACTCGGAATTACACCTCTGAGAGGTTAATTCATAAAATTCCGAGTACAACAGCGATCGGAGGACGATTCCGCATGCGGAGTCTGTCTTTTAAATCAACTCAAGCCGTTTAAAAATAGTATCCACGTGTTTCAAATGCCATGCCGGATTGAAACAATCGGCAATCTCGTCCGCGGACAATTGGCTCGTGATTTCCGGCGTCGACTCGATGATGTCGCGGAATTGGCGCTGTTCTTCCCATGCCTGCATCGCCCGCGGCTGTACCGTATCGTACGCCTGCTCGCGGCTGAAGCCTTTGTCGATCAGCTTCGTCATGACGCGGCCGGAGAACGGTACGCCGAACGTGCGCTGCATGTTGCGTTTCATGTTCTCCGGGAACACTTGCAAATTCTTCAAAATGTTGCCCAAACGGTTCAGCATATAGTTCAGCAGCATCGTCGCATCCGGCAGGATCACGCGTTCAGCCGACGAGTGGCTGATATCGCGTTCGTGCCACAGCGTTACGTTCTCGTAAGCCGTCAGCATATGGCCGCGGATGACGCGGGACAGGCCGGAAATGTTCTCGCAGCCGATCGGGTTGCGCTTATGCGGCATTGCGGACGAGCCCTTCTGGCCCTTCGCGAACGGCTCTTCCACCTCGCGGAATTCGCTCTTCTGCAGGGCGCGGATCTCCGTCGCGAACTTATCGAGCGACGTCGCAACCAGTGCCAGCGTCGCCATGTATTCCGCATGACGGTCGCGCTGCAGCGTTTGCGTCGAGATCGGAGCAGGCGTGATGCCGAGCTTGCGGCAAGTGAACTCTTCGACGAACGGATCGATGTTCGCGTACGTGCCGACCGCGCCGGAGATTTTGCCGAATTGGACGCCGTTCGCCGCATGGCGGAAACGCTCCAGGTTCCGTTTCATTTCTTCGTACCACAGCGCGAGCTTCAAGCCGAACGTCGTCGGCTCGGCATGCACGCCGTGCGTACGGCCCATCATGGCCGTATCTTTATAGACAACCGCTTGACCGCGGAGGATTTCGATGAAGTTCTCGATGTCTTTCTCGAGAATCTCGTTGGCTTGCAGCAGCAGGTAGCCCATTGCCGTGTCGACGACGTCCGTGGACGTCAGGCCGTAATGGACCCATTTGCGCTCAGGGCCGACCGTTTCGGATACCGCGCGCGTGAACGCGATAACGTCATGGCGGGTTTCCAGCTCGATTTCGTTAATGCGGTCGATGTCGAACGTCGCTTTCTCCCGAAGGGCCGCTACGTCCTCGCGAGGGATGACGCCGAGTTCAACCCAAGCCTCGCATGCGCAAAGCTCAACCTCGAGCCATGCTTTGAATTTGTTCTCCTCGGTCCAAATCGCTCTCATTTCCGGTCTGCTGTAACGTTGTAACATCTATTAAACCCTCCAAATGTTGGTTTCGGAAACCCATTCCAGCGCTTGCTCCACGCTGTCTGCGAGCACGTTGACATGCCCCATTTTCCGTTTATGTTTGGCTTCATGTTTCCCATATAAGTGAATTTTAGGCGCGACGCCCAAACGTTCCGCCGATTCATCCTGTCTTGCCATCCGTCCCAATAACGGTTCCACGTGCTCGCCGAGCACGTTCACCATGACGACCGGCGTCAGCAGCGCCGTGTCCCCGAGCGGCAGTCCGCATACGGCGCGCACATGCTGCTCGAACTGCGAAGTGCGGCAAGCTTCCATCGTATAGTGGCCGCTGTTATGCGGACGCGGCGCAAGCTCGTTGACGAACAGCTCGCCGTCCTCCGTCAAGAACAGCTCCACCGCGATCAGCCCGACCGCGCCAAGCCCTTCCGCGATCCGCGCCGCAAGCCGCTCGGCTTCCCGCTGAAGCTCTTCGTCGATGCGGGCAGGCACGATGGACAGATGCAAAATGTTGTCGACATGAATGTTCTCCGCTGCCGGAAAGGTCCGAATCTCGCCTTGCGGGCTGCGTGCCGCGATAACGGACAGTTCCTTCTGGAACCGGATGAACTGCTCCACCACAAGCTCCGTGCCCGCGCGCTTCAGCGTCTCGAACGCCTCGTCGATTTCGCTCTCGCTGCGAATGACCCATTGGCCTTTGCCGTCGTAGCCGCCCATCGCCGTCTTCAGCACGCACGGCAGGCCGAACCGGCCGACCGCCTCGCGAAGCTCGTCCGCGCTGCGAACCTCCGCGTACGGCGCTACCTTCACGCCTGCCGCTTCGATCGCCCGCTTCTCCCGCAGCCGATGCTGCGTCGTATAGAGAAGCTCGCTGCCCTGCGGAACGTACGATTGCTCCATCAGCATGGCGGCTACCCCTGCGTCGACGTTCTCGAATTCATACGTAATGACATCCGCGCGCGCCGCCAATTCCTTGGCCGCATCGCGGTTGTCGTAAGCCGCGACGATTTGCTGCGCGACTTGGCCGCACGGCGCATCCGGCGTCGGATCAAGCGCTACGAACCGGTACCCCATCGCGCTGCCCGCGTTCGCCATCATCCGTCCCAGCTGTCCGCCGCCCAGAATGCCGATCGTCGAACCCGGCAATATCACTTTCATCTCGCTGCCGGCCGCCTTGCTCATAGCGTCTCACTGCTTTCCAGCACTTCCTGCTGAATCCGGTCGCGCCGTGCTTGCACGCGCGATTGAACCGCAGGATCGAATGCGCCGATGATCTGGCCTGCGAGCAGCCCTGCATTCGTACCGCCCGCATTGCCGATCGCGACGGTCGCGACCGGAATGCCGCCCGGCATTTGCACGATGGACAACAGCGAATCCAGACCGTTCAAATTCGAAGATTTAACCGGAACGCCAATAACCGGCAGAATCGTTTTGGCTGCGACCATGCCGGGCAAATGTGCAGCTCCGCCTGCACCCGCGATAATGACTTTCAGTCCGCGCTCTGCGGCGGTTTCCGCGTATTGGAACATCAGATCCGGCGTGCGGTGCGCGGAAACGACTTTCTTCTCGTACGGAATTTGCAGCTCATCCAGCACATCACAGGCCAGTTTCATCGTATCCCAATCTGACTTGCTGCCCATGATAACGCCCACTTGTACCGACATTTGCTAATGACCACCTTTTCGTTTAGGAAGGATCTCGAATCCGTAAAAAAAGTCCCTCAGCACGTATTCCAATTCAGGAATGCTTCGGGACTTCAAAAGACTTGCGGCGAAGCGGCTTCACGCTTTGTCCACCATGCTACAGATGGTATACAAGAACGGTAAAGACAACATCAGGCTGCCCCTTCTTGGCGGCAACCTGGATCTTCGCGGCATCGTCTCGTAGTCCGAAAATTAAAGGTTTTCGGGTAGATACTCTCGGGCCCATTCCCAAGGATATACGAGATAAGTTTCGACAAAATCTTTTCTTATTAGCTACTTCTAGTTTATCAATCCTCACCTGGAATGTCAACGTGAAAACACGAACATTCGATTTGAATTATCTGTAATAGTTCGTATTTTGACACTAATTCATCGCATTTGCTTTTCTTAAACGGAGATGAGGCGATGGTTTTGTCAGAAAACTCAACCAACTTCTTATTGACTATCGAGTCAATAAGGACTATAAATAAGTTGACTGAGTAGTCAACGCTTCTCTTTCACCTCATAAAAAGGAGGCTGACGCCTTGAAGCCAATCGTCGATATCGCAGGGCTGACCAAGTCTTACGGCAAGAGCCGCGGCATCACAGATCTTACGTTCTCCATCGAAGAAGGCGAAGTGTTCGGGTTCATCGGACCGAACGGCGCGGGCAAGAGCACGACGATACGGACGCTGCTGAACATTATTTTCCCGACCTCCGGCAGCGCGGCGATCTTCGGCAAGGACGTCGTCGCGCATTCTCGGGAGATCCGGCAGCAGATCGGTTATCTGCCCTCGGAGGTCTTCTACTACGATGACATGAAGGTCATGGACCTCATTCGCTTCTCGGCTGCCTTCCACCGTTACCGGAACGAGCAGCGGATCGCCGAGCTCGCCGCCCGGCTCGATCTCGACCTGAACCGCAAAATCGAAGACCTTTCCTTCGGCAATCGCAAGAAGGTCGGCATCGTTCAAGCGCTGCTCCATGAACCGAGGCTGCTCATTCTCGACGAACCGACGGGCGGACTCGATCCGTTGATGCAGAACACGTTCTTCGAGCTGCTCAAGGAAGAGCGCGCCAAAGGAACGACGATCTTCTTCTCCTCTCACATTCTGAGCGAGGTGCAGCGGTTGTGCGACCGGGTGGCGATCATCAAGGACGGCGCCCTGATCAAAGTCGAATCCGTGGAAACCCTGCTTCGCAACAACTTGCGTCATATTACGCTCACCTCCAAGCAGCCCGAAACCATCGATCTGTCCGGTATCGCCGGCATCGTGAAACGGGAAATCGCAGGTACGCATCTGAAGCTGCTGTATGACGGCGATATGCGATCCTTCGTGCAGGGCGTGGCCGAATGCGCCTTCCAAGATATTTTGATCGAAGAGCCTTCGCTTGATGAAATTTTCTTGCATTATTACACGAAATAATAATCGCGGAGGTGACAGCCATGCTGTTCAGAAGAGAGTTCAAACGCAATTTGCGGAGCCTGATCATATGGAGCCTCATTATGGCAGGCATTATTTTGCTGTATTTAAGCATCTTCCCCTCCATGGCCAAGGAACAGGCGAACATGGACAGTCTCACGAACGCGGTTCCGGAAGGCATGCAGAAAGCGTTCGGCATGGACCGTCTCAGCCTTGGCACCTTGCTCGGATTCTACGGCATCGAGATCCATCTCATGACGACGCTGCTCGGAAGCATCTACGCGGCGCTGCTGGCCTCCGGCATCATCGCCAAGGAGCAGAACGAGAAGACGGCCGAGTTTCTGCTGTCGCTGCCTCTCGCCCGTCAAACGATTATTTTGCATAAAGGGGCGGCCGTCGCCTCGAACGTCTTGCTGTTCAACCTTGTCATCGTCGCGGCATCGCTTGTCGGATTTCAATTCTCCTCGGGGCAGGACATTTCCTATCGGGCGTTCTTCCTGCTCGAACTGGCGGTGCTGCTGATGCACCTGACGTTCGCCGCCATCGCGTTCTTGTTCTCGGCACTCGCGCGCAGAACGCGTTCGATCGTCTCGATCTCGCTCGGACTCGTGTTCGTCATGTACTTCCTCAGCGTCGTCGCAGGCATCTCCGAACGGTTCTCTTGGCTGAAATACGCGAGTCCGTTCAAGTACGCCGATTCCGCGCAAATCCTGACGGAACACAGCCTTGATCCGATCTATCCCGTCATCATGGCCGTCGTCATCGCCGGTTGCTTCCTGTCCGCGTATTGGTATTATAGTAAAAAAGATATCGTGGTATAGGGGTCGCGTCCGATGAACGCCGTCCAAGGCATAATGCCAAACAGGGCTGGATCGGACGGATTCTTAGCCGTTAGCGAGGTGACCGTCCATGAATTCCGTATTCGCGAAAGTTCCTGAAGTCAAGCAGGAGCTCATCATGACCATATGCATCGAGGAGTTCGCCAAGAACGGGTACGACAATGCCTCGACGGACATTATTACTTCCCGCGCGGGTATTTCCAAAGGGATCCTGTTCCACTACTTCAAAAGCAAGAAGAACCTCTATCTCGCCGTCGTCAAGCATTGCACGAGACTGTTGATCGACCGGACGATGGAAGAGGTGGACCGCATTCAAGCCGTCGATTTCTTCGACCGTCTCAAGGCGATCATTCTCGCCAAGCAGCAGATCACCCTGCGGCATTCGCAAGAAGCCGAGCTGGTGCAGCGAGCCATGATCCATCCGCCGAAAGCGCTCAAGGAGGAACTGGACGCGTTCTTCTCAGAACATCAGACGAAGTATACGGATCCCTTCATGCTGAATGACCTGTTCAAAACCGACCTGCTGGCATCCGGCCCTCTCCGCGAAGGCGTAACGCCGGAGAAGGTGTTCCATATGGTGATGATGGTCCTGTCCCAGTATTCCGCCAAATACCTGCAGCTGTACCGCACCGGCGATTATACGCATGAAGCGCTGCAGGCGATGCTGATCGAAGAGAGCGATGACTTCATCGACATGGTGAAGTATGGAGTGTATCGGAAGTAGGGCCAAGTCGCATCAGGCGCCCTGCGGCCGGTAAGGATAAGGGTTTTCGTCACAAAAAAAAAAGCACAGCGCCGGTCCGCGCTGTGCTTATTTCTATCTCTCTATTTAGCCCTGGCTGCCAATCCAAGCGTAGCGCACGACGATAAGAACCGCGAGCACCCACATGAGCCAGTGGACTTTATATTTGCTTTTGCCGGACAGGTTGCCGACCGTCGCCAGGACGACGTACGAAACGATACCCGCAGATACGCCGTTCGCAATGTTGTACGTGAACGGCATCAAGGCGATCGTCAAGAACGACGGAATCGCGAACACCATGTCTTGGAAGTCGATTTCCTTGATGGATTGAACCATCAGAACGCCGACGATGATCAGCGCCGCAGCCGTTGCGGAACCCGGGATGAGCGAGATGAGCGGCCATAGGAACAAGGAAGCCAGGAACGCTACGCCTGTCGTCACCGCCGTCAAGCCCGTGCGTCCGCCCTGAGCGATACCCGCGGAGCTCTCGACGAACGTCGTAACCGTGCTCGTGCCGAGCATCGCGCCGCCGCTGACGCCGACCGCGTCGACGAACATCGCTTTGCCGACGAGCTTACGGCCTTTGACCGGGTCTTTCATCGCGCCGGCACGGGTAGCCGTACCGACGAGCGTGCCGAACGTATCGAACAATTCAACGAACGTGAACGTCGCGATGATGGAGATCAAACCGGTATGCCACACGCCTTTGAAGTCGAAATCCCACCAGCTCAGTTCGTTGAAGTTCGGGGACCATCTTTGGCCATCCAACGTTTTGCTGACGTCGACGTCGCCCGTGCAGATCGCGATGATCGTGACGCCGATGATGCCCCACAGAATCGCGCCGGGAACGCGCAGCACCATCATGACCGCGATCAGCAGCACGCCGATCAGCGTCAGGTAGACGCTGGAGTTTTCCAGGCTGCCCATGTGGAAGACGGATTCGAAACTCAGAATATCCGTGAATTGGCCTTTCGGAATGTCCGTTACCGTGTTCTCAATGCCAACCGCCAGGATACCGCTGTTCTTCAATCCGATGATCGTAATGAACAAGCCGATACCGACCGTGATGGCATGCTTCAAGCTGTCCGGAACGGCAACGATCAGCATTTGACGGACTTGGGTAACCGTCAGGATCATGAAAATAATACCGGAGATGAAGACGGCCGTCAGTGCCATCTCCGGCGAAATCGGCGAGTTCGTCGCTTTCGAAGCCAATACCGTCGAAGCGAAGTACGCGTTCAAGCCCATGCCTGGCGCAAGCGCCGCCGGGAAATTAGCGAACAGTCCCATCGCAATCGTGAAGATACCGCCCGCGAGCGCCGTAGCCAGAAACACAGAGTACATATTCAGTCCCGCGCCGCCAAGCACGCCGGGATTGACGGCGAGAATGTATGCCATTGTCATGAATGTCGTCAGCCCCGCCATGATTTCCGTTCTTACATTTGTTCCGTGTTCCTTCAAACGAAAGAAACCGCCCATTTTTCTAATAACCTCCCAGAAAATTGTTCAGAACAAACAAAGAACCTAGAAAACGACGCCGAGGAGTTCGGCAGCATTCTCTAGGTTCTACGCAAAAACAAGTATGACCGCGCGAATGGACCGTTCGCGCGCGTTCATCTTGCTTTTCGTAGACAGGCCATTTACGGTGACCTCGTAGAGACTCTCAAGCCGATTCTTGAGATTATACGAAAAGACATGCAATTTTGTTTGTAATTGAGTCTGTGAACATTTTAGCGAGATTATTCAAAACCTGTCAATGGAAATCGATTGAAATTCACGGTTTGATCGTGTTCGTAATTTGCGCTTTGGCCTTTAAATCCGCCAGCCATGCCGAGGAAAGACCGGAAACCTTGTCGCGAACGAGCTTGGCACGGATTTCGGCCTCCTTATCTTCAAACTTCGCCGCCTTGGCCGCCTTGTGGTCGGTTACTTTGATGATGTGATAACCGAACTCCGTCTTGACCGGACCGCCAAGCACGCCCACCTTAAGTGAGAACGCCGCTTTCTCGAACTCAGGGATCATGACGCCTTTGCCGAAGTAACCGAGATCGCCGCCCGCGTCCTTGCTGCCCGCGTCGATTGATTTCTCCTTCGCCAGCTTGGCGAAATCCGCGCCGGCCTTCAGCTGCTTCATAATGGCGTCCGCCTCCGCTTGCGTCGCCACCAGAATATGCGATGCCCTTACCTGCTCCGGCTGATCGTACTCGGCCCGGTTCGCATCAAAATATTGTTTCACTTGTTCGTCGGTAACTTTCGCGCGCGGCTCCAGGATCCTGCGGATTTGAAGCTGCATCGGCGTCTGCCTCCTTAAATCCTCGAGCGTCATGCCGTTCTGCACCAGCGCGGCTTGAAAGTCCGCTTCTGACGGGAATTGCTTGATGATTAGCGCAATTTCCGCATCCACGTCTTGCTCGCTGATGACGATTCCTTGTTTCTTCGCTTCCTGATTAATCAGTTCTGCTTGAATCAGGTTGTCCATCGTTTGCGCGCCGCCCAGAGCAACCATCGCATCGTACAGCTGGTTCTTCGTAATCGGCACGCCATTCACCGAACCGACCGCCTCGTTGCCGCTGTCGCCTGCAGGATATTGGACGGGCTTGCTGGTAATCGTGACCGCACTCGAAGCGGCATTGTAATTGACAGTCGCACCGAGCATCTCGGCGGCGGCGCGAAGAGGAACATAGGTCGTCCCCTTCATGGATACCGGTTCCACGGCCGACTTCTGACCGTTCACGAACAAGGTCATTTTCGTCGCCGCGTACGCTCCCGCGCCCGCCGCGAGCGTCAACCCCGCTGCGACCAGCGCCGTTAGTCCCAATTTACGCAATAGATGATTGCCCTTGCTTTTACTCACCCTATGAACCCCCCGTTGGAATCTCCTGACAACTTTTTAACGAATTGCCTAATAGGATTCTAGCTCATCCCATTGGATACATAAACCATTTTGTTAGCCATTCTCCTCCGTTAACTCGCACTCTAGGGCAGCCGGCGATTTAATACATAATTACGAGGAAGTTTTGATTTGGATTTAACAATTGGATGATAGATTTGGTAGGCAGCGAATAATTCGACCGATTTCTGCAGAACGGGAAGCAGAAACAGAAAAGGATGGCATATAATGACGGTTTGGCGATGGCGTTTCTTTCTTCCGATTTTCATGGCGATGCTGGTGCTTCTGTCTTGTGAGCATCGAGCGGATGCTCATGGCTACAGCGCGACATTCTCGACCTTGGAGTTGTATCAATCCAAGACGGAGCTTACGTACGCGCTCGATGAATTATCGGTCATAGAGCTTGTCGGGGGCGATACCAATCAAGACAAAACGCTCGATTCCGAGGAGTTCGCAGCGGTGGATCAGAAGCTGCTGGCAGTCCTGCAGAGCAGCATCGATGTGAAGATTAACGGAGAAAGCGCGGGGTGGGCCCACGTCGAGAGTCTCGCCATGCACCCTAAGAAAGCGGTGCTGAAAGCCTCCTTCCCCGCGGTAGCGGCATCCCAGCAAATCCAGCTGAGCGATCAATTGTACTTGAACGATAAAGCGAGCAATTACGTAAACCTGCTGACGGTTTATAACGGAACCCAGAGAAGCACCGCGGCACTCGCGGGCAGCAACCGGACGTGGTCGCTGAACATGACGGCAGATGATTTTGCCGGATTGCAGCCGGGCGATGCGTCTCCTCAGCAGCAACTGCCCGATGAGACAACTTCATCGAGCGCGACGGACGGCTGGCTGTCCTTCTTCCTGCTGGGGATGAATCATATATTATCGGGGTACGATCACCTCTTGTTCTTATTCTCCCTGCTCGTCGCCAGGCAAACGTTCAAGCAGTACGCGGCGACGATCACGGCGTTTACGATCGCGCATTGCATTACCTTGGCCTTGACCGTCACGGGCGTGATCCATGTCTCCTCGCTTTTCGTGGAGCCGGCCATCGCGCTGAGCATTTGTTATGTCGCTTTGGACAATTTGATTCGCAAGAAAGTCAGCTACCGGTGGGTATTGACCTTCGTCTTCGGGCTGATCCACGGAATGGGTTTCGCGGACATCCTGACGGAAATGAATATTCCGAAGAGCAATTTGGCGGTGGATTTGATCAGTTTCAATGTCGGCATCGAAACCGTTCAGGTGGTCATCGTTGCCCTGGTACTGCCCGCGTTAGCTCTTCTTTATCGCTGGAAACACTCGAGACAGGTGGCCGTCGCCTGTTCCGCCGCGGCCCTGATGCTTGGCGGACTGTGGCTTGTCGAGCGGGTTGTTTCAAATCTCTAGGCCAATGCCTCCTGCGCAAAAAACCTTATCGCAACGCGATAAGGTTTTTTGTCTTTGATTATAAATTCCGGCCTATTCCCACTCGATCGTTGCCGGCGGCTTCGACGTGACGTCGTAGACGATACGGTTAACGTTGTCGACCTCGTTGACGATACGCACGGAGATTTTCTCCAGCACATCCCAAGGAATACGCGCCCAGTCGGCCGTCATGCCGTCGATGGACGTTACGGCGCGGATGCCGACCGTGTACGAATACGTACGCGCGTCGCCCATGACGCCGACGCTCTTCATGTTCGGCAGCGCCGTGAAGTACTGCCAAATCTCGCGGTCGAGACCGGCTTTGGCAATCTCGTCGCGCAGGATCGCATCAGAATCGCGAACGATCTTCAGCTTCTCGTCCGTTACTTCACCAAGCACGCGGATCGCTAGACCCGGACCCGGGAACGGCTGGCGCCATACGATTGCTTCCGGCAGGCCGCACTCTTCGCCGACTTTGCGAACTTCGTCCTTGAACAGTGCCTTCAGCGGCTCGACGAGCTTGAATTTAATGTCTTCCGGCAAACCGCCGACGTTGTGGTGCGACTTGATCGTTTGCGCCGTCGCCGTACCGCTTTCGACGATATCCGTATACAGCGTGCCTTGCGCGAGGAACTCGAAATCGTCGAACTTCGCGGATTCCTCTTGGAACACGTAGATAAACTCGTTGCCGATGATTTTGCGTTTCTGCTCCGGATCGTCGACGCCTTTCAGCTTGCCGAGGAAGCGGTCTTTGGCATCGATTTTGACGACTTTCATATCGAACTTGCCGACGAACGTCTCCATGACGCCTTCCGCTTCGTCCTTGCGCAGCAGGCCATGGTCGATGAACATGCAAGTCAGCTGATCGCCGATCGCCTTATGCAGCAGGATCGCCACGACCGACGAATCCACACCGCCGGACAACGCGCACAGCACTTTGCCGTTACCCACTTGCGCGCGGATGTCGCGGATCGTATCGTCGATGAACGTGCTCATGCTCCAGTTGCCTTCGCAGCCGCACACGTTGTACAGGAAATTGCGGATCATTTCGTTACCTTGCACGGAGTGGCGCACTTCCGGATGGAATTGCACCGCGAACAGTTTGCGGTCCGGGTGGCTCATCGCCGCGATCGGCGCATGGTCCGTGCTCGCATCGACGCGGAAGCCTTTCGGCAGCTCGACGACATGGTCGCCGTGGCTCATCCATACGGTTTGGCGCGTTTCCAAGTCCTTCACGAGCTCGCTGCCCGCTGCGAAATCCACTTCCGCCTTGCCGTATTCGCGCTTGCCGGCGCGTTCGACTTTGCCTTCAAGCTGATGCGCGATCAGCTGCATGCCGTAGCAAATGCCGAAGATCGGCAGGCCCAAATCATAAATCGCGGGATCTACGAGCGGCGACTTCTCCTCATATACGCTTGCCGGTCCTCCCGAGAACACGATGCCTTTCGGCTGCAGCTCCCGGATCCGTTCCACCGAAGTATTGTAAGGCAGCAATTCGCTGTATACGCCCAAATCACGGATGCGTCTTGCAATCAACTGGTTGTATTGTCCGCCGAAATCGAGGACAACGATCATTTCATTTGGCTTGTTCACTTTTGTAGGAGCCTCCCTCAAATCATTGTGTCAATTATATATAGGCAGTATGGGACAGTCAAGGAAACGAAATGCATCGATTGCAAGGCGAAAAAAGAAACCGCTCCCATGGATTTCGGAACGCAGCCGGCGAGTAATCGGCCAGGAGAAAGGACGCTGCGGCGGCGGCGTTAAACTGCTCCTCTGTCATCGCGGGCATCGAATTTCCGAATACCTGCTGCACGCTCAGTTTCTTCGCGAAGCGAAGGGCCGGACCTCTCAGCGCTTGAAGAATATGGACGCCGGGGCTAGCGCAAACGCCACAGAGCGCTTACGAACCTTACAAGCCTTATTGTTGGCTTTTGCGGCCGTTTGCGATTCTAACGGATCCTGCACACGCTATTTGACTCCGTCGTACCCATCTCGTTCGATTTTCGCTCGACATTACTATTAATAAGCTTCCCAGGATTCGTTAGGAATCCAATGAGCGCTAAAATCACCAAATAGCGCATGCTGGATTCTTTACAGGTGAATGCGCGGATTTCACCGTACACGCTGAGAGTCTGAGAAACCGGCACATGGTTAAAGGCAAGGGTCGGTATCGGGGTGGAGCGGTAAGCTCGAAAACAATAAAAAGCCGAACAGAGCGCGCAACGCTCCGTTCGGCTTTCCTTATCCCCTATGCGAAGCATCGGCCTGTCCGGTATCCATCGGCTCCGCGCGTTCGGTCCGATTAAGACTGTTCGGCCGCTGCTGCGGTGGCTGCAAGCGCCTGCTGCTGTTTGTTTTTGGCCAGTTTCAAGTAGCCGTAGACATTCTGGAACTCGCTGTCTTCCACGAAACGCAGGCGAATGGAGCCTGCCGCGTCGTTCAGATAGCTCCGCAGCGCGGCTGCGCCGCCTCCGAGTACGTAGAAGCACTGGATGTCCGGGTTCTTCTTCCACCGTTTCACGATGAGATCCAGCACCTTGTTCGCCGCGCGGCTGAAATAATTGTCCACGATCGGACTAATGTCCGCCTGTCCTTCGCCGATACGGTGGATCACATAGTCGCCGCTCTTGATGCGCTGAATCAATTTCGTCCGGCTCGGGAACCGGTGGCCGAATTGGTCCTCGACGTCGCGAATGATTTGATCCAGATAGCCGGCAAGGCCGAACTGCTCGCCCGTGCTGAATTGATTGTCGATGCTCATCCGCTTCACGACCGGGAAATCCGTCGTCAGCGCGCCCATCTCGCAAATGCCGATGCAGCCGTAATACAGCTCCTCGTTGCGAACGGCGAGGTTGTCGTGCGTTGCCATATGGAACAGCGCCGCCGCGCCTTCGATGGACACGACCGCCCGCTTGATGATGACCTTGATGGAGCGTCCGCGCAGCTTCGGCGTGGAGAGGAAAGTGACTTCGTGCTCGCCGACGAGCCGTTCCTCGAACGCTTTGTGAAAGCCTGCATAAGTACGAACCGGCAGTCCCGTGCCGACGATATACTCCACGACTTGGCTTGTCTGCGTTTCGGACGGCTGATAGGAGCTGCTCGTCAGCCCGGCGTAAGCAAGGGCGGTCAGCGCCACGATCAACGCTTGGTCGCTCGTTGCCTTGTTGTCGGTTTCCTCCAGCTCGGAGTTATCTTGATCTTCCATCGCGAGCATGCCCACGAAATACCGCTGGTTGTTTCTCTTCAGCTTCGGGCTGTAGATCCGAACGTCCAGCGCCTTCAGCGGCGAATCCTCTTCTTGAAAAATATGCCGTTCATAGCCGGGAGAGAGAATGCTGGGAATGACGACAGGCTCCGTCGAGCCGTCGACCATCAATTTAATGCTGTCGTTTCCTACGTCAATGCCTGCGAGCTTAATCACGTTCTGTTCCTCCGTTCATATCTTGAAGCATGCTTGGACGCGAAGTCCGGTCGTTCTCCGCGGCGCGCGTTATGCCCGTATTGGGTCAAAATTTCGCCACCATCCGACAAATTCCTCTTTTTTCCGCATCTTGGATCAAATTTGTTTCAAAGCTAAGTTTTTCGCGATCAAGTGCCGAAATTAATCGGTATATGTTTTTATTCGGCAAGATCAATCCAAATCGTTAAGGAGGCAGGCATGAAGAAGAAACGGCGTTTCTCCGGCGGCCGGTTTACGTTTCTCGTCCTTCCTGACGACGGCGGTCCTTCCGTGCGATTTCGGGCTTCCACCCTCCTTCTGGCGGCAATACCGATTCTCATCCTCGCACTGGCCGCGACCGCGTCGACGCTGTACTTGCTTCAAGAACGCAGCGAATGGAAAATGGACCGGCTCCATCAGCAAATCGCGCTAAGCTCCGGCTCGTATAAAAGCGAAATCGCCTTCAAGGACGCCTCGATCCGGCAGCTGCAGAAACAGATGGTCGAATTCGCCCAGCAAGCCGAAGACGTGCAGTCGCGCTTGGATCAATTGGACAAGCTGGCATCGGCCATGCAGTCCTTTGTCGGATTCGACGCGCCCGGCGGCAAGACCAACGCCGAAGACGGCGTCGGCGGCGAGCTCTTCGCCGCAACCGATAACGACTATCGTCAGCTGATCGACGGCATGGACGAGAAATACGCATCGCTCGACGCCCGGATCGGCGAGCTGAAAGAGGCGCTGACCCGTACGCATACGGAGGTGCAGAAGAAGAAACAGCAGCTCCGAACGACGCCGACGTTCTGGCCGACGTATTCGCAGCGCATCTCGTCGCCGTTCGGCGTGCGGATCGATCCGTTCACGAGCAATCCCGCCAAGCATACGGGGATCGATATCGCAGGCAGCTTCGGCGATCCCGTCTTTGCCGCAGCCGACGGCACGGTGGCCGAGACCGGGTTCAACAGCGCCCGCGGCAATTACGTTCTGATCCGTCACAAACAAGGCCTATCGACCAAATATATGCATCTGTCCAGTATTTCCGTCACCGCCGGCGACGTCCTCAAGCAGGGCGATGACATCGGCCTGATCGGTTCCACGGGACGCAGCACGGGACCGCATCTGCATTTCGAAGTGCTGGAGCACGATGTGCCCGTCGATCCAAAACCGTATTTAAATATGGCTATGAAGGGGATGCCGACCGATGTTCAAGTTCTGGAAAAAAGACAAGATTAGCACATTGCTGACCGACACGTTCATTGGCGAGGGCACGATCATCGAAGGCGCCATTCGCTCCGCGGGAAGCGTCAGAGTGGAAGGCCAGCTGCGCGGGGACCTGTTTGCCGAAGGGGATGTCGTACTGGGCGAGAGCGCTTTTGCAATTTCGAACATTACGGCCCGGAACGTTGTTCTGGCCGGTCAAGTGACGGGCAATGTACGCATCAGCGGCAAGCTGACCATCGCGTCGACCGGGAAATTGTACGGCGACATGGATGCGGCAACGCTTGCGATCGATGAAGGCGGTATCTTTCAGGGCAACAGCGCCATGGACATGGGCGAGCCTGTCGTCAGCCCGATCGAACGGCGGGCCGGACGCGATCGCCGCGCGGCAGCCGATCCCGACTGGAAGGGCGAAGAACGCCGCAGCGGGATCGATCGACGGGACAAGGAAGCGCAGTCGAGCCTGCTGATGAAGAAGATCAGTTTCCGGGCGTCAGAGAAGAACAACGCCGCCGATGCAAGCTCGGATGACGCGGAACTTCAAGCCGCCGGAGGTTCGCCAACGGTTTCTGCCGATCCGCTGCGGGAGAACGGCCGGGCGTTCATGCAGAATATGAATGCCGGCAGCCGGCGCAGCGAAGGACTGAGCGAGGATGAGCGCGCGGCGCTTGGGGTTCCCGGACAAGCAACCAGCCAAGCGCCGCAGCAGATGGCCGTGGCGATGGCCGAAGTGGCGGCAGCAGCTTCCGCAAGTGCGGAGGTGACCGGAGAATCTGGCGAGCTTGCGGGAGATTCGGCTGCTGCGGGAACCGGGGATGCTTTGCATGCGGATGTGGCGGCTCCGAGCGGCGAGGTTCACGATGACGACGTGTTGCACTTAGCGTCTTCTGCTGTGCAGGGCGTTGAAGAGGCTGCGGTTTCTTCTGGTGAGGAGGCTGCTGGCGAGGTGGAGGTTGAGGCTTCGTGGAGTGAAGATGCTTCCGGCGAGGTTGAAGCTGCGGGGAGTGAAGACGATTCGCTCAGCGAAGACGCGGATGGCGTTGCGACTATGGCGGCTGCGTTGGGTGACGATACTGTAGGCAGCGCTCCGGGGAGCGAAGGTGCTTCCGACTTGGAAGTTGAGATTCTGGTCAGCGAGGATGCTTCCGGCGAGGCGGAAGTAGAGGTGCTAGTGAACGGGGCCAGTACTGTTGATGCTGCAGAGGCTTCATCGGCAGCGATTGTTTCGGAAGCAGCAGCTGGCGGCAACGAAGCTTTTGGCTGGACCGTCTTCGAGCCGTTGAAGGACCGACATGTCGAGTCTGACTCGGCCCAAGAGACGAACGCCGTTTCGGGACTGGATGCAGCCGTTGCGACGGAAGCGGTCCCGATTCCCGCCGGCTTCGTTGATGAACACAGCCGTCAGCCCGTCCAGACCCCGAGCAGCGCGTACGCGTTCGGCTTCCAAGACCGGGCGAATTCCTACGGCAACGGCAACGGAGAACAGGCCAAGCCAACCGAGGAATCGTCGGGCAGCAAGTCGACGACGAACCGCAAGGACGAAGAAGCGGCTGCTTTGCTGCGAAACTGGTAGTTTCAATAGGATGTATTGGATTACAAACTTAGCTTAAACATACTTAAACATACAAGCGATTAGTAAGACAGCGGGCCGCTGCCCGCTGCGCATGCCGGGGTTGGTTGGATAACCGCCTCGGCTTTTTTGTTGTTTGTATTCCTGGGCCTTGGAATAATAAAATCCGCAAGCCGGGGGCTGTGCCCGGCTTGCGGATTTTTGGGTTTATCGGGCTTAAGAAGACGCTCCCGGCTGGCGCGGTTTGACGACCGTGCTGACCAGCTCGGCCATTTGCTGCTGCGTCGGAAGACGAGGCGCGAACGCGTCGAACCGCGCTTCTTCGTCCCACCGCACGAAATCCGCGACTAGCGGCGCGGTCAGCGGCGGCAGGCGCAGCGCCGCCGCGTATTCGCGCGCCGTGCGGTGCGGAGGCTTCGCGCCGCACTGCTTGTACAGCTCGCGCCACAAGGCGTCCGCGAGCTGGAGGAACTGGCTGCGGGCCGCGGTATGCCGGCCCGCATTCAGGGCGCTGCCGTACCGGCGCAGCGCCGTGCCGAACGCGAAGCGTTCGTGCCTGCGGCGCCACGCCAGGGCGAGCCCGGCCGCGCCCGTAACGGCTGCGGCGCACGCCGCCATGGCCCACGGCGGCGAAGCCATGGCGCCGCGGCCCGCGTCCGCGAGCGCATGCGCGCCGCGCGCCGCGGCAGCGCGCAGCTGCGCGGCCAAACGCCCGGCTGCGCTCCGGGCGCCGGCGGCTTCGCCGCGATCCGCCGCCGGCGCGGCATCGCCCGCCGCGGCGGCATCCGGCTGCGCCCCCTCGCCCGCCGGCGCGGACGAGGCGGCTGCGCCGGCGGCACCGCTATCCGGTGCCGCAAAACCCGGCGTCGGCTCGAAAGACAGCCAGCCGACGCCCGGAAACCACACTTCCACCCAAGCATGCGCGTCGCTCGCGCGCACGGTGTACAGGGAGGCGTCGCCTCCATCCGCCGGCAGGCCGGGTTCGCCCGGCGCAAAACCTTTCACGTACCGCGCGGGAATGCCCTGCGTCCGCAGCAGCACCGCCAGCGCGGAGGCAAAATGCACGCAATACCCTTGCTTTTGCCGGAACAGGAAATCGTCGACGAGATCCGCGCCCCCTTCAGGAACCTGCGTATTCGTCAGCGTGTACGGATAATTCGCCTTCAAATAATCGACGATCGCTTCCGCCTGCGCATACCGGTCCGTCGGATTGCCCGCGTCCTTGAGGATTTGCGCCGCAAGCTCGCCGACCCGCGCCGGAAGATCCGTCGGAAGCTGCGTGAACACGCGCTCTTCCCGCTCCGTCATCGACAACGGAACGGAGGCGTCCTTCGCGCTGCCGGCAGCGTTGATATCCCCTTGCGCTTGCGCTTTCGCCTCGTTCGGAATCACCGTCTCCACGGTGTACTGAACGACTTGATCCTCATCGCCGGACGGGTACAGGGCGCCCGAGAACGCATCCTGCCAATACTTGCCGCTATCGTTCTTCGGCGAACGCTGCAGCTTAAGCGCCGTAATTCGCGCGTCCGCGCCGCCGGTAAACAACGGATAGCCGACCGTCGGCCGGGCAGGCGTCACGGTCTGGACGAACACGCCGGCACGCGGTTTGCCGGAATCGCTCGTCACGTTCCGCTTCAGCCAATCATGCTCTTCCTGCTCCCAGCCCTTCCCGTTATAGAAGGCTTCGCTGTCCCCGCGCAAATACCCGGCTTCCTGCGAAGCTACCGTGAACAATACCGTGGTATCCGGAGTCAGCGGACCTCCAAGGCGGCGGTCGTCGAAGCCGTAGCCCGTCTTGCCCGACCCGCTCAAGCCCGTCTCGGACATGGCTTCCTGCGCTGTCGTGGCTGCGGGAGCCGCGCCGCCGTCGGCCTTGTCCATTTGCTCCTGACCCCACTGGATGGCATCCGCGGCCCATGGCGCCTGCTCCGAAGTCGTGCCGCTGGACCAGCCCCAAGCCGCACCGACACTCGCCGCCATAATGAGGACGGCCAGCCAAGCCGCGCCGCTCCACCAGCCGAGCGACCAGCCGGACAACAAGCTGCCCTCTCCGCCGCTGCCGCCCTTCCCTTTGGCGAACAAATCCGGCATGCCCGCAAGCCGCTCGATGCGCGGCGCCGTCACGAGCGCGCTCAGCACCAAGCCTTCCGCACATGCCCGCAGCAAGCCGGGAAATACCTCCAAGCCCGTAAATCCGTACAACAGCAGCAAATATACGGCCGTCAGCGCGGTTAGTCCCAGCCCCCACTGCCGCAGCCACATCAAGGACTGCACGGCGATCGCCATCATGCCGAGTCCGGCTATGAGCAGCAGGGTCCTCATTTCCCCGGATAGCATGAACTGGCCCTGCGCGATGCCTGCCGCATCATGACGGAACGCGCGCACGAAGCCCTGCATGGATTGCGATAATGAACCGTAATGAGGCTGGAACAAGACGAGCACCGCTCCGAGCGCAATGCACCCGTTCATCAGCAGCGCTGCCCATGTCGGCGGCACGAACAGCCCAACGGCCAGAAACAATCCCACCGCCGTAAGCAATGGACTGATCTGGTATAGCTCCGTGTAGGCTTTCAACTGCTCGAGCGGCAGCAGCCATTCCACGATCAGGCCATACAACAGCAGGCTCGTTATCAAACGTCTGGAGCCGTAACGGAAGAAATGCAGCCCTTCCCGTTCCTCCGACCGTTTGGACAAGCGTGCGGCTCCGACAGCCGAGCCAGTCGTGGCGCCGCGGCCAGCGGCCTTCGGCGAACCGCCGCCGGATGATGAAGCCGCAGCCTGCTCAAGTCCTGCGATCTCTGCCTGGCCGCTCCCGGCCAAAACAGCCTCCGTCTGCCCGGCAGACCAACCGAGCTTATCCTCCTGCGGCTTCGACATGAACCCCGCCCCCTTCTCTGCCGGAGCGCACGGCAGCGTCCTCGACGCCCGGCTTCATGCTTCCGAAATGCTTGGGCATCGGCATCGCTCTCACGAGGCAGCCCGTGCCTTGCAGCCGCTCCCGCCAGCTTTCGGCGGCCGCATCGCCCTTATCGGCCGGCACGGACAAAAGCAGCAGCAGCTGAATTCCCCTCACGCCCGCCAGCTTGGCACCGTAAGTAATATTGCCGGGATCGCTCGAAGGTCTGGCGATCGCTTCGGCGCTGCCCGTCATGCCCGCCGTCAGGCAAATCACGGATGCGCCGCGCGGCGCGCCCGCGACGACATCGGACAATCGCTGCGACATCGGTTTGAACGCCTCATCCAGCCGGAGCTTCGCAAGGCGGATTTCGGCTTCCCGAAGATCGGCTCCCGCCGCCCCGTCGAAGATCAAGCTCTCCGCGGCGGAGTTGGTCAGCAGCTTTACGCTCTTCCCTTCCCGCACCGCTCGTTTCATCATCGCCGCCGCCCGGCCGGCGTTGGCATCGAATAGCCTGCGCTCCTTGCCATACGCGGACGCGGAAGTTTCCAGCATAATGATGACCGTCCCCGCTTCGGCCGCTTCGCTCATGCGCGTCTGCATGCCGAGCCCTCGCGCCATCGCGCGCCAATCGACCCGGCGCAGCGAATCGCCGGGAATATAACCGCGCAGCTCCGGTCCCGCTCCGTCCCTGCGCAGCCGGGATGCCGCGGCCATCATCTGCCCGCCGAATGCGGAGACAGGCTGCATGCCTTGCCGGGCTTGCGCCGCTTCAAAGCCCGGCAGCTCGCCGAGCTCCTCTCCGGCCGGCGCCGAAGGCCTGACGATCGCATGGCCCGGGCAGGCAACGACGACGGTACGCACCGTTAGTCCCAACATATCTCCGGCCGTCACGGTCAAACGGCGGAATTCGAGTTCTCCCCGCAGCAAACCGTTCACCTTATACGTCAGCGTCAGCCGGCGGCTGAAGCCGGGAAGCAGCGCCCGCATGATATGTATGCCGCTGCCTTGCGGCGCGCAGGCGTTCGCGATCTCTTCCTGCACGCATACCCACATGAACGGCAGCATGCGGCTAAGCCTGATCGTCAGCGCGGCGCGCATTTCGCCGCCGTCTTCAAGGTTCTCGGCATCATAGACGATCCGTTCCGCATGAATGCGGCCCAGCGCCGCATACGGAAGCAGCAGGCCGCCTCCCGCCGCCAGCACCGCGACGGCCGCGAACAGCCACTCTACCGCTCCGCCCCGTTCGATGAGCGCGAATAGGCCGAGGCCCAATATGACCATCGCCATAATTCGCGGCATCATCCGGCTGCGCAGCCTGGAGGCTGCCGGTTCCTGGAGCGCGCTTTCCGGCAACGGTTTAACCTCTCCGGGCATCGCAGATCCGTTCCTATTCCCTTGCTGCGTTCCCGCCGTTCTCATCTTCGGCGCCCGCCTTCGGAGGCCGGCATCGGCACGGGAGACGAGGTCAGGATGTCCTCCAGCACCTTCGCGGGGCTGTTCCCTTTCACCCATGCCTCTTCCCGCAAAAGCAGCCGGTGAGCCAGCACGGGTTCGGCCGTATGCTTCAAATCATCCGGCACCACATAGCGTCTTCCCGCGACGAAAGCCGCGGCCTGCGAGGCGCGGATCCAATCCAGCGTCGCGCGCGGACTTGCGCCGAGCTGCAGCTCCGACGAAGCGCGCGTCGCGCCGACAATATGCACCGCATAGGCAAGCAGCGCGGGATGGACATGCACCGTCTGCGCGTCCTTCTGCATGCGCAGCCACTCCTCCGGCACGATGACCGGACGAAGAAGCTCCGGCAGCAGGCGCTGCCGGCCGGAAGCCAGCATGCTGATCTCATCCTCCGGAGCAGGATAGCCGATCGAGAGCCGCATCATGAACCGGTCGAGCTGCGCTTCCGGCAAGGGGTACGTGCCGTCGTCCCGCAGCGGATTTTGGGTGGCGAGCAGCATGAACGGCGACGGCAGCGGCCTCGTCTCTCCGTCGGCCGACACGCTCCGCTCCTCCATCGCTTCCAGCAGCGCGGACTGCGTGCGCGGCGGCGTGCGGTTGATTTCATCGGCTAGCACGACATTCGCCATCAGCGGCCCTTGGCGGAAGACGAGCTCGCCCCGCTTCCCGTCCCATACCATCCCGCCGACGACGTCCGCCGGCTGCATGTCGGACGTAAACTGAATGCGGCGGAATTCACCGCCTATTACCCGGGCAATAGCCCGCACGAGCAGCGTCTTGCCGACGCCTGGCACGTCCTCAAGCAGCACATGACCGCCCGCCAGCAGCGCGCTGAACACCTGCGATACGACTTTTTCTTTGCCAAGCAGCACGCTGTTAACCCGCGCCAGCATCAGCTGCAGCGATTGCTGCGCCGCTTCCGGCCACATATCCGGATCCAGTGCGTGCAGCGGCTCGCCGCCTTTTTCGCCTTGCTGCGTTTTTGGAATCATTTTCGGGCTCCTCTCCTACTCTTCCATCCTATTGAATCGTTCTACCTGCTAGTTTCGCCATCAACAGCCCCCTTTACACCTCCGGAGGCCCCGAATGCGGCATCAAAATTAACAACACGGACGCATGTTTGATTTTCCACGATATCTGTAATTGATTATTGTGGAAATTATGGTCTATGTATCCATGCGGAAATGATATAATTCCCCTATAAAGGAGGCGCTTTCTTGTCCAACAAAATGCTATATCGAGGCACGCTCTCGTTCGGATGAAGAAATTAGAGCGCAAGCGGCATCGACCCCCTCGTCATCCCCAAAATTGAAGGAGGCCCGTTTCATGCAGGAACTGTCATTGGAACAGCGATTAATCATCGTGGCGGAAACCGTAAGATTGACCGAGAAGGCATTCGCTCATTGGGAGAACGCAAGCATCGGACCGGATGAGCTCGGAAACGTGATGGAGGAGTGGTTCGAAAAAGCCTCTCATGCGGAGCGGCGGGCCGACTTTCAGCACGTCATGTGGGCGTACTTCAGCAAGCTTCGCAACGGACATTCCAATTATTTCGATCGGGCCATGCCGTTTCCGTACGGCGGAATGCTCGGTCTTGCGCTGATCGAAGCGGACGGCGAATGGGTCGTGAACGGGGATCATTCCGGCTTATTGAAGCGCGGCGATTCGGTACTGAAGATTGGAGGCAGGACGCTGGGCGATTGGCTGGAAGAAATCGGGTCGCTCGCTGGCATGACCGATTGGAGATCGAATATCGCCCGGCTGCCCTACTATCTGTCGCAGCTTCTGCCCGACGAGCGGGTCGAGGTGGAGATTATGGATCAGCTAGGAACCCGCCGGTGTGTTAGCTTGCCTCGCAAACCGGTCGATTTCGAAGCTCTTAATCAAGGAGAAACGACGGGGCGGCGGCTGCCTGGCACTGAGGTCGCATACATTCGCATACCAAGCTTCAATCACCCCAAATTCGAGGAGCAGGCGCTGCTGCTTCTGGAGGAATACCGGGATTCCGCGTCGCTTATTATCGACGTCCGGGGCAACGGCGGCGGCTCGACGCCAGGACGATTGACAGACAAGCTTATGGATCGTCCGCATCGCTGGTGGACGGAACGGTCGCGCCATCCCGAGTTTCTGAACCGTCGGCATCCGAACGCGAAATTCCGGTTCGCCGACGATTACGGCTACGCGGAATGCAGTTCCGGTTATGCCGATCCCGCCGCGGATGCTTACGCGGGTCGGCTTATCCTGCTGGCCGATCGGTTCACCGGATCGGCGGCCGAGGACTTCATCCTGCCGTTCCGGGACAATGGCAGGGCGGTTATCGTCGGCGAGCGGACATTCGGATCCACCGGCCAGCCGGTCGCGCGAACATTCGATAACGGCAATATTAGCGTGACCGTCGGCGCCATTCGCGCGTTCCTGCCGGACGGCACTCCCTTCGAAGGCGTCGGCATTGCGCCGGACATCGAGATCTCACTAAGCAGGGAAGATCTCTATCAACAACGGGATGCCGCGCTTGACAAGGCGGTTGAGCTGCTACGGACAGGGGCTGAGCGCGTCCTTTCTTAAGCTGGGGGAGCCAGTGCCGCATTCTTCTTTTATTGACTACGGACCGCTTAAAGGGAGAGCGAGCAGGCTCCTCAGCCGTTTCCGCATCTGCTATATTCATTGAGAATCGAGGGCTTCCGGTATGGTAGAGGAACTGATGCACGAGATTATTGCCGCTCGGGTGCTGCCGATGGCAGTGGACCAATGGAGCAAACTAAGGGGCGGGAGCAATAGCACCGTTTGGGCACTCGGCACTTCGGACACGCCGCGTCTGTTCGTCTTCAAAGCCAATGAACCCGAGATCATTGCCGCCGAGACTCGGTTCTACGGCATGTATCAGGGGATCCCGCTGTTCCCCGTCATCCGCTACGTCGATCCGCAGTATCGCTTTTATCTTTACGATTTTATCGCCGGCGACACCGACTACGATCGCAAGACAAAATCACAACTTATGCCGGAGCTGTCCGACCGTATTATTCGCCACTACATTCATTCGGAACATGCGGATGAATTCGAATGGGTGGAAGCTCCCGAGCGCATCGACGGAGATCTGATTTATTCCCGTACCGTCATTGGCGATCACCTGAGCCCGGCGGATCATGAGCTTGTTCGAGCTATCCAATCGCGCAGAAGCACTAGGCTTCTGCGGGAAAACCTTTATATTCTGCATGGCGATTTCGGCGTGCACAACTTCTTGTTTCGAGATGGGCAGCTCGCGGGGATCATCGATCCGTTTCCGAAGATCGGGCGGCCCTTGTACGATTTGCTGTATGCCTTTTGCTCGTCTCCGGATGATTTGCATCTTCCGATTCTGCTTCAAGCGGTTGAGCGCGCCGGTCTCCCCCCGATGCACGAGCAAGCGTTGATCGAAGACATGCTGATGGCCATGTACTTCCGGATGGCGACCTGCCTGACGTACCATTCTGAGGACATTAGCCGCTATCAGGAGGCGTGGAGCGAATGGAGGCAATTGCAGCAAGGCGGCGAGGCTAGAGCGTTAGGGAGCTAGCCTTAAATAGCAGCGAGAAGGAATGCAGCAATGGGCAGCAAAAAACCGAGGCCCCCGGCAGACGGCGATATCGCCATCTTCAGGAGGTTCCTCGGTTTGTTTTTGCGGAGCTTGGTAAACCAACACAGACAGCGCGGGTCCCTGTCGGGCGGCGTCGGCACCTTTTTCCAGTGCCTCCCCCACTCGCGCGCGAATGGGAGGAAACCTGGCGATCTCCAGCCATGACCTGCACCCAGTACACTGCCCCCAGTCCGCTTACCAGCACCTACTGCGCGCTAACGGCGGCCAGCACTTCCTCCGCATGGCCTTTCACGCGGAGGTTGCGCCATTCGCGCACCAGCTTGCCCTTCTCGTCAATGAGAAAAGTCGAGCGCACGAGCCCCATATATTCGCGGCCGTACAGCTTCTTCAACTGCCAGACGCCGTACAGCTCGCATACTTTGTGCTCCGTATCCGCCAGCAGCTCGAAGGGCAGCTCGTACTTGGCCGCGAATTTCTCGTGCCTCTCCGCCGGATCGTTGCTGATGCCGATGACGACCGTGTTCTGCTTCCCGAACTCCGCATACGCGTCGCGGAAGTCGCAGGATTGCTGCGTGCAGGCCGGCGTCATGTCCTTCGGATAGAAGAAGATGACCACCTTATGGCCGATATAATCGCTCAAGCGCACCTCTCGTCCGCCCATGGCCGGAAGCGCGAAGTCCGGCGCCTTTTTCCCCACGGCCGCTTTCGCTTTGATTGCTGCCATTATCCCATTTCCCCTCTCTTAAACCTTGTTTACGACCCTGCGCCCCGATATCGTTTCACCCCATGATTCCAGATGAACAGCCCGATGCCGAGCACGATAACTCCCATAAGCGGCGTGTATGGCGCCAAATCAGACAACCCCGTCTCGTTGCGCCCCAAGAAATACGAAGCCGGAATGACGCCGACAAAGGCGAACGGCAGCAGCCACGTCAGGAAGAAGCGGATGATTTTGTTATAAATGTTGACCGGGTAACGGCCGTAGTTCGAAATATTGTACATCAGCGGCAGGATGCCCGTCGGCGCGTCGGAATAGAACGAAATCGCCGTAAGCGACGTGAATATTCCTGCATAGATCATAACCGAACCGATCGTAAACACGGCCAGCATGATGATATCCATCAGATGGAATGTCAGCCCCAGATCGCCCCAGCTCACGATCATGATGATCAGGCCGATGAACGAGCCGAACAAGGACGGCGGATCGAGATTTTCGAGCAGCACCTGATATAAATTATGAGCCGGGCGCGTCAGCACGCGGTCCATTTCCCCCTTGACGATGTACCGCTCGCTGAAATTCCAAATGTTGAACAAGGCGCCGAAGATACCGGATGGCACCATGAAATAGCCATACACGAACACCACTTCGGCTTCGGTCCAGCCGCCGAGCGTCGGCGTATGCCGGAACACGATGAGGATGAAGATGAGATTGACGGCTTGGAACAACAAGTCCGACAGCACTTCGATCCAGAAATCCGCCCGGTAGGTGAGCTTGGTTTTGACGTAATTCTTCATATACTCTGCGGCGAGCGACCAATAGAACATGCTTCCTCAACCTCCCTGCACGAACAAACGGGTCCGCGCCTGACGCCATACCCATGCAATCGGAATGATCAGGACGACGAACCAGACGACTTGAATGCCGAATACGCGCGCAACCTCGGATCCCGTTATCCTGCCGGTGAAGACGGAGCTTGGCAGAAACGTAATCGCTTGAAAAGGCAGCCACTTCATCGTTACGGCCAGCCAGCCCGGGAAGAACGAGATCGGCACGATGACGCCCGAGAACAAGTCGACGAGCACCCGCTTCATGCGCAGCATGCCCTCGTTGTTTTCGACGAAGAAAGCAAATAAGCCTACAAGCATGTTGATTTGCGTATTAATAAGAAAACTGAACAACAGCATGACGAGGTAGATCGCCCAAATCCCGAGGTCGGACGGCAGCTTCACGGGGAAAATCAGACAGACGAGCGCCAAGCCCGGCCCCATGAACAAGAAAAGCCGGAACAACCCTTCTCCGAACCCTTGCATCAGCTTGACGAACAAGTAGTTGTACGGGCGGATAAACTGCACCGCAACGCTGCCGTCGCGGATTTCGTTTGCGATTTCGCGGTCGAGGTTATTGAAGTAAAAGGCTCTCGCCATCCACGAGACCGCGACGTATGTCGTCATCTGCGCGAGCGTAAAGCCGGCCAGCACCTTCTGCTCCCCGTAGATCGCTTCCCACAGAAAATAGTACGCGCCGATGTTGATCGTGTAGATGACGATGCCGCTGTAGTAGTTGACGCGATACGCCAGCATCATCAGAAAACGGATGCGGATCAAATCCAGGTAAGCGCTGTTCATGACTTCGTCTCCTTATCGGAGGAAGCGGCTGCGCCGACGGGAACCGGCGAGTCGGCGGCCGTTTGGCCGGCAGGCGAACCGGTCGCCGGTTGCGCCGCGGAAGCCGCGGTTGCCGCCGACGAACCTGCCGAGCGGGCGTTTGCGGTTCCGGCAACGGCTTCCGGCGCCGTTGTTGCCGTCACGGTTGCGGTTGCTTCTTGCGGGTGCGCCGTTGTTGCCGTCACCGTTGCGAAGTCGGCGCTAGCCGGAACGGCCGAAGCGGATACACCTTCTGCCGGCTCTCCTGCCGCGCCTTGGCTGAGCTTCGCCGCCGCTTCGTTCGAGGCCGAGCCCGACGAATAGATTTCGCGGACGATCTCATCCGTGTTCGTCTCCATGATCTTGATGTCGCGGATATCCGAGCTTCCGCCGACGACGCGCGCCAGCGCGTCCGATACGTTCACGGCATGCGGCAGCCACATCGTCGCGGTCAGCTCGTTGTCGATGCTCCATTCCACGCCGCTCAAACCGTCCGTCAGGCTTCTAAGCGCATCGAGCGACGGCTGATCGCCGAACTGGAATTGCAGCTCGCGGCCTTTGCTCCAGCGGGATTTCAGCTCGTCCAATCCGCCGTCATAGATAATCCGGCCATCGTCAAGCATGATCACGCGCGAGCACAACGCCTCGATATCTTGCAAATCATGGGTCGTCAGCAAGATCGTGGTCCCTTGTTCTCGATTAATTTTTTTTAAGAATTCGCGGATTTCCGTCTTCACGACGATGTCGAGGCCGATGGTCGGCTCATCCAGAAACAGGATCGACGGATTGTGCAGCAGCGAAGCGACGAGCTCGCAGCGCATCCGTTGACCGAGGCTCAGCTTCCGAACGGGACGATTGAGCAATTCCCCAAGCTGTAGACGTTCCACCAATTCATCTAGGCGCTGGCGATACTCCGGTTCCGGCACCCGATATACTTTGCGCAGCAGCTGGAACGATTCGATTACGCCGATATCCCACCATAATTGACTGCGCTGACCGAACACGACGCCGATGCCGCGCACGAACTTTTCCCTTTCTTTATAAGGCACGAAGCCATTTACCATCAGGTGTCCCGAGGTAGGGACGAGGATGCCCGTCAGCATTTTGATCGTCGTCGATTTGCCCGCTCCGTTCTCGCCTATGTAGCCGCAAATCTCGCCTTGCGGAATTTGAAAGCTGATATCTTTGACCGCCGTGATCTCGTTGTACTCTCGTTTGAACAGATCCTTCAGCGCGCCCCCGAGACCTTCGCGGTTCTTCTGTACCTGGAATTGTTTCCGTAAATCCCTTACGTCAATCGCCAGCATTTTGCGTTCCGGCTCCCTTCATTTCGACATTTCCTAGGAAATATCCGGCCTATTCGTTTCTATCAGATAAAACTTGATTCTCTACGACAATCCATTTTATAATTTTATGATATGTAATGCTATACTGTTTGTTAACGTTAGGTCAATTTGCCCTCATCTCTATAGCAATCTAGTAGAACGTATATTTCATCTGTTCCGAAGCGGGTCTTCTCCTCGTCCGTTCGGACCTATTACAAGGAGGAACTACAAGCAAATGGCTCGCGCGAAGCAACCTAAACAACCCAAACGGAAAAGACCCTGGAGATGGGCGCTGTTAAGCGTATCCGTCGTGATTTTGGCGGTCGTCGGGTATTTTGTATACGAGGCCTACGGATCCATTAATGGACTCAAGAAATTAAGCGAACCGACGAACGATCCTAAATTCACCGATTATGAGGTTACCACCGCTCAGAAGCCGTCTGAATGGGAAGGCAAGGAACGGGTCAACATTCTGATCATGGGCGGCGACAACCGCGGCTTGAAGGATAACGAGAAAGCCCGCTCCGATTCCATGATGGTCGTCTCGATCGATCCGGTTAAGAAGGATATCCACCTGTTCTCCGTGCTCCGCGATACGTACGTGGACATTCAGGATCACGGCCATGACCGCATCAATACGGCTTTCGCCGTAGGCGGCGCGGATCTTGCGATGCAAACGATCGGCGAAGTGCTCGGACTTGATATTCAATATTATGTGTATACCGACTTTGAAGGATTCAAATCCGTGATCGATGCGATCGGCGGCATTCAGAATTTCGACGTTGAGAAAGACATGAACTACGTCGACAACGCGGACGGCAACCGGTACGATATCCATCTGAAGAAAGGCGTTCAGGATCTCGACGGTACCAAGGCGCTGCAGTACGTACGCTTCCGTCATGACGCGATGAGCGACTTTACCCGCACGGAACGCCAGCGCAAGCTGCTCGGCGCCGTAGCCGACAAGATGAAGAGCGGCTGGAGCCTGCTCAAGATGAAGAAGATCGTAGACAGCGTCGATGGCTACGTGAAAACGAATATCGACGTCTCCGATATGATCGATCTTGCCCAGCTTGGCGTGAAGAGCCATATCGCAGGCCAGGCTCAAGTGCCACCGATGGACTTGATTAGCGGCGAGAAAGTCGGCGGAGCCTCCGTGCTTGCCATTTCCGACGAGGATAAGGTAAAGCAATACGTACAGGATGAACTGACGAAGGATACGACCATTACGACTTCGACCGATTCCTCCGTTCAAAGCAACGGTACGGGATCGAACACGAATACGACCAGTACGGGCAGCGGCAACACTGCCAATGGATCTGGGCAATAAGATTGGAAGAGGGAGCGTGCCGACGGATTCGGCCGCTCCCTCTTCTGTTGTGTTGGCCCGTGCCTCAGAGGTACAATAAGAATTGCGATTTTCTTTCTGGGATTCATGTAAGAGATGCATGCATATGCTGAGACTCAACCGACACTAAGGAGGCACCATCCATGTCCACCACGCATCGCCCGCGCTCGGAGGCACTCTATGCCGAAGCGCTTCAACATATCGTCGGAGGCGTCAACAGCCCTTCGCGTTCCTTCAAGGCCGTAGGCGGCGGAGCGCCCGTCTTCATGAAGCGCGCCCAGGGAGCGCATTTCTGGGACGTCGACGACAACCGTTACATCGATTACTTATGCGCGTACGGTCCCATCATTACGGGCCATGCGCATCCTCATATCACGGAAGCGATCACGACGGCGGCTGCGAACGGCACGCTCTACGGCACGCCGACGGAGCTGGAGATTACGCTCGCCCGCATGCTGAAGGAAGCCATTCCTTCGATGGATAAAGTCCGGTTCGTCAACTCCGGCACGGAAGCCGTCATGACGACGATCCGCGTCGCCCGCGCTTACACGAAGCGGAGCAAAATCATTAAATTCGCCGGCTGCTACCACGGACATTCCGATCTCGTACTCGTCGCCGCCGGCTCCGGACCGTCCACGCTCGGCATTCCCGACAGCGCCGGCGTGCCCGTCAGCATCGCAAGCGAGGTCATTACCGTGCCGTTCAACGATTTGAACGGCCTGCGCGCGGCGCTGGACGCATTCGGCAGCGATGTCGCAGCCGTCATGGTCGAGCCTATCGTCGGCAACTTCGGCATGGTTATGCCGGAGCCCGGCTTCCTAGAAGGGCTCTGCCGGATGACCCGCGAAGCAGGCGCGCTTGTCATCTATGACGAAGTCATCAGCGCTTTCCGGTTCCATTACGGCAGCGCGCAAACGTATGCCGCGTTCCCGGACCACGCCGCCATCGAGCCGGATCTGACGGCGCTCGGCAAGATTATCGGCGGCGGACTGCCGATCGGCGCCTACGGCGGCCGCAAGGCCGTGATGGAGCAGGTCGCGCCGCTCGGCCCGGCCTATCAGGCGGGCACGATGGCCGGCAACCCGGCCTCCATTTCGGCAGGCATCGCCTGCCTGGAGGTACTGCAGCAGCCAGGCGTGTACGACCGCATGGATGCGCAGGCAGCGGCGCTTGCGGATGCGCTGCAGGCCTCGGCGGACAAGCACGGCATTCCGCTGACGATCAACCGCATCCGCGGCTCGTTCTCCGCGCATTTCTGCAGCCATCCCGTCACGAACTACGACGAGGCGCAGGATACCGACGGCGAGCGCTTCGCGCAGTTTTTCCGCTTGATGCTGGATCAGGGCATTTGCCTGGCGCCTTCCAAATACGAGGCTTGGTTCCTGACCACGGCCCATTCCGACGAAGACATCGCCGCCACGATCGCTGCGGCCGAGCGCGCTTTTGCGGCGATGACCAGCCAGCAATAAGAAAATAACAAGCAAGCCATTGCAACGATGACAAGCTTGCCCTGCACGAGCCATCGCGCGTCACGATCGCGAGTCGCCCATTCCCCTGTCAACAACAAGAACGCCTATCCTCACTGAGACTGAGCGGCAGAAGTGCTTCCCACACCGCATAAACCGGTGCAAGACGCTTCTTCAGCCGGCCGGCCAACCGTACTCGCTACGGCTGTCGGCCTTCTCCGAGGCTAGGCGTTTTCGCGTTTATTTATTTAAAGCATGACCGCGACGAGCGTCACGATCGCGAACGGAATGAGAATCAGCGTGATGACGACGATCCACCCCATCGGGCGACCGAAATTGACCGTCCATCCGATGCCGTATTTCTTCGGTACGAAGACGGCCGGATCTTTCGGGTTGTAATACAATCCGCCTCCGGCCAGCCAATGCGCGCCATCTCCGTCTCCGCCGGCGCTTTGCCCTTTCAGGCCAAGCCGTCTTACCGTCACGACGAGTCCGACGATCCCGCCGACGACGAGCACCATCATGACCACCGTCACGGCCGCAAGTGCCTCGTTCGGCCACCCGTAGAGCATCGTTGCCTGAATGTAGCTGAAGAACGCGGTCAGCAGCAGCGACAAGCCGTATAGAAATACGCTGTTCACGAACCTGAACTTGTGCTGCTTTGCCTCGCTCGCCCCCTTGTCCAACGCTTGGGCGCTGGCCGTCTGGGCAATGACCGCGTTCGTGCCCAGAATCGTAACGAGCAGGCAAAGCTGCACGATATTGAGCAGGAACACGGTTCCCCAGCTTTTATCTCCGAAACCGTCGGGCTCGAAATGGAGGTTGTAATGCGTTGTCAGCGTCGGCGGAATGTCCTTCCACAGCAGCGCCGCCATCAGTACGGAGCCTGCGATCAGCAGCCCTTGCAGCCAATACCAATGCAGAGAGAGCGTGCCTCTCCGGTTATTCGGTATGTCCTTCATTCCAATGAATCTCCCATCCTCGATAAATCACTGCGGTAAATCGCGACGCAGGCCCTGCTGAATTCCGCCTCCGTCATCCCTCTGGCCCTGCCTTCCGCCGCCAGCGCGCGCAGCCGGTCATGCATGCGCTCCATGAACCGCTCCGTCAGCTTCGGCATTTCCTCCTTCGGCGGCACGAGCATGCCCAGCCTGCCGTCATAACGTTCCACCAGAAAGCCATCCTCCAGCAGGCTTCGGTAAGCTTTGTGCACCGTCTGCGACTTGATGCGCAGATCCGATGCCAGCCGCTTGGCCGACGGCAGCGTCTTTCCAGGCTTCAGCGTCCCCGAAGCGATACCCGCGATAATTTGCTGCGCGATCTGCTCGTGAAGCGGCACATCGCCCTGCACGTCAAGCTCGATGAACATCCCGCCAGCCTCCCCATCCCAAATAGCGTCTTACGCTATTCTATGCAAAAGAACGCCTCTTCTCCCGTCATATGCGGACGGAATAAGAGACGTTCTTCGTCAGTTGCCGGCCTCTGCCCGTTGAAGGGCTGTTACGAATTCGTCATGCATGCGGCCATTGGATGCCACGACATGACGAACGCCGAGATGATAATCATTACCTTGCACATCCGTAACGGTGCCGCCCGACTCCTTCACGAGCAAGGCGCCTGCCGCCAAGTCCCAAGAATTGAGGCCGATCTCCCAGAAGCCGCTTAGCCGTCCCGAGGCAACGTAGGCCATGTGCAGCGCGGCAGAGCCGGCAGAGCGAATATTGCGCACTTGCGGAGCAATCGCCTGCAGCTGCTTCATATTGAGCGGCTGCGCGTAGTGCGGGTCGGCGGGGAAGCCGGTCGCCAGCAGGCTTTCTCGCAGCGTCGTCTCGCCGGAGACGGCCATGCGCCGGCCGCGCACGTAAGCGCCTTTGCCTTTCTCCGCCACGAACAGCTCGTCTCTCATCGGGTCGTATACGACCCCGACGATGACTTCGCCGCGGTACGCGAGCGCGATGGATACCGAGAAATAAGGAAACCCGTGCACGAAGTTCGTCGTTCCGTCAACAGGGTCCACGATCCATAAGTATTCCGCGTCCTGCACGCTTTGCAGCGCTTTCGTAGAAGCCTCCGGCCCCGGTTCTACGCCTTCCTCCCCAAGAAACGAGTGATGAGGGAAATGCGTCCCTACCAGATTGCGGATCATCGTCTCCGCGCCTTTATCCACTTCCGTCACCAAATCCTGAGCGGAATGCTTTATCGATAGGCTTGTATGATTGCCAAGCTTAGTCTTAATCCATTCACCGGCCTTGGCTGCGCAATTAATCGCAACGGCGGTGAAGCTTTTGCCCCCGATCACAGGGATATCATTCCCATCGTTCACGGTATATCACACTACTTTCCTATGAATTCATCATTGCTTTACTACTATACGGAGCCAGACAGTCAAAGTTTCGTCGAAATGGGCTGCCCTGAAGTAAAACCATTCATTTGCCCCGTAATCGCAGCGCTTACACACCGCCTTCAAAGTTTATCATTTTCCAGATGCATGCACAAATCAGCCATAAAAAAACCGGCTGCATCGCCATTAAGGCGACATCAGCCAGTTTTAGTGAAAAGAATGGATTACAGCTCTTTCGGCGCTACGCCGGTCGTTCTCGCTTCGAACGACCATTGCAGATTCAACGCATCGTTTTGGAACTGATCTTGGTTTTGACCGTTGTCTTCGAACGTGAATCTGACGATCAAGCTATCTGACGTGTGGGATTTAAGTCCTGCGGCTTCCTCATGACCTGCCAGCCACTGGATAATATCAAACTGCGTATTTTCCGCTGCGTCCGGAGTTCTGGTTAGCAAATCGTAAAGCGTCATGCTTTCTACGACCTGATCCGACTTGTCGATGTTTCTCAAGAATTCTACTTTAATGTATTTGCCTAGATCCTCACTATTGGCAATGCCGTTATCTTGAACGGTGTATTTTGTCGACAGGTAAATCTTACCGATATCGAGAGATCCGTCATTGTTGAGTTTAAAGGTTTTTGTCATATGATCCCCAGGAGCAAGATTAGCGAAGCTGATCGTCTCCGTTTGGCTCGTTCCTACGTTCAAGTCAACATTACCGGCAGCAAACGTACCTGTTTTTACGGCAGTATCACTAAAGTAAGCGAACGTTCCTCCGCCAATCAACGACAAGCCAAGTGCTGCAGTAGCCAATCCAAGACCCAATTTCACTTTAATGCTCATTTTTCATTTCCTCCCCGGATATCCTCTTACGAGGTTGTAATATATATTGCATCCCTACGATAGGCGCAAGGAGAACAATCACTAGGACAATGCGTCTGGGTTCGATGGCGCCGCCGGAGCCGCCGGTTGACTCTTCTTCTGCTCCAGCTCCGAAATCGCCTTCCATGTCGTGACGACGGAGTAGATCAGCAGCAACAAGCCCGGTACTAGCAGCAGAAGCAAGCTGCCTTTCTTCGAATCGGCGAAGTTCATGCCGTAGCCCACGTAAGGGATCGTGAACCCGGTATACTTGCCTATAATGCGGGAAGAAGGAATCGGGGTCGTATCCGGCGTTTGGTTGTTATCGCCTTTGGTTGTATAAAGCTTCTGTCCGTCCTGCTCGGCCACATCGAAGATACGGTGCGTAACAATCATGTCTTCGCTATTTTTGAACGTAATGACGTCGCCTTTCGCGAAGCGATTCATATCTCCGCCCGGCTTGATCGCTACGATTGAACCCGTTTTAATTCCCGGCTCCATGGAGCCAGATAATACGATTTTAATTTGGTAACCGAGCAGCTCGGGAGCGCCCCCGGATGCCTTGGACATGACCGTGGACAAGGCCACGATCAGAAACAGTACGATCAGTACGCCGGTTACGAAATGGCTGACGATTTTCTTGAGTTTCATTGCGATACACCGCCTGATTCATCTGAATTTTGAGCCTGTCCGGTTCTTGAAGGACCGGACGATGACATTTGCAGCAAATCATTGGAACTTTTGACTTCTGACGATTCTTGTTGCGGATCCGGCGGCGGGTCTTGTTCTGCGCCTTGGCCTGCATCTGGCGCCTTTCCTTGACCCGTTTTATTGTCCTGCGCCATATCAGGCTGGCCTTGCGGCTCGTCTTGCGGCTGATTATTCTGCGGAGCCGATTGCTGGTCTTGCGTCACCGTGCTCGGTTCCGCAGCGTTGTCCGCTTCTGCATGCTGTTCGTTACCAGCGTCAGGCCGCTCTGCGCTTGAATTCTCTTCGTCCGCCGATTGTTCCGCCGCAGCCTTCGCTTGCTCGGCAGCTTCGGCCCTTGATGCCAACAGCTCATCAATTCCGGCTACACGTGCTTGCAGGTTGCTTTGCAGCTGCGACAGAGCTCCCGAGGCATTGTCCAACGCGGCTTGTTTCCCGTCATATAGCGTTACGAAGCTATCTGCGACCAGTCCATCATTACTCTGAGGTTGTTCCCCCGGCCGTGACACAGTTCCGGATTGATCGGAAGCAAGCGCTTCATATACTTGTTCGGCCCGTTGATGCAGAGCCGGCGAGCCCGTAAGATCGTTATCAGTCGCACTTCCGAATTTCGCCAGTAGGGACGTATCATTCACCCGCAGGCAATTTGCGTCTACAGTGTTCACATCATTCTCCAGCTGCCCCAAGACGGCTCCTGCCGCGCCCAGCTCTTCCTGCACGGTCTGCAATGAATGTTCATTCACGGCTTTAAGGGAAGCAATCGATTGCAGCTCATCCGGAATGCCTGCTAGCCGGTTAAGATACGAAGTCTTCAGCTCTTGCAGCTGCTCGTCCGAACTCGCCTCAAGATTAGTCGTACTCGGTGAGCTGGCATCCGGAGCCGCGCTTCCGGCTATCGAAGCATATGCAGCGTTTCCTTGACGGATATGATCGTTCCACTGGCCTAGCAGCGCTTCAATATCTTGCGGAAAGACGGGACAGATGCCAATGCTTGACGTCGCTTCCGAAGTCGAGGTGAATGCGCCGTAGGTCAGCCCCGCCCGGCTTGATGTCAAAATAAACACCAACATCAGCACCATAACGCCGTTGATAATATAAAGTGTCGTTTTCAACCTGCGAGCCTTCCGTTTCTGTTTCATTCTCTGCGATCTCAGCAAGACGAGCCCCCCAGTATCGACAAGGTTGTTCTTTAGGATGTTTACGCTCGTTCTTTATTGAGAACGTTTTGCGCTTTAAATATAACCTGAACTTCCTGAAAATGAAAAGCCGGAAATTCGCTCGATTATTCTTGATTAAGAACAAAATATGTAGTTTATGCACAATTATACAGCGCTTTTCTTACGTTATCTCCAGAATCCTCTACTTATTGTTCTTTATAAAGAACATTCAATTTTTTATCCATAAACAATACCGAGAGTCAGTCCTTCTGTTCAGACGCAAAAAAACCGACCTCTCGGGCCGGCTTACAATAACATGACACGCAACTTTACAAATCCATAAGCACCCCTTAATATGTGGATAAGCACCAAGGTCCCACTCCTGCAGGGATGCAGGGTTTGCTAAACTCTATGAAACAAAGGATGTATGAGCATGATCGAGGATATCGGAAAGCAAATCCATCAATTGCGAATGAACAAAGGAATGTCTCTATCCGAGCTTGCCGACCGGGCCGAGGTGGCGAAATCCTATATCAGCAATGTCGAACGCGGACTGCAGTCCAATCCCTCCATACAATTTCTCGAGAAGGTTGCCTCCGCGCTGGACGTGACCATCCATTCTCTCTTATATGGCAACTTGAATGCCGACGAACAGTTGCTTGATCCGGATTGGCAGCTGCTGCTCAAGGAAGCGATGTCCTCCGGCATTAGCAAGACGCAGTTCAAAGAGTTTTTGGAGTTTCAGAAATGGAAGAAGAACAACGAAACCGCGGAGTAGTAGTTCATGCTAGGCTTGTCGCCTGTAATCGCTTACATTATTGGAAGCTTCGATAAACGAGCGTATCTCTTCCACCGTCAATCCGAGCTCCTTAGCTTGAAGCAGCAAGGTAATCCATTCTCGTTTGGCGGCCTCGTCCTTCGCGGAAGTGAACATAACCCTCTCTCCCTCCCTGTCTATCAAGTCATTTCCCTCCCTGCTGCTTGATGCAGGACCATTGCACTATTCTATCAACTTCACTTGTCTCAATGATACAATGTGTAACTTAAAAAGGTTGTCGAACTCTGCCTGTCCGCAAATTTTTTTCTTTCCCTCCATAAACTGCGCTCCCAGCATCATCGATCATAGTTCCAAAGATAGAATTGTCGAATTTCAGAATCATTTGCGATTTCTTGTCCCATCTCCGGATCAAAAAAAGCGATTTCCGCATTCAAGCCGCAAGCAGCCCGAACCGAAAATCGCCTATGAAACGTCTATGAATTCCTGTAAATCCGCTTATACCCCGACGATATTATATCCGTTATCGCAGTAAATCACTTCGCCCGTAATGCCGCGCGCGAGATGGCTCAGCAGGAACATCGCCGTGTCGCCGACTTCGGAGGCATCCGTCGTTTTGCGGAGCGGGGATTTCTCCTCGACCTGGCGCAGAATCGAGTTGAAATCTTTGATGCCCTTGGCAGCCAGCGTCCGGATCGGTCCGGCGGAGACCGCGTTGACGCGGATACCGTGCGGGCCGAGATCGGCGGCGAGATAACGTACGGACGCTTCCAGCGCCGCTTTGGCCACGCCCATGACGTTGTAATTGCGCAGCGCGCGCTCCGCGCCGAGGTAGGTCATCGTCATGATGCTGCCGCCCTCCGTCATGAGCGGATACAACCGCTGCGCGACAGCCGTCAGCGAATAAGCGCTGATGTCGTGCGCAAGCGCGAAGCCGGCACGCGACGTATCGACGAACATGCCTTCCAGCTCTTCGGTCTTCGCGAAAGCGATACTATGTACGAGGCCGTGAAGGACGCCGAAGCTCTCCCGGATTTGATCGGCAAGACCTTCGATCTCTTCATCCACCGTTACATTGCACGGCAGCAAGATGGACCCGGAAATCGTATCCGCCAGCTTGCGCACCCGCTCCTCTACGCGCTCGTTCTCATACGTGAACGCCAATCGTGCACCTTGCGCCGCCAGCGACTGCGCGATGGCCCACGCGATGCTGCGGTCGTTCGCTACGCCCATGACGAGCATATTCTTCCCTGCCAATAATCCGTTCATTGAATCACAATCCTCTCCGTATAGTGGTGATGCCAATTCGGAAGTAGGACCAGGGTGTAAAGGCTGAAATGATAGCGCTTCCTTTACCAAAAATAACGTAAGAGGCGCAAAAGATCAAGCCTCATTGCAAGCCTCTTTTGCGCCTCTGTGCGATATCCGTTTGATATTAGTAGATCTCGATGCTGCCGCCGTCGATGACGCGAATGGCCTCGCCATCCGCCTGCAGCTGCCGCATGTCTGCCATCAGCTGCAACAGCGCGGCATCCTTCTGCTTCGCCTCGATCATGACGTCGAGCTGCGGAATCGAGCCGTTAACGCCGCGCAGGAAGCGCAGCAGCGGTCCGGCCTCGACGTTGTCGGCATGACCGCGCGGGTCCCGCTCGCTCTTCGGGCTCGATACATGCAGCTTCGGCGCGAGAGGCAGCGGCTGCCCGTCCGGTCCATTCCACGTGCGTACTATGCGCGGCCACAGCTCGTCATGCAGCGCCGCTTCGCTCTCGCCGCCGTCATTGACCGCGTGATGGTGGATATCGAGCACCATCGGCGTACCGACGGCCTCGGCCGCCGCAAGCGTTTCGCGCACGGTGAACGTCTTGTCATCGTTCTCCAGCGTAATGCGATTCCGAAGCCTGTCCGGCAGCGCGCCGAACTGGGCAATGAACCGTTCCAAGGAGGTGGGCTTGTCCCCGTAGGCGCCGCCGACATGAATATTGCATTTGGTCATCGGGTCCAGTCCCATATGCTCCAGCATCGTGACATGGTAATTTAAATCTTCGGCCGATTTGGCCAGCACTTCGGGCCGCGGCGTGCTGAACACGCAGAAATGATCGGGATGAAACGACAGCCGCATGCCTTTCTCTTTGGCATACCGACCGACATCCGCGAACGCTTCTTCGAGCGCCGGGTAGGGGTTCCAGTCCTTCAGCGCGTCATGCGTCGCAAGCGGAATCAGTTTGGATGTCATGCGGTACACGTAGACGTCGTGACCGACGCAGTGCTTCATGATTCGCAGCGTCGTCCGCAGATTCTCCTCCGCAATCCGCTCCAGACGGCGCAATGCCGCTTCCCGGTCATCCAGCTTGGAGAACGTCGCATACGTCATCGTCCGGGACGGGGACGTCTTCTCCAGCAGCACGCTCATCGCAACGAACCCGAAGCGGACAATCATGCTTGTTGGTCTCCGAAGAACATTTCATACGCCAGCGCCGTTTGCACGCGCGCTTCTTCCTCCGTCAGCTTGCGGACGAGCTCCATCTCGACCTGCGTCACTTCTTCGCCTTGAAAATTGATTTCGGCGATGGACACGAGAATGCGCACGATGGCGATCGCTTCGTTGTCCGGCGTGTAGGCGATCACCTTCTGGCCGGTCGGGTAAACGCGGAAGCCGCTTTTGACCATTTTGCCGCGGCCATACTCCAAGAGCTCGTACAACTCCTGCTTGGACTTGAATTTGCAGACCGAATTAAACTCCGATTGAAATCCCATATGTATGACCTCCTAAAAGTTTTGCGGGCGGAGCCTCGCAGCCGGGAATCCGGCAAGTAAGCAAAACTGCTTCGTAAGCATAAGCTTACGTTTTGTGGAGCGGAGCCTCGCAGCCGGGAATCCGGCAAGTAAGCAAAACTGCTTCGTAAGCATAAGCTTAAGTTTTGCGGGGCGGAGCCTCGCAGCCGGGAATCCGGCAAGTAAGCAAAACTGCTTCGTAAGCATAAGCTTACGTTTTGTGGAGCGGAGCCTCGCAGCCGGGAATCTGGCAAGTAAGCAAAACTGCTTCGTAAGCATAAGCTTAAATTTTGCGGAGCGGAGCCTCGCAGCCGGGAACCCGGCAAGTAAGCAGCGCTAACGAACCCAAATAACGCTATTTGCCCGTATTGCTGGCCTTCTGCAACGTAACGAACCTCAGCATCGCTATTCGGCTAATTAACCCACTAAATAGTCCGTTTTAATCGAAATAAGGCTTCTACGATTCCTTATCCCGTTTCGAACGTTCATTTTGCCCGTTTAAGGCTCGTACGATTCGTTAGCGCAATTAGTGCAGCCCCACGCAACCGTGGAACCCGGTGAAGATATTGCGAAATACACACGCGCGGCCACCAGCCCGCCAGTTCACACGGCCACCAGCCCTGTCGCTCCACCAAGCCACCAGCCTCACCAGCTCACCTCGGCCTACCAACGCCATCGCTACACCCGGCCCACCAGGCCACCAGCCCGCCAGTTCACACGGCCACCAGCCCTGTCGCTCCATCAGCCTCACCAGTTCACCCGGCCTACCAGCCCTGTCGCTCCACCAAGCCACCAGCCTCACCAGTTCCCTCGGCCTACCAGCTCCGTCGCTACACCCGGCCCACCAGACCGCCTGCCCCGCCAGCTCACCCGGCCACCAGCCCCGCCAGCTCACCTCACCCGTCAGTCCCACAGCCCCGTCCACCAAAGAGCAGAAAAAATCCGGCTTAATGCTAAGCCGGACCTCCTCCGCTGTAATCGATGCGCTGCTTCTCGGCATGGCGCGAGATCGCCAGCGCGATCAGCGTATCCAACAGCTCCGTATACGGCACGCCGCTTTCTTTCCACATCAGCGGATACATGCTGTACGGCGTGAAGCCCGGCATCGTATTCACTTCGTTGATGAACAGCTGGCCGTCTTCCTTGCGCAGGAAGAAATCGACGCGCGACAATCCCGAGCCGTCGATCGCCTGGAATGCGCGGATCGCCATCTCCCGTACGGACTCCGATACTTCTGCCGGGATATTCGCCGGGATATGCATCATCGATTTGCCATCGACATACTTCGCTTTGTAATCATAGAACTCGCTCGAGGATGTGATCTCCCCGACCACGGAAGCCCGCGGCTCGTCGTTGCCGAGCACGCTAACCTCGATCTCGCGCGCGTCCACGAACTCCTCGACGATGACCTTGCGGTCGAAGCGCAACGCGTATTCTACGGCTGCAATCAGTTCCTCGCGGTTGCGCGCCTTCGAAATACCTACGCTAGAACCCAGGTTCGCCGGTTTGATAAAGCATGGATAGCCGAGAGCAGTCTCGATTTCCATGATGTAGTAGGACTCATCCTTCTCCCACTGCGTCCGGTTGAAATACCTGTAAATGCACTGCGGCAGGCCGTCTTGAGCGAACACTTTCTTCATCGTGATCTTATCCATGCCGACCGCGGAAGCTAGCACGCCCGCTCCAACGTACGGAATGTTCGCCATTTCGAACAATCCTTGGATGGTGCCGTCTTCGCCGAACGTACCGTGCAGCAATGGGAACACGACGTCAAGGGCGCCGCCTTCACCGGCTGCGTTCGCCACGCTGTTCACGGCCGACGTGACGGAAGAGATCTTCACTTCGGCCGGAACCGCCGAAATCGTCGCGTCGGCAGCCGCTTCCGGCTCCAAACCGCTGCCGCTGAATACCGGCATGAGCGCATCCGTGCCGACGATGGCATCGCCGCCGCCAAGCCGCAGCGCGGCCAAATCCGATGGCGCCGCGAGCAGGGTTTCCCCCGAGCGCCATTCGCCCGATTTCGAAATATAGAAAGGTTGGATTTCGTATTTGCCGTAATCAAATGCTTTCATGACCGCCAAGGCCGTTTGCAGCGAAACTTCATGCTCGCCGGAGCGCCCTCCGTAAACCAGCCCTACGCGCACTTTCTCCCCCATGATTCAATCCTCCGGTTACGTATAAATTTCCCACACAGGCGGGTTGTCATTCCACTGGGCTTGAAGCGCACTCAAGATGAAACGGCTGTCGCCGTCCTTCTGGCGGCGCGGCGCGTTTCATCCCCGAGAAATACAAGTCGATGAATAAAGTGGAACTTACACATTCTTGTATTTTAAAACTCATCCGCGATATGGAAAAAACGGTACTTGGTGTTCTCCGTCCATGCATAGGAATCTTGATAATCCCAATAGCGATGGCGGCTTGGCACCGTATTCGCATTCACGAGCGGCATGCCGGCAGCATCGAACGCGGTCACGACCGTGCTGTGCTGATACCGGTTGTCGCCGCCCCAATCGTAGATAATAACATCGCCGAGAGCGAGTTGATCCGCCGATTCGACGACCGTTGCCCGCAGTACCCCGTTGTGCGGAACCGACAAATAATGCTGCAGCGCGTTCGCCACAGCCCAGCTGTAGCTCCAATTTTCCCGGCCGCCGCTGTACCCGCGGTACCACCAGCCGGAAGCCCTTTTACCAGTATAGTTCATCGGTGCGTTGCCTGCAAAGAGACACTGGGAGATGAAATTGGTGCAGTTTACCTCGAAATTTTCGTAAGCGGGATTCGGCTCGTTCCACCAGCGGTCGGCATACGCGGCGGCCAAATCGCGCCTGTAACGGATTCCAGCCCGCCCATGTTTGAAAAACGGCAAAACATCATAATTTATATAAGGTATGGACTGCGGCTTGCTTTCCGCGGCCAGCGCCTGCTCGTCGGCGAATTCGCCGGCATGGCTGGAATGGGACGAGCTGAACCGCGGCCGGCGCTCGGAAACGATCGGCTCGACGCGGGAGATGACATAGTCCCCGTCTTCGGCCGCCAGCCAAAGCCGCTCGCGGTCGAAGCGTTCCTCCAAATACGTGCGCCCGCGATGCTCGATCGTACGTTTGACGCGGAGTTCGATGAGCACGCACACCTCGGACAGCGTGCCGGATTCGCTGATCCGCAGCAGCTCGGCGCTCGTCTCGCTCCGGGAAGGCAGAATGCCGCGCAGCAGCTCTTGTTCGCGCAGCCGGCCGAGCCGCTGGCCGAACCGGTACAAGTGGTCCCCATCGGAGATGACGGCATCGAATGGGGCGGCGTAACGGTCGATCTCGGCTTGATTGTACAGCTTCACGTAACGGTGAATAGCCGCCTTCCAACCCTCGGACTTGGCCGTATCCGGCGGTTCGCCGCTGACTTGCGCAAGCATCGCGCTTCCTGAACTGCCCGCGCCGTGCAGCCGCACGGGCGGCGCCGAAACACGGCCCGGCGGCTTGCCGGCCGCGCTTTTATTCGTTACTGTCTTGCCTGTTCCGGGTCGTACTCGCGATCGCGGCACCTGTGATTCCTCCCCGCACGTCCGTTATTGGAATAAACCTCCCAGCTCATGGGCGGAATAATGCTGGTTCATTATATGAGCAAGAAGGCCGTTTCATGTGAATAAACGCTTGATCCTCGTCCGGTTTCCAGGTAAAAAAGGGCGCCGGATCCCCGTCAGCAGGCGATATTTGGTCTTTCCTATTTGCTCGAAAACCGCTATACTTACATTATGAAGTGTTTATGAAATTGTGTTTCACAGAGTGAAACCGAAACACGCAAATCAAGGAGGCGCGAAGCGCAATGACAAAGCAAAACGAATACTCCGTCCGCGAATCGCTGTCGGTCGGCGGCAAGCAGTATGCTTACTACCGTCTGGGCGGATTGGAAGAGCAAGGCCTGGGTAAAATTTCGAAACTCCCTTTCTCCATTAAAGTGCTTCTTGAAGCAGCCGTTCGTCAATTCGACGGACGCGGCATTACCAAAGAACATGTGAAGCAGCTCGCAACTTGGGCTGACGGACGCGAAGACAAAGAAATTCCGTTCATTCCTGCCCGTATCGTCCTGCAGGATTTCACCGGCGTACCGGTAGTAGTCGACTTGGCGGCGATGCGCGATACCGTGAAGAAATCGGGCGGCGACCCGAAACAAATCAACCCGCTCGTACCGGTTGACCTTGTAATCGACCACTCCGTCATGGTCGATGCTTTCGGAACGCCGGAAGCACTTGAATATAACATGGACATCGAGTTCAAACGCAACGGCGAACGTTACCGTTTCCTTCGCTGGGCACAAACGGCGTTCGATAACTTCCGCGCGGTTCCGCCGGGTACGGGTATCGTTCACCAAGTCAACCTGGAGTACTTGGCATCCGTTGCCGCTACGAAGACGGTTGACGGCGAAACTGTCGTATATCCGGACTCCCTTGTAGGCACGGACTCCCACACGACGATGATCAACGGTCTTGGCGTAGTCGGCTGGGGCGTCGGCGGCATCGAGGCGGAAGCCGGCATGCTCGGCCAACCGCTGTACTTCGTAACGCCGGAAGTTATCGGCTTCCGTCTGACCGGCAGCCTGGCAGAAGGCGCTACGGCGACTGACCTTGCCCTGACAGTTACGCAAATCCTTCGTAAAAAAGGCGTTGTCGGCAAATTCGTCGAGTTCTTCGGCCCTGGTTTGTCCAACATCAGCCTTGCTGACCGTGCTACGGTTGCCAACATGGCTCCTGAATACGGCGCAACGGTCGGCTACTTCCCAGTCGACAACGAAACGCTGCAATTCCTGCGCTCCACAGGCCGTACGGAAGATCAAATCGCGCTTGTTGAAGCTTACTATACGGCTCAAGGCATGTTCCGCACGGACGATACGCCTGAACCGACATTCTCGGACATCGTTGAACTCGACTTGTCCACGATCGTGCCATCCCTTGCAGGTCCTAAGCGTCCGCAAGACCGCGTTGAGCTGACGGCGATGAAAGAATCGTTCAACAGCATCATCCGCACGCCGATCGACAAAGGCGGCTACGGCCTCTCCGACAACAAAATCGAAGAGTTCGTCGAAGTGAAACACACGAACGGCCAAGTAAGCAAAATGGGCACGGGCGCAGTCGTTATCGCGGCTATCACGAGCTGCACGAACACGTCCAACCCAAGCGTTATGATCGGCGCGGGTCTGGTAGCGAAGAAAGCCGTTGAGCGCGGCCTGACGAAGCCGGCCTACGTGAAGAGCTCCCTGACGCCGGGTTCCCTGGTCGTAACGGACTACCTGAAGAACGCCAACCTGCTTGAGCCGCTGGAAGCGCTGGGCTTCTACCTTGCAGGCTACGGCTGCGCGACTTGTATCGGTAACTCCGGTCCGTTGCCGGACGAAGTAAGCAAAGCAATCGCGGACAACGACATGACGGTTGCAGCCGTACTGTCCGGTAACCGTAACTTCGAAGGCCGCGTGCATGCGCAAGTCAAAGCGAACTACCTGGCATCGCCGCCGCTCGTCGTCGCTTATGCGATTGCCGGAACGGTCAACATCGACCTGTCCTCCGATCCGATCGGTTACGACGGCAACAACCAGCCTGTCTACCTCAAAGACATCTGGCCGACGTCCAAAGAAATTTCGGATGCCATGGCTTCGGCAATGAGCCCGCAAATTTTCCGCGACAAATACGAGAACGTCTTTACGCAGAACGAGCGTTGGAACGCAATCGACGTACCGACTGGCGAGAGCTACGAGTGGGACGACAAATCGACCTACATCCAAAACCCGCCGTTCTTCGAAAACCTCGGCTCCGACATCGGCGACATTGCGGATATCAAGAGCTCGAGCGTGCTGGCACTGCTTGGCGATTCCGTTACGACGGACCATATCTCTCCTGCAGGTAACATCAAGACTGACAGCCCTGCCGGCGAATACCTGATCAAACACGGCGTAGACAAAGTGGACTTCAACTCCTACGGATCGCGCCGCGGTAACCATGAAGTCATGATGCGCGGTACGTTCGCGAACATCCGCATTCGTAACCAGGTTGCCCCTGGCACGGAAGGCGGCGTAACGACTTACCTGCCGACGGACGAAGTGATGTCCATCTACGACGCATCCATGCTGTATCAGAAGAGCGGCAAGAACCTCGTCGTTATCGCCGGTAAAGAGTACGGCACGGGAAGCTCCCGCGACTGGGCGGCCAAAGGCACGTTCCTGCTCGGCGTCAAAGCCGTCATCGCTGAAAGCTTCGAGCGGATCCACCGTTCCAACCTGGTAGGCATGGGCGTTCTGCCTCTGCAATTCCAAGAAGGTCACGGCTGGAAAACGCTGAACATCACGGGACGCGAAACGTTCGACATCGTCGGCCTGAGCAACGACGTTCAACCGGGTCAAACCGTTACGGTCGTCGCAACGCGCGAAGACGGTACGACGTTTGAATTCCCTGCCATCGTTCGTCTGGATTCCCTAGTCGATGTCGACTACTACCGGAACAGCGGTATCCTTCAAACCGTGCTCCGTCAAATGATTGCGGCTAACGCAGCGAAGTAAGTCACAGCCAAATAAGTGATGGCAATTCAATATTGCCATGCCATACAACGGGCCCGCTCTTCATTGAGCGGGCCCGTTTGTTATATGTTAAAGCTGCTCGGTCCTGGAGTTGATTCCCTTCAGTTTCCTTAGCATGCCGAAGAAATTATCCGCGTATTTCGTGCAGGAGAAATGCGCTTTGATATGCGTTTCCGCTTGATCGATGATCGAATTGCGCAAAGGGATGTCGCGCATCAGCGACTGCGCTTCCGCAAATGCCTTATTGATATTGGTCCTCGGGTACAGCTTGCCGGTTACGTCGTGCACGAGGAACCTTCGGATGCCGTCGGAATCCGTCGTCAGTACCGGACAGCGGCAAAGCATCGCTTCCGCGACGGCGTAACCGAATCCTTCGAGGATGGAAGTCGACAGCAGCAGCCCGCCCGAATCGCCGATGATGGAGAAATAATCCGCCATTTGCTCATGGGGCACGTTCGCGTGCATGACGAGCTTCTGCCGCAGCTGCAAACCGTCCACCCACTTGTCGAACATCGCCTTCTCGCGCGGCTCGCTCAAGCTCGGATCCCCGAATATCCAGAGATACCCCTCCGGATGCTGATTGAGGAGCCTTGCGCCGATCAGCAGGAAGTCTCGCCAGTTCTTGTTCTCCTCGATGCGACCGACCCATCCGATAATCGGAAACGGCTTCGGCGGATAGGCGGCATAGCCGAAATCCTGCGTATCCAGCGGATCGTCGAAACAGAAGTGGGGGAGGTTCGGCAGATGCTCCGGCAGCAGCTGCTTCAGATGGCTCGTTTGCGGATACAGGACCGCATCCGCCGTTTCCATCACGCGGGCAGAGATGTCTTTCAGAATCGCGTTTGCCGTCTTCAGCGTGCCGAGCCCCTGGATTTCGAAAATAAGCAGCCCTTGATAGCCTACTTTTCGCATGAGCATCAGCAGCGTCACATCGGTGCAAACGACGATGATATCATACTTCTCGCGCTCGATCAGGCGCCGGATGGCTTCTTCCTCGTTCATGATGAAGGTTGGAATATCTTTGATATTCTTGCGGCCTTCGCCGTCGATGGAGTATAGCAGGTGGCACTCGGCATGCTTTTGTTTCAACGCTTTGCAGCGGATGCGGTTGAGCGTCTCCATGCCGCCGCTCGGATTATAGAAGGTGAAGAGCATTTTCATACGAGATCACTCATTTGCATGTAATGATTTTTCACGTAATCGACGAGATAATCCCTGCGGAACAACTCGTCGTAGATGGCAGCGTTGTCGTGGGCCGCCATGCTCGCATGGCGATAGCCGAGCTGCGTACGGTCCGGGGTGTAGTAATTGGACATGACTTCGGGCGCCGCTTTCTGCATTTCATCGTACATGATCGACAAATTCATCGCATCCGTAAATTGGTTCTGACCGAGAATCAAGCTGTACGGCGTCTGAATCATCTGCACGGCGTGCAGCAGCGCCATGGGCCTGCTCGTGTTCGGAAACCATTTGAAGTCCGTCAGCGGATGCGAAATGCTCGATAATTCGGCCGTAACCCGCATATCCGGAGATAAATCCAATACATAGCATATATAGTTACTGAAGGTCTGTTCGTAAAGGTTCTCGATGCGCTCGATGGCCTGCGCGTTCGCTTCCTTCAATGGATATAAGATCGTTATGGCCGGCGCGATCCCTCTGCGCGTCCGTGCCCGGTGTCTAGCCAGGTGATACGTATACCGCCATTTGCGGTGCTGGGCAACCGTCTGCAGCATTGCCGATACGCTGAGCGCGGAGTTCACGCGGTACTCGATGAGCTCCACGGGAATATATTTGATTTCGCAATGCTCGGTGAGACGGAGCCAATAGTCGTAATCTTCTACAGGCACGAGCTCGTAGCCGTCGATCAGCCTGGCATAGCGGGATTTGTACATAAAAGAAACGCCGATCAGAGAAGAGTCCAGCAGCTTCTCCGTAGGCTGCGATTGGTATTGCCGCTGCGCGGCCAGCGTCTGCTCGTCATAGAGCTGCACGCCTTCGTCGTTAATGCCTTGGAACGAGCTGTATGCGAGGCCCAGCTCTTCCGGCCCTTTCTTAAGCGCATGGCGAAGCGTCTCGAGAAACCTCGGATAGTAGACGTTGTCGCTGGAGACCCAAGTCAAGTAGTCGATGCCGGAGGTATCCAGCAATGGTCGGAAGCCCGTATTGAGCGCGGCCGCGACGCCTTGATTCACGCCATGCGACAGGATTGCCGCCCGGCGGTCGCCGTTCAGAAACTTCCTGACGAGCGGCTCCATTTCCGGTGCGCCGTCAATGACGACGATCAATTTGAAGTTCTGGTACGTTTGCTTCAGCACAGAATCCAGCGCCGCCTCGAGGAAGGCCGGCTTTTGCTTATACACGGGCATTACGATCCCTAAATCGACCATGTTGTCACTCCTTCCGCCGCAACCATCCTGTACTATTGTATTGAAGCGGCAAAAGTTTGCTTGTGCGGCTATCCTGTGAGGCGCCGGATTCCGCGCTATGTAAACGACCGCCATGATGCGCGAAAGGAGCCAACGAATGCGTTAGCTCCCATTTGCGCGTTTCACCGTTTATTAGCCTGCTATCAAGGCGTTGTCGAAAGAAGCGAAATAACCGTCATTTCCTCTTGCAGCACGCGATGTCCGTCCACCAAATTACCGAACTCGTCCACTCCGAACGTGGATAAGACGACTTCGGTCAACGGGTTGATGACGCTCAATTGCACTTCATAAGCACTATCGCCGCCTATGAAAAATTCGCGCTTGTCGCCCGATTTCCCTGCCAGCATGAAGCCGGACAGATATGCCAGCGTGAGCGGCATCGAGTCCGACACCACGTAAACCTCAATAATAATCAATGCTTCGACGTTCGTGATATTACGCGCATTGACGAAAACGGTAGAAGCGGCGGTTCCGAGTGCTCGGGTGTTCGTAATAAGACCTGTTGAATATGGCATATTATTCACCCCCTCCATCTAGCACTACCAATTTATTCCCAGTAGATTTAAAAGTTTCGAGACGATTCTCCTTCTCGTTCCGCCCTTTTTGCGTTCGTAGACGCAAGCATAGGTCAAAACTCCGCGATTTCAATAGAATGCATATAAAGAGGATGAAACGGCTGACTCCGGCCTCGAGGGGTAGGAATTTTCTTCCAGCATCAAAGGGAGGAACATGATGACGAATTTCAACTTTCAGGTCACGCCCAACGGCAATCCAAAATTCGAGCCGAGCGTAGCCGTCAACCTGCTCATTACGGGCATCATGGTCGCCGTGGCCGTCGATACGACGACGGGCGTCCCGTTGATCGGACTCTACCGGTCGCTAGATGGCGGATTCAGTTGGGCGAACAGCTTGCTGCCGCTGCCTGCGGGCTTCACCGGCGCGGAAGCGCCCGTCGTTTCTTACGGTTTCCCGAACTTATTCACCGTCGCCGCCCATGTATTCCCCGGACCGGATTCCGGGACGACCGTTGCGTACTTCTCGACTGACAACGGCGCGACGTTCAGCGCACCCGTCATCATTGCGCCCGGATTCGGAACGTATATCAACAACGACGAAACGAACGTGGTCATCGACACGTCCCAATCGAGCCCTTTTCTCGGCAACACGTACATCAGCTATAACCATCAATTCAACGTCGCGAACGGCGGCAACTCGACGGCATTCGTTCAAGCGCTGCAAAGCAACAGCACGGTGTGGAGCCAGCCGATCCTGCTCTCGGCCGAATCCGACCAGGTCGAACGTCCCGACATCACCGTCGACTTGACGGGGAATGTCTTCGCCGCTTGGGTGACGGTCAATCCGAGCTTCAGATTTATCGTGCGCGTTTCCCTCGACGGCGGCCGAACGTTCGACGGCGCGGTGGTCGTCTCCAACGTCGTGCCGGTTCCGTCGCCGCTGCCCGTCGTCGGCTATAACTTCCGCGTGCTCACCTTCGCCGCGATCTCCTCGGATCGCTCGGTCGGACCTTTCACCGGTACCGTATACGCGATCTGGCAGGATAATCGGCAGGGCTACGCCGACATCTTCATGGCCAAACGCAATCCGAACGACGGCTCCTGGTCGGCTCCCGTCAGCATTACGGGCGCGCCGGCCGGCTCGCAGAACTTCTTCCCGGACATCGACGTGGATCCGCTCACGGGCGTAGTCAACGTCATTTATTACAGCAATCAAATAAATGGCTTCGATCTGGACGTGTACGTGGCGAGGTCGATTAACGGCGGGGCAACCTTCACGAACACCCGGATTACGAACCAATCGTTCAATCCCAACGGCAACTCTCCCGTTCCCGTGCCGCTGATCGGCGATTATATTTCGATTACGAGCGTTCCGCCCGGCGGCTACATCGGTGTTTGGCTCAGTACGCAGCCCGTCGGCACGCAAAACATCTTCGCCGGTTACTCCGACACAATCATTACACCTTGACTACTACACTTGACGGCTGCAGCTCCGAAGGCAGCAAAAAGAGCGGCGTCCCCGTGCAGTCGAATTCGACTGTCCGGAGACCCGCTCTATTCTTTTTGTCCGATGCTCGTCCGCGCGCCTCGGATTATTTCAACATGGAACCGAGCCGGTGCGCCGCTTCCATGACGGCAGGCGCCTGCTCGCGCATCTTCTCCGGCGTCAGCCGGTTCGCCGGACCGGAGACGGAGAGCGCGGCGACCAGCTTGCCCGTACGGGAGAAGATCGGCGCCGCGACGGCCGCAGCCCCCTGCTCGCGCTCCTCCACGCTGGTCGCGTAGCCGAGCCGGCGCCAATCCTCGAGCTGCTCGCGATACTGCAGCCGGTCGAAGGAAGCCGGCCATGACTCGTCCTGCAGCAGCTCCTCGCACTTGGCCGGCTCCTCGAAGGCGATCAGCACTTTGCTGGACGCTCCGACATAAAGCGGCAGTCTTGCGCCGATCGGAGCAACCCGGCGAATCGCCTGAATGCTCTGCACGGCCTGAATCCGTATCCGTTCGTTGCCGTCGCGCAGATAGAGGCTGACCGTCTCGCCAAGCATATCGCGCAGCCGTTCCATCTCCGGCAGCCCGATGACCGCGGGGTCGTCCGCACCCGACATGTTAGCCGACAGCTCCCAAATGCGCAAACCGAGCCGATAGCGGTCCGACGCGGCGTCCCGCGCCACGAAACCCCGCTGCTCGAGCGTAGCCAGCATGCGGTGGACGGTGCTCTTGTGCAGGCCAACCTGCTCGGCCAGCTCCGTCATCGCCCATTCCTTCCGGGCGGTAAAACAAAGCAATAAATCCAGCGCGCGTTCTACGGCGCGAACCGTCGATTTGCCATCCTCCGTCATAGGCCTTCTCCCCCAGTCATCGGTTTCACTGAGTGAAACTTAATTACAGCCAGTATAACGCAAATCGCCCCCTGCGGTAAAGCGCGCGGCCTTATTTTACAGCAACATTACAAGAGCGTAACAAGTTGTCGACATACATTGACAGGCTGGCGGTTCCGCCATAACATAGGAATACAGAACTAGTAGTAAGCGCTTACAAATGTACGGTCATATATAGAGGGGGTTACTATCATGAGCACGACGATCACGCCTATGCATCCGGCCGGAAGCTTCGCACCCGGACTTCTCCCTCCCTTCACGCCCGCGCCTTCTCCGGCACAGAAGGCTGCGCCCAGCCATCGCCGCAGGCATGCCGCTCTTGCGGTCATGTCCGCATTCGTTGCGCTGCTGCTGTTCCTGGCGCTCGCCTTCCATGGCTATGCCGCCTGGGTCATCGCCCACCCTTACGTGCCGGCGCTGACCACGAATCCGTTCGATGCCAAAGGACTGGCGTACAGCGATGTCGCCTTCCCGAGCAAGAGCGGCCGGACGACCGTCCATGGCTGGTATATTCCGTCCAATAGCGGAGCCGGAGCCGTCACAATCGCAGCTGCTGCGGCCACTGTAGGAAACGCCCCTTCCGCTAACGGCGGAACCCCTTCTGATACCGGCACGTCGTCGACGGCAAAAGCCGCCGCTGCCCCGGCGCATTCCGACCGGACCGTCGTCTTCAGTCACGGCTACGGAGCGAACCGCGAGGAATCCTGGGTTCCCATGTACGATTTAGCCGAGCTGCTGCATGGCCTGCACTATAACGTCTTCATGTTCGATTACGGTTATGCCTCTTCCGGCAAACGGACGCCCGCTACGGGCGGGAAGGAAGAGTCCCAGCAGCTGCTCGCCGCCGTCCAATACGCGAGGTCGCAAGGCGCCGGCGAAGTCGTCGTCTGGGGGTTCTCCATGGGTGCCGGAACCGCGCTGCAAGCGGCGCTGCAGACGGACGCTTCCGACCGGATCGATGCCATGCTGCTCGACAGCTTGTTTCTGCCGAGCTCCGACTCCATGTACAACAACCTTCGCCAATATATGAAAGACATTCCGCGTTATCCGTCGGTTCCGCTCATTAAATGGATGCTGCCGTTCTTTACCGGCGTCCAACTGGACCGTCTGCCGGTTAAACAGGTCATGCAGACTGCTTATCCAATGCCGGTCTTCATCATGCACGGCACGGGCGATGCCATCGCCTCCGTGTCCACGGCGGAGCAGATCGCAGCCGACCAGCATGATTCGCTGTCGCGAAGCTGGGTCGTGCAAGGCGGCCAGCATGAACTGCTGTTCAGGGCGCACCCGAAAGAATACATCCAGCGCGCGGCCTTGTTCCTCAGCCAAGTGGATGCTGCTTATAAGTCTGCTTAACCCGATTCAAGCACAACCAAACAAGGGCTCGCCGCGCGGCCGCCGATTCAGGCGGCCCGCACAGCGAGCCCTTGTTCACGTTCATTGACGCTTATTGTTTGAGCAGCGACAGAAACTCCGAACGGAGCGCCGCGCTCGTGCGGAATTCGCCGCGAACGGCGGACGTTACCGTCATGCTGCCCGGTTTCTTCACGCCGCGCGCGCACATGCATAGATGCTCGCCTTCCACGACGACCATAACGCCGTGCGGCTGCAGCACTTCTTCCATGATGTTCGCGATTTGCGACGTAATGCGCTCCTGCACCTGCAGACGGCGCGAGACGGCCTCCACGAGCCGTGCCAGCTTGCTTAATCCGGCGATCTTGCCGCTCGGAATATAGCCGATATGCGCTTTCCCGAAGAATGGCGCCATATGATGCTCGCATTGGCTGTAGTAGACGATATCCCGGACGATGACCAGTTCTTCGTGCTGCTCGTCGAAGGTCACGCCAAGCACGTCGCGCGGATCGACGGCATAACCCGCGAAGATTTCCTCGTACATGCGCGTGACGCGCGCGGGCGTCTCCAGAAGTCCCTCGCGGTTGACGTCTTCTCCGATTAGTCCGAGAATTTGTCCGATGTGATACTCTATTTTCTCCCGATTATCCGAAACGTGTGAATTGACGTAGTCTTTCATTCCCGCCATTTGCGCATCGTCTCCTTTCCCTGAAAACCGTCAGGCAACGAGAACGATTATTTTCGTTTGCCCGGGCGCTGCTGTTGGTTTTTCATCATGTTTTGCGCCTTCGACAGCTGCTGGTTGTTCATGTTATACCCCATCTGCTTCGCCATCTTCTTCAGCATTTCCGGATCGTTCTGCATCTTCTCCAGCTGCTTGCGGAGATAGTAGACGCCAACGAAGAAACCGCCGACGGCACCAACGATGAGCGTAATGATCGAAATAATGACCGTCCACATAATCGTTCACCTTGCCTTGTCTCTAATAGTCATATTGCATTTAATAATAGCATGAGGGACCATGCGTTCGCAAACGGCAGAATACAACAATTCGCGGCAGCAGGATTACGTCCGCGCAGCCAGCCCCGCCAGCGCGCTGTCGATCGCCTCGACCACGGCAGCGTCTTTCTCGCGCCCCCGGGCTTCGGAGAGCACGGCTGCGGACGCTTCTCCGCCGATCCGCCCCAGCGACCAGGCAGCGGTCGCACGCAGCTCGAAACGCGGATCATCCCGCAGCACGCCTTCCAGCGCGGGAACGGAAGCCGCATCCTTGAAATTGCCGAGCGCGATAACGGCATTGCGCTGAATCGGCTTGCGTCCCCGCCAAGCGGAAGCATTGGAGCCGTACCGCTCCTTGAACTCGCGGTTGCCCATCGTCAAGAGGGGCACCAGCAGCGGCTTTACCAGCTCATTGTCCGGCACGAGTTCCGGATGATGCGACGCATGCTTGCCTTTGTTCTCCGGACAGACGATCTGACAAGTATCGCAGCCGTACAAGCGGTTGCCGATCTTGCGCATCATTTCGTCCGACACAAGTCCCTTGGTCTGCGTGACGAACGAAATGCACCGCTGCGAATCGAGCTGCCCCGGCGCGACGAGCGCATCCGTAGGACAAGCATCGATGCAGACGGTGCATTCGCCGCAGCTTTCGGTTACCGGCTTGTCGGGCGGCAGCGGCAAGTTCGTAATCATCTCGCCGAGGTAGACCCAGGATCCCCATTCCGGCGTAATGATGGCACAGTTGCTGCCGGACCAGCCGATGCCGGCACGCTGCGCGACGGCGCGGTCCGACAGCGCCCCCGTATCCACCATGCTGAGGAAACGTCCTTCCGGCACGCGTTCCTGCAGCCAATTCTCAAGCCGTTTCAGCCTGTTCCGCAGCACCGTATGGTAATCCTCGCCCCAAGCGGAACGGGACAAGATACCCCTTCTGGCTCCGGGAACGGATTTCGGCGGATCTTGGAGCTTGGACGGATACGCAATCGCGATCGCAATAATGGACTGCGGATCCTCGAACAGGAGCTCCGGCTCCGTTCGTTTGCGAAGATCGGGTTCTTCGAACCCGGATTCGTACCCTAGCGCCCGGTGTCGTTCCAGCCGCTCCTTCAATTCCGTGAACGGCTCCGCGGAAGCGACGCCGATCTTGTCGATGCCGAGTTCTTCCGCGGCAGCCTTCATGTCGTCTTTCAACTGCTGCCAATCCATGCCGCCGCTTGCCAACCCGGCACCTCCTTCCTGCTCGCTTTACAAATGCGCCCACCGCGTGATCGGCCACATAATAATATCCGCCCGGCCGAGGATCTCGCTTCGCGGCACGGCTTGAAACTCACGGCTGTCGCGGCTTGCCTTTGCATGCCGGTTGTCGCCCATGACGAAATAATGATCCCCGGCTACGGTGACCGGCCCGAAGTCGGCATCCTCGATCAGCGCGTCCGTATACGGCTCCAGAACGAGCTTGCCGTTGCGGTACAGCTCTCCCTGGCGGATTTCAATCCGGTCGCCGGGGCTGCCGACAATCCGTTTCACGAGGTATTCCTTATGGCCCGCCGTTTCGGCAGGGTCATGCAGAATCACGACGTCGCCGAGTTGGGGCGAACCGAGCCGATAGCTGATCTTGTTCACGATCAGCCATTCTTTCTCGTACAGCGTCGGCTGCATCGACTGGCCTTTCACGGTCGAAAGGCTGAATACGAAATAGTGCATGCCCAGCACGACGAGAACGGCGATCACAAGCGTGCGTCCCCAGTCCCTCACTTCCAACAGCCATGGCGGCATCGTTCTGGCTTGCGCCCTTCTTCGGCCCTCTTCCGGTTTCTTGGACAAGGAACGTTCTTCCTTCGTTCTTACGGGTGCCGTTCTGCCCTTGCGCGGTCCCAAGGCCGCCTGTTCGACTTCCCGCGGTGCTTCGCTATTCGAACCCGGACCCGTATTCATTGACTGCTACACCTCGCCCGTTTGTTTGTGCCACGCGTCGTAATACGACATAATATGGTGGTCATTGAACGGAGCCTCTCCATTTTGCGCGCGGTGGAGCAGCGCTTTAAGCCCCTCCATTACTTTTCGGTTGACTTCTTCCGAATAGTGATAGGCGATTTTGTGCATCTCGTATTCTTCTTGATCCACGACCTGAGCCTTGCCCCCGCAGGGGACGATGACATCGAGATCGTAGTCGATATACGTCAGCACGTCGTTCTGGAAAAACAACGGCGAGGCCACATTGCAATAATACCGGACGCCATGGTCTTCCAGCAGTCCGACGACGTTGAACCACTCGCCCGGGATGAAGAAGGACACCGCCGGGACCCGGCTGATCCACTGCTTGCCGTCCGCTTCCTGGATCGGGGTCTGACGGTTGATGAAGACGATCATCGATTCCGCGGCATGCTCCGGGGCCAGCTGTTCCGCGGGCACGAGCCAATTTTCCAGCCACATCCGGTGCAAATGCCCGTTATTCTTGAAGCTCTTAATGACACAGGGCCTATAAGTTGTCATAAGCTATACTCCTACGCAGACAGGATTTCTTGAAAGTCGTGAAATGCGAGCGCGAATGCGAATGCTGCTATGAATTATTATTCCAACAATGAAGCATAATCTTTCCTATAAGTTAAGAAAAGCATATCTGTTCGCCAAAAGCAATGACGGCAGATATGCTTGTCCTTCGAAATAACGGTATAGAGAGAGGAATGAAGCCGGGGAGTTACCCTGCGACAATGCTCAGCTTCTGGAAGGAACGGAAGAAATCCGCCGCGACGTAGCCAAGCGATTCATAAAGTGAGAGGATAGGTTCGTTGTGCTCGTCCGCCGTGATCATGATCTTGGACACGTTCCGTTGGACGAAACGCTGGCGAAGCGAGGCAATCAGCTTCTTGCCGATTCCTTGGCGCTGATACTTCGGATGAACGGCAATGCGATAGTAGTATCCGCGGCCATTATCGATCGTACCGATCATAATGCCTGCGATTTCATTACCTACAGCAGCGACAAGCACTAATTCGCTGTCCCAAGAGAGTTGACGGGCAAATGCTTCAATCGTCTGCTCGTAACACTCCTCCGACAAGACGGTCTCCAGCAGCTCGGTAACAGATTGATAATCGGCTAATTGGAAGGATCGAACGTCCATAACTTTAAGCTCCTCTTCAAACGCAGTATGAAATGATAGACTAACGAATAATTTAGGTAAAATTAATAATACGACAAATTCATTCGAATTCCTTCTAAAACCTTTAAAAAACCTTAAAAAATTTAGAATATCACTCTTTTTCTGATGAAAACGCTTTATTGCAAACGTTTTCATTTGAATGCTATCCGTTTAATGTTCGTTTTCTCTTCATTTCGGTACGATTGCTATAGGTCGCTATACTTATATTTATGACGGCGGCACGAGTTGATTCCAAGCTTATCGGTGTCGTCAGCGTTAACAGCTTGCCTAGTGTTTTCAGGCAAGGGCGCAAAAAACCTCGGACGCGCTCGTCCGAGGTTGCATGTTAGCGCCTACTTCATCATTCCAGTTACCGATTGCTGCTCCCGCCCCGCCGCGTTCAGCTTCGCCCAGATGCCCCGATGCATACTGAACCGTACGCACAACTTAGGCGGTAGCTTCCTGTAGCGCTTCCCGAGTTGGAAGCCGAGCAGCTTCGCCCCGGCATCTGCCACGAGCTTCGGAATCCATAGCCACCGCCTGCTGCGAATCAAGAACTGCAGCTGCTGGCGAACGAGGCTCGAGCCGGCCTTCCCGACGGAAGCATACGGGTACACCCATTCGTTATCCCGCATGGAGACCCCATTATCGAAATAACGTCTGAATTGCTGCATGACCGTATAATGATGTGAATGGATGACGCGTGCCTCGGCAACATACCGAACGGCATACCTGTTCAACACGCAACGCGCGGCGAAGAACAGATCCTCGTTAAACAGTACAGGCGCATCGAATTGACCAAGTTCATCGAAAATCGTTTTCTTATAGGCAGCGCACACGTTGGAACAAAAAAACGTCTTAATGCCCAGCCGAGGAAGATCGGACCTTTGCTTGCGAATCGAGACCGGCGGATAGTTGTTCTCCCTCGCCATCCGTTCCAAGCCATCCGCGTCCTCCCTGGCGATTTGCCGCGCATAGGCGCAGGCCGTATCTTCTTCCGCGTACAAAGCTTCAATCAGACGCTCGATCAGATAATCATCGTCCGGGTACGCATCCTGCGTCATGAAGAGGAGCGTGTCGCCCTTCGACTGCTTAGCCGCGGCATTCCGCGTCCCGCCATGATCGAAGTTCGCCTTAGCGATCGGAATGACGCGTACGCCTACCCTGCGGGCCGTCTCGGCCGTACCGTCCGTCGAGGCGGAATCAATTACGATGATTTCATAAGGAGGCTGAGATTGGCTTTGAAGCCGTCTAAGAAGCCGCTCGAATTCGGGGCCGGCATTATAGGTCGGAATAATAACGGAAACGCGATAATCCGGGTTAGTAGGCATTTTTATTCAACAAACCTTTCGTTACCGTCCGCATAATGATCCGCAGATCGAATAAGAACGTCCAGTTCTCGATGTAGAAGAGGTCATGTACGATCCGCTCT